>CAINFV010000031.1 GCA_903848235.1 Chlamydiia bacterium | reverse complement strand
AGGGCCTTCGAACCTTATCACCCTTCTCCAGAGTTTCCCCGCCTATTGGGAAACGGGAAGAAGCTATATGAACGAACGTCTTGGAGATCTCCACAAGCCCGATGATATCGCCCGCCTAGAGCGTCAGTCCCCTCTCTTTTCAGCGAAGCAGATCACCGCACCGTTGCTTGTTGTGCAGGGGGCTAATGACCCTCGCGTGAAAAAGGCGGAGTCTGACCAGATTGTCATCGCCCTTCGCTCTTTAGGAAGAGATGTAGAATATATATGCGCTCCTGACGAAGGCCATGGCTTTGCACGAGTGGAGAATAGACTCGCCTTTTCTGTTGCTATGGAGAGATTCCTGGCAAAGCACCTTGGCGGGAGATGCCAAGGTGATGTTCCAGAGTCTATTGCAGAACAGCTTCGGGCTATCACCGTCGATGTAGAGAGTGTTGCTTTAGCTGACGCTCAGACATCGCGGGAGGAGTAACATACCGGTTCCTGCTGAAAGCTGGATACCTTGCCATCGCAAAAATTCGCATCTTCGAATTGGTAAAAACAACCCCTACTTATAGTAGCAGGGGGTGTTTTTGCCAACTCGAATCTGCGGACTTTTTCTTCGGCATCTATCCAACTTTCCACTGGAACCAGTATATATTACGCTGCGGTCAATGTTTTGATCTTCATACCCTCTTTTATGAAGTCTAAAAACCCCTCTCTTGTATTGTATAAAGCGCGCTTGCTCTCGTGTACGTTTCTTGGAGGTGAAATGACCATCTGACATGCACATGTATGAACAAAAGGAATGGGGCCTTTGTTTCCCTCTTCACAAGCAAAAAGGAGACCCTTTTTGGGAACACCAGGCGCGCCAGTAATCCACTCGACAAACTCTCTAACCTCATCATCGGACGCTTCACTCTCTAACCACGTTTTTATCCATTCATAGCGCCTCCTTGTATCAGCGTCGGGGTGAGGATGGTCCATCTTGAAATTCATCACAACTTGTTCTCTGCTCATTTTGCCCTGAACCTTTTCAGCGTATGCCTTTAATCCAGTTCTACGAACTTCGTCCCAAGCCTGTTCTCTACTTGCGACGCTAGTCTTGACTCCACGTGCCATCCCAGAAGCAATATATTGCACCCCTTGAAGTGTATCCTTTGAAAGGCCGACAACAGCCCACTGAGTATCCATATACTCCGGGTCCCCCTGGGCCCGATCCCATTCCTGTGGCAGTGCCGCCAAGATGGCTGCCTCATCTTCAGTTCTCTCTCCAGGTGGCTTTTTCAGAGCTGCAATGACCTTCTGATTCAACTCCCAGGCTTCAGTCATTAATTTATCGCCTGGCTGCGGCACCAAGATGGATAACTCCTGATCAGTTCTATCTTTAGGTGACTTTTTCAGAGCTGCCACGATGGCGATTTGTTCTGGAGTTCTGTCTGCAGGTTGATTTTTCAGAGCTTTAATGACATCCTTACTCCACTCCCAGGTTTCTTCTCTAAATTTATCGCCTGGCAGTGCTACCAAGATAGCTAACTCCTCATCAGTTCTATCTTCAGGTTTCTTTCCCAGAGCTGCCAAGATAGCTTTCTCATTTTCAGATCTATCTCCAGATAACTTTTGCCGAGCTGCAATGACAACCTTATTCGACTCCCAGCCATCATCAATATATTTAAAGTCTGCCAGTCCTTTCACGATGGCTTTCTGTTCTGCAGTTCTGTCTGCAGGTGGAGTTTTCAGAGCCGCCACCATGTCTTTCTGGGTATCATCTCTGTCTTCAGGTGGAGTTTTCAGAGCTTCAGCGACTTCCGCATTGTGCTCCCCGCCAGTCCAGAAAGGTTCGTGACTGTGAACAACGCGGCAAATAGACTCCACTCGCTCAGAGAGAGCCTTGGTCTCGCGTAGGCTCTTTAGCCGTTGTTGCATTCTTGTAATTTCGGCCTGGGACAGGTTCGCAGGATTTTTCAACGAAACCGCAAGTAATTCGATTTCCTCACTAATTTTCCCCTTTTGCCCGGGATCGTCAGAACTATACAGCTCTGCATTCGGGTCACCCCTCAGGCACTGTGCTACATCAGCTCCCGTCCGAAAATCTAATAAGGCATGCACCAAATCACCTTCAAAGTGCGCGTCCGTATTTGTTACAATGTATTCCCGTAAGGATCTTTGAAGCTCTGGGGTCAAAGGGCCTTGAGTCTGAGCATAGGTCAGATGGAAAGCAGTGGCAAACAAACCCTGACAAAAATAATCACCTGTCATCAGTGTACGATCCCAGTGATTCCCTTGTCCTGGCAGTTCAGATACCGAGTCCCAACAGATGGAAAACAGCTCTCCCATCGTCTTATACGCCTCTTCATTCATTTTAGCAGAGAACTTGTCACTTCGAGCACTGCGATCATCTTTTGACCGGGCGAAGCACGCTATATTGGCTCCTTGTGCAAAGCCATGGGACAAAAGCCCAAGGTAGGTTCTAGAAAGCCCCCCTGCATCAACACCAGCCAAATTCTTTAGATCGTCACCACGTAGCTTGACCTCGAACAGCCGTGGGGCGCCTGGAGCGAAGGTGGTGTGCAAAACTTTCCCAATTTGTGGTAGCTGGTACTCGGGCACCTCTAAGGGAGCCCGAAGAACGGAGGACACCGCAACCGCGGGTCTACCATCCCAGTCGCGACCCGTACTAAAAGAGGACTTCTGCTTCATGATCCCGGTACATACTGATTTTATAAGCACTTGATGAGCGGGCGTTACGATCGAAGGGTCAGTAAATATCGCAGGGGGCCCCACGAGAACACCGTCAATATAGACCGAGTCAACCCTTCCATCAGAGTCAATATTTAACCCAATTTTTCCATCCATTCGTGAATCTCGGTAAGAGCCTTCCTCTTGGATGTTGACAGCCATTTGACCATTGCCAAGGGTTCGTATCCAGACCATGTACGATCTGGCGGCCGGTCCCTCACCAACTACTACGATGTTTGGATCATAGGATGCTACAGCTTTCGTATCAACAGTACCAGGTGGAAGTGCCGCAGCAGCAAGAGAGATTAAGCCCGCTTGCGTTAGTTCCAACTCAGGAGGTTTAGGGGGGTGGAGCTCCTTCCATGCGACCTCTGCCGCTAGTTTCAGAAGAGCCTTCGCATCCTCTACCCTTGGAGCTTGCTCGCCGCCGCGTGACTCAGCAACAATCCTCCCATTCTCATCAAGACGTACAACTATCGTGTTATCCCCCTCCGTTGATCTATACCCGACCCCTGGTGCCCCGAACCCTGGGATCCATGGGGCGATGACCAACATTTTTCCATCAGGAGACATGTCGGCAACATAGCGCTTACCGTCATCACCGCCAAACACAAATCTCGTTTTATTTGGCTCGGGGTCTCGTTTTGACAGGCGTAGCACCGTGCTGAATTGAGCACGAACATCTTCTGGGGCTTTTTTACTAGCCGATGCGACATGTGTACGAGCAACCTGCTCGGCATTGGTTGGATCAAAGGCAATACAAGTGCTTCCAACGACGGATACAGCTGCATCCAAGCTGGCAGCGGAAAGGATTGTTGGCCCGCCTTGATCATCAGAAATTTCTGCCCCCTCGCTTTTGGGGTTGAATCCAAACTCATCTCCGTTAGTGTGGATGACAAGCACCGTCCCTTCGGGAGCAACGGCGCTCCAGCTGGAATCTCCACTTTCCCAAGCAGTCTCCATTGACATCACGGTTTTCCCAGGAAGGGCCTTTTCATATAGATCGGCAAGCGTCGGATCGGAATAACAATTGGGAATAAATGCTGAAAGATGCTCGAACTGATCAGACCCAACATACTTGAATGCCAAGCATTGGAGACGATTCATAATCGTCGCTCCAGCCAATCGGTCGTCTTCATGATCTTCATCGCCACCAAAAGCAAAAATGGCTGGTGGGTGGAGTGTATAGACGTAGGGCTTCCCGATTTTTTCCAGAATCTTAAATTCGTTCTGCACCTGATGTAAGTAGGTGGTGAACATGACCCTGAGAGAGACCAAATGGCCATCCGGAGTTTGTACATATTGCTTGTTTAAGATTTCCGGGATCTGCCCGGGGTCTTCGCTAGATTCGATGAGACCCTCTAGCACTTCTCGTGCCTTAGCCATGTCGATGATTTCTAAACTGAGGTCGTTTTTTGCTGGGCGAATGCCATCTGGGTATAGATGATAGATCAAATGCTTTAAAAGCTTGTCATCCAGTTCCGTACGCTGAGCTTCGGTCATAGCGGCCATTTCTTCCTCCGACGGAACCTGAAAGCCTTCTGGCAAGGGTGCGCCGCGAACAGGTTTGTCTGTGGGCTCAGCAAGGGAATAAAACAGGCCTTCGGCGCTTGGGTCAGGAGGTCCGGAGATTTCAAAATCTGGATGAACCTGGTCACTCACCAGGACATCCCGACATTGTGTTTTACCCTCGGCTGACTTACCCAGGGGAGTGATAGCGCGCGCATGAAAGACATCAGCCCCCATCTCAACCCGACCAACCCCCGTGGTAAAAAACCGATACAGGGCTTGGCCGCGTGTGATACGCGTCGCTGGTGGTATACCATCTACCCCACTAGGCAGGTATTTTACCCCAATTGCATTATCATCAACTTTTTGAACAACATGAAGCGCTATCGCTGGAGGCACAATAGAGCTCGTGGCTCTGACGGCAACAGCTTTAGGATCCTTATAGTCGGATTCGATGTCTATTTGTTTTAAATGATGCGCCCGATACCCATCGGTTTCCACCGGATTACCAAATTGATCTTTGAGGACATGTAATATTCCGGAATCTAGATCTTCGAATTGCTCTGGCACATCCACATCGTCTTTATGAAGTTCTCGAAGGTCAGAGGGATCAACTTCGAACGAGGCTAATGCCGATGGATGACTCTCCAGCCACTCTTTGTTCGCAGCATCCATGGCTACCATGTGTTTACACCATCGGCTTATGCTTGCCACAAGGCCCAGAGTTTCTGGTCGATGGTTGAAGACTTTTGCTGTTACGAACTGATACAATCTCCTGAATTCTGTAGTATAATTCCCATTCTCCCTTGAGACCCCCTCGGCTTTTTCTTGGCACTTATCAAAGAACATTGCCAATTCTTGAAACTCCTGTGCGCTCAACTTTGAAGGAAAGGGGGTTCTCACCATCAGCTTCATCAATTCGGTGGGGTCTTGGGATGCCTCAAAAGCATGAACCGCTTGCACGAGGGAGGGGACATTTGCTTGCACTGGTGCTGTAACCGCTTCCGCAGGAGCATATGGTGGTGGGCTGGGAGGCCCTTGTGTTTGTACGTGTGCCGCATAGAGGTCACGAACCGCGGGCAAAAAGTTTCTCAAATCAAGGTAGGGGGGCTTAGACTGCACCGAAGCCTTCAAACTAAAGAGAAATGGTTTCTCTATGCCCTCCCCTCTCAACCCGAGCTGGGCGAATAATGTCATGACATCGGGTTGACCCGCTCCAGGTGGATTTGTCCAGGGTACAGTAAATTGAGCCGTCGGTGGCTCTCCTCCTACGGCTACCTCGTACCCTAGAGAGAGCAATTTGGCGACGGCATCTTCGGAAATCGCAGGAAACTTGGCGGTCAGTCCGGTTGGTTTAAATTCAAACTGCACTCCGGGGATGTCGGCACTGGTTTCAGAAAGCCCTGGCATTCCAATAAGACGACCAAAGTTCAACTTCATGGCTAAAATAGGCTTAAGCGCATTTGTTGGTGGTCCTAGCCGTGGCAGGATGGGTGGCAATGGGTGGCTGGCAGCGGCCACTCCGAATGGGGGTGCTTCGAATGGGGGAGGGGGCGCCAAGAATGCCGGAGGGGGCGCTACGTATACGGGAGGGGGTGTCACCACTGCAGTAGTGGCTGCTGCATGTTGAGGCCCGAGACCTCCTGGCACTTCTAGTGGAATTGCATCCATATACTGGGTCAAATTAATGCCAGTTTTTGTCAACACGGAATCCCGCAGATTTCTTTGAAATTCCCACGCTACGGTCGGCTCTTCCAACCCGAGCTGGGCGAATAATGTCTTGGCATCAGGTCCAGTTACTCCATGTGGATTTTTCCAGGGTAAAGTAATTTTAGCCGTCGATGATTCAGGTGCGACAGTTACGACGTACCCTTGAGCGCGCAATCGGTCGACGTTACCAGGATATATAGGAAAGGTGAGGGTCAAACTAGTTTGTTTAAAATCAAGCTGCACTCCTGGGATGTCGGCAGTGGAATCAGGAGGCAGGGCCATTCCAATAAAACGACCAAAGTTCATCTTCAGGGCTAAAATAGGCTTAAGCAAAGGCACTCCCTGTGCGTCTGCCTCTCGTGGCAGGAGGGGAAGCAATGGGTGGATGGCAGCGGCCGCTCCGTATGGGATAGGGGGCGCTACGAATACCGGAGGAGGTGCTGCGTATCCGGGAGGGAGGGTCACCCCTGCAGTGGCTGCTGCATGTTGAAGCCCGTGATCTCCTGGCTCATCTGGTGGAATTGCATCCAAATACTGGGTCACATCAAGGGGGAAGATACTACTCCGCAACAAATCCCTCAGATTTTTTTGAAATTCCCCTGCTATGTCCGGCCCTGCCAACCCGAGCAGAGTGAATAATGTCTTGGCATCAGGTCCAGTTACTCCAGGTGGATTTTTCCAGGGTAACTTAAGTTGAGCACGCGTTGTCCAACCTGTTTGGTCAGTTACGGGGTACCCTAGAGCGCGCAATCGGGCGACGGCGACACCAGAAAACTTAGGAAACTGGAGGGTCAGACCGTTTGCCTTACATTTTAACTCCACCCCTGAGTCCATTTCGCTACTGGCTGCAGAAAGATCTTCTTTTCCAATAAGACGACCAAAGTTCAACTTCAGGGCTAAAATAGGTTTAAGCACATATGGTGGTTCTGCTCGCCGTGGCAGGATGGGCGGCAATTGGGGGGAAACCATCGGTCCGATATGCCAGGTGGCAGCAACCTCCGCACCAAATCCATAAGGGTGCGGCAGCCCATGCGCAACGCCCACTAGAGTAGGATACTCAGGCGCTGCCTGTTCTGTGCCGCCGCCAAAACGTCTTTTCCACAAGGCTTCAATTGAGTGCCAACATTTTGTAAAAGGACCGCCCTCCACCCTCCCATGTGCCGCTTCCGCTTCTAATTTCTTGGCAACGTCTTTTGCTTGCGCCTTTGGAACAAGTACGGAGACACGCCGCTCCTCTCCGCCTATAAGACGAGAAAAGGAAACTTCCACAGTACGGGTAAAAACGGCTTTTAGACTCGTCCAACGCGTTTTGGGAGAATAGTCAACTCTGCACTCTCCCCCTTCGACTGAAGTGAATATAAGAGTCCCCTTTTGCCCTGGATCAATCCTTTGCGCTAACGGTTGACCCGCTGACGGCAGTATTGGTGGTAAATCCCCTTGCATACTATATTCCCCCTATCAAGTGTGCGCCATTAAACGAATATGACCGTGACAGGCCAACATGCATTTTTCTTCAGAGCCGTCACGACACCCGAGGATGTGCGCGATACATCACCTCTGATTCAGATCTACATCACTATAGAATAAGAGACAAGTTACTTCTTTATCTTTTGGGGAGCACGTATTGCGGCGGGGAGCGATCACTCAGATCCACCTTCACCTTCTTCAGACAGCATTCATTGCGATGGCAAAACTGGACATAAGCAACCTTATTCCAATCTTCGCCATACATCTGTGTCAGATACCCCAAATAATGTGATGCCACAGGAAGTGTCATCGGACCAAAGGGTAGTTCGCAACAAGGAGGAAGAACGTCTTCTGGGAGATAGTATTCCTTCGGGAATATCGCCTTCCACGCACGTCGAGCATAATCGACTTTTCCATTCTCATATGTCATTGGAAAGATGTCGACAAAAGGAAACTTCCAGGGCCAGACTTCCAGTGTTTTTCCCTGAGTTATTGGAGAGCCGTCAACAGGATAGATTTTATAAAATCCAAAATCAGGCCTGTAATAGAGAACAAGCCCCTGCTCTGCCAACACACCGCGAAGGTTTTCCAATCTGGAAATTTCATCTTCCATCATGCACAGGTCAATATCATCATCCCACGGAACCATCCCATGATGTCGCACAGCACCAAGAAGCGTCCCACAGGTAGCCCAGTAATGGATATGATGGTCTTTAAAAATCTTGTCGACACGCATCATCAGATCGTAGAACAGCCCCACTTCCCGAGGATCTAACCGGGGCAGCTGCTCATCTGACGTTGGGATGGTCGGAATAAGCACTTTTAATGTCTTTGCAGCACCCTCTAGATCTTCGTTGAGCAGCAAGTAATCATAGCCTAGTTCATAACCGATATATGAAAGCGCTTCGGCATTATCCTTCATCACCATCACTCGAATAGACGCAGTGCTGTCCAACGATTTAATGGTTTCTAGCATCTCCTCCGTTGTCCCAGTGACAATCTGGGCATCTATCTTTTGGGTGAGATCTTCTGGCAGAAAGGCGCACTTCGGACCCAAGGCGATCAGAAGCCGTGGAGAAGCACAAAACACTTCCCCTGATGATGTGAGCAAAAGAACCGCCAGCACAATCTTTAGAGAGTGCGTGTTGAAACAATTGCTGATGAGGGACAAAACACTCATTAGCGCCTCGAAAATAAGTCGAAAATTGATTGGGAAAATAATATCAGTTTTAAGGGCGAAGAGTCAATTTTTTGATTTTGTAGACTTGTCGAGGCTTTTGCAAAACGAGCGGGCGCGCCCTGCACGCGGCGACTCGAATAGAGAAGGTATCTCTTTTTTCGTCGTCGGCACTTCGCATATCGTAGCCTCTCGTTTTGCAAAAGCCGCTGTCATTGACCTTTTGCCATGACAACTGCCAACTCATCCCAACAGGTGGTATACCGTCGAGAGCGACTCTCGCAACGCATCTGCCATTCGCGGCCCACACCCATAGCCCCATAGAATATCGTGTTCTTCCCAAACCGCTCGTTCAAAGCATCAACAGTTTTCAGTATGTGTCGGCGTTTGGAAGACGGCTCTTCTACGAACAGATCCGGGTCTACCGATGTCTCTGGAATCACATCGATCATAATAACACCGCATTTTTTATACCGCTGTCCTGGACAGAACCATGTAGACAGGGCTTCCTTGGCTCTGTAAATAGCGTCAGGGGTGTTATTCGTCGGAGAAGGAAAGGAGACGGTCGTGCCAAAGCAGCGGCGGCCCCCTGTTGATGAATCTATCACCGCCATCGCATACACACACATCGCACGGGCACATGAATTTTGCTGCCGCAGCTTCTCACAGGCAGACGCCACATGGAAAGACAGCGCCTCGGCAAGTGTGCCCTGGTCTTCTACAGCCTTTCCAAAGGATCGCGAACAGGAAATACTCTTTTTAGAAGGCGCTTCTTCTTCTAGCGGCAGACAGCTTATACCGCGAAGCTCCCATAGCATGCGCTCCCCAACGATTCCCATGTGTCGCCGTATCAGCGATGTGTTTTTCTCACAAAAATCCCATGCCGTCTGCACTCCCATCCCATGGCACTTTGCCTCCAAGCGGGCGCCAATCCCCCATACCTCACGGATGGGAACGCCCTTCAACACTTCCCTCCGAAGAGAAGGGCAGGAGAGGTCTACGACACCAGAAGCAGATTTTTTTGCTAGCTTTGTAGCGATCTTTGCCAATGTCTTCGAAGGGGCAATCCCTACTGACGTTGGGATCCCCACCCATTGCCTGATTCTCCGTCGCAATGCCACACATCGGTCAACGACCTCTTGTGATGACATCGTTGATGGAAACCATACAAACGCCTCGTCAATTGAATAGACCTGAAAGTTCTGCGTCATAGATGCTACGACCGTCATCACACGCTCTGAGAGATCTCCGTATAGCTGATAGTTTGACGAATAGACAACTACCTTTCGGCATGAACAGAGGTCCTTAATACGAAAGAACGGCTCTCCCATAGCAATGCCAAGCTGCTTTGCCTCTTGGGAGCGAGCTACCACACACCCGTCGTTATTAGAAAGAACGATCACCGGACGCCCTTCTAACCAAGGGTTGAACACCCTCTCGCAGGAGACGTAAAAATTATTGCAATCCACTAACACATAGTGGCTCATACCGTGTGAATCACGTTGGTAACGACACCCCAAATATAGAGGTCCATACCTTCCGTGATGTCGATGGGAGGATAGTCTTCGTTTTCTGCTACAAGCTGTATCCCGGATCCTTCTTTCAAGAGACGCTTCACAGTAAGTTCGCCATTGACGGCGGCGATGACAATTTTTCCTGACAAGGGCTCGAGACTGCGGTCTACGACTAGAATGTCGTTGTGGTGAATCCCCGCCTTAATCATTGAGCATCCGCTGACCCGTACAAAAAAAGTCGCTGCCGGGTGTTTGATCAACAGGTCATTCAGATCAAGCTTTCCTTCCATCTCGCTGTCAGCAGGAGATGGAAACCCTGCGGCAACAGCACTTTGATACAATGGAAGGAAGTAGCTCTGCTGCACCACCCGACGGACGTCTTCAATTCGACTGATAGGAATCCGGATGGCCAGCGTCTTCTCGCCATACATCCCGCTTCCTGTTGGCCGTCCGGCGCCTGTCCGTCGTCCTCCACGAGGCATATTTATTCCTCCCTATCTGTTCGCCTATGAATACCGTACCAGAATCAAAAGGGCGGATCAAGCGAAAAAGATAGGGAGCGCACTTTTGAAGATTATTGAAACTCCCTAATCCCCTCTTCAAGACGAGCTGCCGTCTGCGATGCCGATGGGCGCTCCGAAGGATCCATACTCAACAAATCAGCAATGAGCCGACCAACAGCATCACCGGCGGACAGCCTCGCAACCTGTGCTCTTTGGAACCGACACATATCCTGATATTGTCTGTGAGGCGGGAGGCTCATGAACTCTTTGGTTACTTGTCTATTAATGAGATTTTCTCTTTCTCCATAGACCAAGGAGAGCAAGAAAAGGCCAAAAGACCACATGTCAGTACCGGCCGCCGCCAGCCATTTACCCTTTACCTCAACTAACCACTGCTCAGGAGCAAGGAATGGGCTACCATTGTGTTCGGAGGATGGCGTCCCTATAGGGACCGCACACCCAAAATCGCACAGACAGACAGTCATCCCTTCATCGGTTTGCTTCGTCAATACGTTCTCCGGCTTAAAGTTGCCGTGAAGCACGCCGTTTTTATGACACCCAGCAAGAGCTACGGCCATCCGGAGGGCAAGCTCTAAGCGATTTGCCATCTCCATACGATCTATGGGATACTGAGAGCTCTTGATCAGTGAAGCGATGTTGAAATGATCAAACAATTCCATTGCAAGGCCCTTCACTGTACGGACAACGGACTTCTGCCGAAACACCGGGACGAGGTCGACGATATTTCGCACTCCCATTTTCCTCAGATGTCTCGATGTCTCCACCTCATGGCACAGAAAAGCAAGGCACTCGTCATGGCTGTATTGCCCAGAATCCTTGCGAGGTTTCGCATAGGCATAAACACTGCCCAATAGCCCGACAGAACCAGCCAGGATTGTGACCTTTTTTACGTCCTTCACCCTGCCGCGTCCGAGAAATTCTTTCGTTAAAATTTGAACGCGCCCCACTCTGTAACGGCTTTTTAACTGACACTCTTTTCCAAAACCCGTGTCAATGATCCTCCTTTCAGTGCGACCATTGAGCAAAAGACCGGCTACAAGCTCCTGGATCGCTCGAAAAACCATCATCTCCTTGACAGGAGAGGAGATATTGAAAACCTGTCTTAGAAGGGCTGGCTCCATTGTGTTAAGACAGCCATCCGAATACCTTTCGACACAGTGCAGCAGCTCTTCTTCTACCTCAGCGGCAATTACAGCCAGTCGGAGACGAATATACGAGATCTTTGACTGGCGATCTTCCATTAGAGCTGATTGGTCATGAAAAGTGCGCGCCAGATTCTGAAATCTCTCCATATGTTCTCTCAATTTTGGAGAAGCAGAATCCTCTAATCGAAGAAGAGCTGCGGTAAGATCTGATATTTTTTTATTGACTTCGACACTCAGCGCCTCTAAAGCGCATGCGTGTAGGTCGTCGTCGCTCCTATGCTGCTGTCGATGAGGCGGCACCACTTCAACCTGCAGATGATGCAGACGAGGAAAGAACGGAGTTGGCCTTACTAGGGCAGAATCATCATCGCCCAAATGAAGATCCGCAAGACGGGACCCTATAGA
Organism: Chlamydiia bacterium; assembly: GCA_903848235.1. Lineage (GTDB taxonomy): Bacteria > Chlamydiota > Chlamydiia > Chlamydiales > FEN-1388 > CAINFV01. The sequence continues at coordinate 8,255 of CAINFV010000031.1, read as the reverse complement.
GTCAGATCTAGTTATTTGATAACCAGCTGGCCTTTCAAGAGACATACAAAAAATTCCTTTTTTGATAATGAAAATCAACAAATATATGCAGCATAATAATAAAAGAGAAGCCGCTGCTGAAGACGGCCTAACGTCCAGCTTAGGCAATGGCAAATGATTGCGCCATAGTCCCATCACCCGGCTCCTCACTTGTAAACTCGGGTCAAGGAACTGCGCAAGAATTATGTTGCACAGTCCCTAAAGCGACTATTGAAGCTCCGCAATCGCCTCTTCAAGACGCGCTGCTGTCTGCGCCGCCGGTGGGCGCGCCAGAGGATCTAGACTCAGCAAATCGCCAATGAGCCGACGAACACCATCGCCTGTGGACAGCCTCGCAAGCAGCACTCTTTGGAGCCGACACATATCCTGATATTGTTTATGAGGCGGGAGGCTCATGAACTCTTTAGTTACATGTCTACTGATGATATTTTCTCTTTCTCCATAGATCAAGGAGAGCAGGAAAAGACCAAAAGGCCACATGTCAGTACCGTGCGTCGCCAGCCAGTCACCATTTACCCCAAGCCACTGTTCAGGAGCAAGATATAGCGGGCTTCCGTTATGTTCGTAGGATTGTGTCCCTACAGACATCGCACACCCTAAATCGCACAGACAGACAGCCAGCCCTTCATCGGTTTGCTTCGACAACACGTTCTCCGGCTTAAAGTCACCGTGAAGCACGCCATTTTCATGACAACCGGCAAGAGCTATGGCCAGCCCGTGGGCAAGCTCTAAGCGCTTTATCATCTCCCCACGATTTATGGGATAACGAGTGGTCTTGATTAGTGAAGCTATATCGATGTTATTAAAGAATTCCATTGCAAAACCCTTCACCGCGCGTCTAACGGACTTCTCCCGAAATACCGGGGCAACGTCGACGATATTTCGAACTCCACCTTTCTTGAGCCGTTTCGCCATCTCCATTTCCTCGCACAGAAAAGCAAGGCACTCGTCATAGGTGTATTTCCGAGAATCCTTGCGAGGCTTTGCATAGGCATACACACTTCCTAATGGATCGATAGAACCAAACAGGATTGTGACCTTTTTTACGTCCTTCATCCCACCAAGTCCGAGAAATTCTTTCGTTAAAATTTGAACGCGCCCCTCTCTGTAACGGCATTTTAACAGACACTCTTTCCCAAAACCCGTATCAACGACTCTCTTTTCAGTGTTCCCATTGAGCAGAAGACTGGTCACAAGATCATGGATCACTCGAAAGATCATTATTTCCTTGGCTGGAGAGCCAGTATTGAAAACACGCCTTAGAAGTGTTGTCTCCATATTGTCAAGACAGCCTTTTGAAAACCTTCCGACACAGTGCAGCAGCTCATCTTCCGCCTCTTGGGAAAGCACAGACAACTGAAGGAATGTATAAGAGAGTTTTTCACGACGGTTTTCTATCAGATCTGGGTGTTCAGGAACAGACCGTGCCAAACTCTGAAACTGCTTAAAACACTCTCGTAATTTTGGAGATGCGGAACCCTCTAGCCGAAAAAGGGAACCGGCAAGATCCAGTACTTTTTTATTGATTTCGACACCTAACAGTTGTAAGGACCTTGAGTGATGGTCGTCGCAACTCAGTTTCCGAGGGAGTCGAGGCACTTCCAGCGATGATGAAGTAAGACGAGGCAGGCGCTGGGAAGAACGATCTGCATCAGCATCGCCAAAATCGAGTGCCGGAGGACATGAAGAAATAGCTTTATGAGTTATAAAACCAGTAATAGCGGGAGTAATCATACAAAAAAACCTTTTTAAGGAAATAAAAATTAATTAAGAATGTCGAGTCATTTCTATCAACGATGAAGCAAGACGAGGCAAACGCTGAGAAGAACGAGTTGTATCAACATCGTCTAAATCGAATGCCGCAACTGAATTTTAAAGACCGAAAAAAAATAACTCAACCGGTTCTGCCAGCTTTCAACCAATTGGCCGCAGCCTCCCAAATCGTTTGACTGATTTCTTTCCAGCCCCTTTCGTCGCCGGCGCTCCGCATATCGCAGCCGCTCATTTTGCAAAAGCTTCTTATATTTTCGGTTGTAGTACCTACATTTAAGTAGGTGGCCGAAAATCGTACGTTAGTGGACGCCAAAAAATTGTGTCAGAGGCCCGTACACTCGGATTAGGGCGATCTAACAAAAATGCATTCGTCTGAGAGAAAACGCTCTGCGAAATCCTACTCAAAAAATGCTAACGTCCAGCGCAAGACGTGAAGAAATAGAATCTGATTTATAGTTTAGAAAATCATCCAACCCCAGCAAATCATACAAAAAACCTTTTTAAAGAAATAAACATTAACCATTGTACGCGCTTTATTAATAAAAGAAAAGAAAAAGCGATCTAAATCCATTAATTCATGTATCATATTCGTCAAGGTTTTGTCTTTGCACCATACACTGGACGTTAGCATTTTTTGAGCACCGAGAACGCTCTGCGAACTCGGCGCCCCAAAAATGCTAACGTCCAGTTGCAAGCAGAGATCAAAAGGCAATACAGCCAGTTAAAAAATAAAGGTAATTTTTGTTTTCTATATTTTTTAACACCCGCATCTGCTATGATACATCCGAATCGCTCACAAAAAGTGAAATATAATGAGTTTTAAAGAGTTACAATTGTGCCCCGGCATCCTCACCGCTATCGAAGAGTCCGGCTACAAACAACCAACACCCATACAACAGCAGGCAATTCCCGCTATCCTCTCCGGAACCGATCTTCGAGCCTCAGCTCAAACCGGAACCGGAAAGACAGCAGCCTTTGTCCTTCCTGCTTTGCATCTATTGCAAACCCCATCAAAACTGCCTGGATCAGGCCCACGCATCCTCATTCTTGTGCCAACACGTGAATTGGCCATGCAGGTTGCGGCAGAAACCGTGAAATATTCTAAACATCTGCAGAGATCAAAAACAGTATGCATCTATGGCGGCGTCCCCTACCCCGTTCAGAATAGAGAGCTGTCACGCCCTTATGAGATCCTCGTGGCAACCCCAGGACGATTATTAGATTTTATCTCCCAGGGTCGCATTCGCCTCTCCAGAATCCAACTGCTGATTCTCGATGAAGCGGATCGCATGCTTGATATGGGGTTCATAGAACCCGTCGAAGAGATTGCCGCTGCCACACCAGCGACACGGCAAACCTTAATGTTTTCAGCTACATTGAAAGGAAGTGTTCTGAACCTTTCAAAACGACTGCTGAAAAACCCAATGGAAATCAACATTGAGCCTGCAATCGAAACCCACGATCATATCGAACAACGCCTTCACTATGTCGACAACATCGATCACAAACACAATCTTCTCGAACATCTTCTAACAGACCCGACGATGAACCAGGTGATTATCTTTACTGCAACGAAACATCTTGCAGACGATGTTGCTGAGAAGCTACGAGATATCGGCCACAATGCCGCTGCTCTTCATGGCGATATGAATCAACGGCAGAGAACGCGAACTATAAAACGGTTACGGACTGGTGATATTCGAGTGCTCGTCGCCACCGATGTGGCAGCTCGCGGTATTGACATCCTCACCGTCAGCCATGTCATTAACTTTGACTTGCCTATGTGCGCTGAAGACTATGTTCATCGCATCGGCAGGACAGGTAGAGCCGGCGCTAAAGGTGTGGCGACATCCTTCGCATCACACAAAGACATGTCCGTCCTCAAACAAATAGAGCGATTTACGAAACAGAGATTAAATCCTCATGTCATTCCAGGCCTAGAGCCGAAGGGTAAGGCCAGCAGTGGAAGGCCATCTTCTAGCCGACCTCCGCAACGAAGCCAATGGAAACCACGATATAATAGATACAAAGTATAGATAGCGTTACCTCGACTTTGCACATTTTTTGGACTCATATTCGAGGGAGAGGCAAACCACAGCATTGTGAATTTCGAAGGGATGGGTATTATTACCCGTCCTAAGAGTTTCATTTAGCTGTGGAAAGCTCCTCACCGAAGATGGGTCCAAAAAATTTGCAAAGTCGAGGTTCCCTTCCTATGACATCGTTATTAGGAATTCACTCCCTATCCAAATCTTTCGGAACACAAGCGCTGTTCGACGATCTTTCCTTTACGGTATCCCAAGGAGACCGTATAGGGTTGATCGGGCCGAACGGCTCTGGAAAGTCCACACTCTTAAAAATCGTGATGGGCCTCGAAAATCCTGATGGCGGCTCTGTCACACGGCGGCAGGGGCTTCGTTGCGGATATGCATCACAAGCTCCTGAATTTCCACCCTTGTCTCTTGAGAAGATCCTCCTCAACACCGTTGCCTACGATGGCGATGAGACAGAGCTTCTCACACGAGCTCGCATCCTCCTTGGAAAATCACAGTTTACCGATAGCTCTCAGGATGGTTCAGCACTCTCCGGAGGATGGAAAAAAAGACTTGATATTGCTAGAGCCTTAATGCAGGAGCCCGATCTGCTGCTGCTCGACGAGCCGACAAATCACTTAGACCTTGAAGGGATTCTCTGGCTAGAAAAGCTTCTTGCCAAGGAAAGGGCGTCATACATCCTCGTGAGCCATGATAGATATTTTCTCGAGAATGTCTGCAACAAAATCATCGAGCTGAATAGATGCTATCCTAACGGCCTCTTCATCAGCGATGGCAATATGAGCTGCTTCATGGAGCGAAGGGAGCTGTTTTTAGAAGCACAGGTACAACGGCAACGAGGTCTTGCCACTGTCGTCCGCGAAGAGACAGCATGGCTTAAGCGTTCTCCAAAAGCACGAACGACCAAGTCACGCTCGCGTATTCAAAAAACGTACGAATTGATGGAAGAGCTCTCAGAGGTGTCGAAGCGAAATACAACTGTAAAAGTCGACCTCGAATTCACAGCATCTGAGCGAGAGACACGAAAGCTCTTATCAGCAAAAAACCTCTCAAAATCGATAGGCGGCAAGCCTCTCTTCATGGGTGTTGACATCATCCTCGCCCCTGGAAGCCGTCTTGGCATCGTCGGGAAAAACGGAACTGGAAAAACGACGCTGCTGAAAGTATTAAGCGGCATGATTCCTCAAGATACAGGAACCATCAAATATGCCGATGCGCTCAAACTCGTCTACTTCGACCAGCATCGCGAACACCTCCCCTCACACATCACCCTTCGCGAAGCTCTAGCACCGAATGGCGATCAGGTCAACTATCGAGGTCAGCTGATCCATGTCAACGGCTGGGCAAAGAAATTTTTATTTTCTCCAGACCGCCTTGGGCTTCCTATTGGATATCTCTCTGGTGGAGAGAGAGCCCGCATTCTCATTGCAAAGCTGATGCTAGAGCCTGCCGACATCCTCTTTTTAGATGAGCCTACCAACGATCTTGACATTGCCACCTTAGAGGTCATTGAGGCAAGCCTCCTGGAGTTTGCAGGCGCTGTCGTCCTCATTTCTCATGATCGCTGTCTGATGGATCGCATCTGCACACAGATCCTGGGATTAGGAGCGGAAAATGAACAGTCATTTTTCGCAGACTATAATCAATGGCTTTTGTCATGCGAACAGAACACCGCTACGAAAGAGACAAAACCAAAGCCTACCCCTCCCCCGCCTCCCAAGCCCCCAAAACTAGTCTACCGCGAGATGCGGGAATTAGAAGGGATGGAAGAAGCCATTGTAGCTGTGGAAGCAGAAATAGCAACGCTGCAAACGGCTCTTGAAAGCCCCCAGATGCATACAGACGCCCAAAAGGCATTAGAAACCTATCGGCTCTTAGCACAGGCAGAGGCAAAGCTCGAAGGATTGTTTTCGCGATGGCAGTTTCTGGAAGAGAAAGCAAAAGCTCTTCGATAAGTGACTGAGGGAAGTCCCCTAAGACTACTGAGTCTCTATAATAAGTAACTCAAGACGCTCCGCCGTCTGCGCCGCCGAAAGACGACGCTGAGGGTCGAGATTGAGCAACTCCGCAATGATCCTATTCAGAGGATCCGCTGGGCTAAGCCTATCCATCAACGCTTTGTGAGCCTGCGTGATCAACGCAAGTTGTTTTGACGGTGGGCTCGACACGAAGCTTTCGTTTATGCTGCAACAGATGAGATTCTGTTTTTCTCCATAGATCAAATCGAATAGAAAAAGACCAAAAGGCCACATGTCAGTACCAGTCGTTGCCAGCCAGCCGCCCTCATGAACCCCAACCCACTGTTCGGGAGCAAGGAATGGAAGGCTCCCGATAAAACAGGATGATACAGTCCCTACCGGTATCGAGCATCCCAGATCGCCAAGACGCACACGAGCCCCGCCTTCAACGGTTTTTAAAAATAAGTTCTCTGCCTTAAAGTCACCATGAAGCGTGCCGTGTGCGTGACACCCAGCAAGAGCTAATGCCATTGACCAGGCAAGTTTAAGGCGGCCTGCCGCCACCTCTTTCGGCAAGGGCCATCGAGAATGGCGGATGACAGCAGAGACATCGCCAATATCAAAGAATTCCATCACAAAGCCCTTCATTTTGCGCTTAACAGACTTCTGCCGAAATTCTGGCACGAGCTCGACGATATTGCAGACTCCGCTTTTCCTCAGAAAATTCTCTATCTCCAGCTCGCGAGACATAAAAATCAGACACTGGTCGCGAGTGAATTTTTCGCCATCCGCACGAGGCTTTGCATACGCAAAGAGGCTGCCAAATCGGCCAGTAGGACCTGCAAGAATTGAGACCTTCCATATGGTCTTCATTCCGCCCTGTCCGATAATTTCTCTTGTTAAAATTTGAACCCGTCCATTCCTGTAACGGCATTTTATCATACACTCATTCTCTGAACTCCCAGTAACTGTCATCTTATTGGTGAGCCCAGTGGTCACAAGATTGGACACTAGTTCAGCGATCCTACGCTCAAATGTCATTTCCGCAGCAAATGATGGGACCTTGTCAACATGCTTAGATATCGTTGGGGCTATTGTCGAAAGGCACGCTACAGCATATCTATCAACGCATTGTCGAGATTCTTCTTCCACCTCATAGGAGATCTCAGCTATCTGTCGTTGAATGGGGCCAATCTTTGCCATAGGATCGCCCATTAAATCTAAGCAACTAGACAGAGACTGAAAGAGAGACAGGCATTCCTTCAATTTCGGGGAAGCATAACACTCCAGCCGAAACAGAAAAGAAGACAGAATAAGTATTTTTTTATCTAGTTCTGAAACAAGCTTTTTTTGAGCTATTAACCCGAGGCTTTCGTGAAATTCCGACTGTCCTAGCGGAGTGTGAGCGGATGCTCGAGATCTGCCCTTCTGGATAGCCAGAGGCGAGGCAAGAGGGGGTAAATGGAGAGAATGAGAATCCTCGTCTGTAGCATCATGAATAGAGATAGACCGTTGGATTTGACCGCTGAGCAATCGACCTTCAGGGATAATCATAAACAACCGTTCTATTTGAAAAAGTCATCCAATATACAAACTTCACTCAATTTATAAAACGTAAACTTCAAAGCCACCAAATTGATTATTTCAACCAATTCAAAACATTTCAACCATTCGCTCAAAATAATAAAGTTACACACATTGCACATGTTTTACACATGCATTCCAAGGTGGCGCCAGTATATACTGATAGCCCAAGAATCGGCTTTACGTACGTCACCATCTTACTTCTTTGCCCCTGCTGCATTGCACAAAAGCACACTATGGAGCCCTTCTTCAAGATTCAACCTTAGAGAGTCTCTTATGTACGATCTCATTATCATTGGTGGAGGAGCCGCTGGAGTCTTTGCCGCGATTGCCGCAAAAACCGCCCATCCTCATGCGCACGTCCTTCTCATTGAAAAGACAGAACGATTACTTGCAAAGGTGCGCCTGACTGGCGGAGGTCGTTGCAATGTAACCAACGCCTGTTTTGATCCTTCTATTCTGATCCACAACTACCCACGAGGGGGCAGAGAGCTCATCGGACCTTTCTATCAGTTTCAGCCCAAAGACACGATAGATTGGTTTAAGGCGCGAGGAGTGATTTTGAAGATAGAAACAGAAGGAAGGGTCTTCCCCCTAACTGATAGCTCAGACACCATTGTCAAATGCCTCATCTTTCAAGCTGAGAAGGCCGGCGTTGAGATTGATCTGAGCCAACAGATCACCTCTATCTCAAAACGTCAGGACAATTTCGAAATCAATGTCGCGGGAAGAGATCCTCTGGCATGCCGCTCGCTCCTCATCGCTACCGGCAGCAGCCCAGAAGGCTATTGCTGGGCACAGACTCTTGGCCATACTGTCGTGCCGTTAATCCCCTCTCTTTTTTCCT
>CAINFV010000030.1 GCA_903848235.1 Chlamydiia bacterium | reverse complement strand
TTGTCTCTCAGACGATTGCATTTATCATAGATGGCCTGCCCAGGCCGATCTATGATAAATGCAATCGTCTGAGAGACAACCCTCTGCGAACTCGGTGCCCAAAAAATGCTAAAGTCCAGTTGAAGAATTATGCCGAATAAGCTCTTGATTGAGGACAATATAGTCCCTTGTCGATAATCTCTAGCAGACGAAGAGCACAATGACTCGGAGACCCTACTCCAGATTCCCAAGATTGTACTGTTTTTACGCTGACATTTTTCTACTAGCTACTTCTTCAACGCTTCTTGAGCTATGACTTCACTTGGCGTCTTGGAACAGAACATCTTTGCCAGTTTAGATCTTGCTCGAACGAACCTCTTATGAACTCTCTTGGCCTCCTTACTCTTGCATGATATGTAGGTAGGAAGCCAGATGTAATATGGGATCTCTGGGATAGACTCATCATCAAGATCCAACTTGTTCTGCTGTATCCAGCACCATTCTTCTTCCAAAGACCTGAAAGGCCCAGAAGGAACAGGGTTATCTATACGAATGATACAACGGGTGACACAGCGGCTGTTTAGAGGAGCAACATAATAGACACACGGAAACATCTCAAATGGATACCCCCACGTGATTGAAAATTTTCTTAAACATGTAATCAAGGTAGTCCTTCGATTACAAAACCTCCCATTATCTAACCCATATCCTAAAGCTATGCCTATAAGATCGTCTTGGTAGTCAAAGATTTCGAAAAGGTCTTGATCCCCACAACGAAGGGTGGTGAAAAACTCTTCGACCGAGCCAAATTTTTTGATTATGAAAGACTTAAGCAGGGGATACTTGCTTATAGATCTATCCATCTCTGGTACATTGACCAGCCATAGCGACTGCCTAATTTTTCTGAAAATGAAACTGTTCGATTTAGCAAAGGTTCGAGAGAGATAATCGATAACTTTTCTATGGAGGTCAGGTAAGTGTCGAAGCCTATACGAAGAATCATACAGAGATACCGCCTTAGTCCCAACGAGGGTGTAGCCAAAGTCGTCTGAAAACATCATCAAGAGACTTTGGTCTACATCACTATATGGCCAAAGACTGGCGCACCACAATGTAGCTAGGGCTAGTACAACGTACGCCGACCGCACTATCTTCTTCTCTCATTCATAGGGTTCTCTGGGCAATTATCAACGTGATTCCAATATTCCCATCCGTCATAACGTATCGTATCACAATAAGGGCAACGACGCCTCATCGGGAGATCTTCGTGGTGTCTTTTCACACCCTTTACCATCACCATGTCGCCCTTCGTGAAAAACATACCTCGTTCATCACATCTCAACGTTTTGAGAAGTACTGGACCGGCTGTTGTCTGCACGAGAATGCCGCCATTCGTCTGGGAAAGAGACATAACCTGAATGTGAGCCTTTTGAACCTTAGTTTTTGACGGACCAGCATATAGCCCACCAAAAGCGTTCATAGCAACAAAAACAGAAAGGAGCAGTTTAGATATTTGCATGGTTGGTTCTTTGTAAAAGTTCTCGAAGAATCCATTAACGATATTTGTCGAAGTTGTTGCCGCCAGAGAGTAGACAGCCCATGTATTAGCCGCAATAGATTTTCTGCTCGCGATGATGATATACTCTCTCTTTTTGCTAGAGCCATGTATCACGACGTTCTTTTCATCGAAATTCCTCCAAACACCGTTATCGACATCCCTATTCACATCCTTCATCTTCTCAAAACTCTTGCAGCGCCGCATCAGTCTTCTTTTAAGCTGCTCGTAGACCATCAGGCAGCGCATACCAGCTCCCGTCAGCTCTTCAAATGGCTTGTTGCTGACACGAGCCTTGGCTCTTTTGAAAGCAACGTTGTCATCCGCAAAGAAGCGCAACAGAGCGATAGCCATCAGCATAGCCATTTTCTCACTCTTGGTGCTGCTGCACAGACGGTGAACAAGCCATGCTTTGACATCATCGCCGATGACGTGACAGCGGCGCATGGAGCGACAAGTGGGGCTATCGATCAAGAAGAGCTCTCTTGGCAGTTTGATAGTGGTTGCTGGCTATTTTTTAGCGGCTTCTTCAGCTATGACTTCGCTGAATTTTCGACCACAGAATAGATCGGCAAGCTTGTCTCTCGTCCTGAGGAACCCCTTATGAATTGCATCTGCTTCTGGGCCATATGTTGACACATATACAGGCAGAACAAGGTCTTGCTCATAAGGTGGGCCACCTACGCCGCCAAAGCCTTGGGTTTCGCAGATCGATTTCTAGGTTTTCCTAGCATTGGCGTCCTGCTTACCACGGCGTCAAAAAGATCAATGTGTTCCTTTCGAAAAAAACGATTGGCTGGGGTTGTTCCATCCGGCCTTGTCATATTAAAATTGTGTACCGCAATCAATGCACTCATCTGACGCGTGCTTCACTGGCATTTTACAATACCTTTGACGATATAGACCGATGTGTTGAGGCGTTGGAAAAGGTTGTGAAGAAACTGCTGCATACCTCAGGGCTTTTTCCTTAGCCGAAAACCCCATCTTCGACTCCGAAAAAACAGCCCCTATAGTTAATAGTGGGCCTATTTTTTCGGAGTCGAATCTGTGGCTTTCGGCGTTGGCAAATTCCCAATTTTCAACTTGTTTGGGTATGCAAAGTTGAGATACTCAAATAAGTTGGAATAGTTGCTTGTCGCGAGATCCATCTACAATGGCTTTGTTCCCTCAGAAAGGTACTCAAGGTATTGCCAATAGCTAAAGCGTCGGCTTCGTCGGCGCCCAGTGACTTCTTTGAGGAGGTTGAGTTTGACAAACTGTTCTATGAGCGTCCGGGCCGTTTGAGGAGAGACTGCAAGCCTACTTTGGACATCTTGTGTCGAAATGAGAGGACTTTGAAACAGGTAGTCCAACAGCGCTATGGCCATTGGCGAGGCGAGTCGCTTTTGGATCAGCAGCTGCTTGTGATTCTCAATAAGCGAGAGAATTCTTTTGACGGTATCGAGAGCTGATTCAGAGGTTTAAATGACTCCTCTTAGAAAAAAGGCGATCCACTGTTCGTAGTCTCCCGTTGTTCTGACAGCATTTAGCCGGTCGTAATACTCCTGACGGTGAAGTTTGAAATAATAGCTGAGATAGAGAAATGGTTGGTGAAGCACCTCTTTCCAACAGAGATAAAAGGTAATAAGCAGACGGCCTAGGCGGCCGTTACCGTCCAGGAATGGATGGATGGTCTCAAACTGATAGTGGACGAGGGCGCAGATGACGAGAGCTGGAAGAGCAGACGGTTTATGCAAGAAAAGCTCTAAATCTCCCATGGCCTGGACAGCGTCTTGTGGGGGTGGGGGAACGAACGAAGCTTCTTTGAGGGAGCATCCAGCAGCACCGATCCAGTTTTGAGAATAACGAAACTCTCCCGGGGTTTTTTCTTTCCCTCGAGCATCGGCCAGAAGGACTTGGTGAATTTCCTTAATCAAGCGAATACTCATCGGAAAATCTTTAATGCGGTCTAGCCCATGACGCAGAGCCTTGATATAATTGACCACTTCGTGGACGTCGTCGATGTTTTTAACCTTTTCCCGGTCTTCATATTCAAAAATATCTTCCAGTGAGGCTTGCGCGCCTTCAATCTGTGAACTCAGCAACGCCTCCTTGCGCACGTACATCGCGATGATATGGTCTAAGTTGGGCAGCAAGTAACCCATGGTATCAAGCTTCCGATGGCAATGTTTGCGTCGGAGAGGAGTTGATGTATTGATTCGTCTAGTCGCACAGGAGGAAGTGGTGGGAGAGCGGATGGGATAAATGCTTTATATCCTGTTGGTTGTTGGAAATATTGTCCGCTTCGCGCCATGGGGCCCTCCTTTCGTTGTGGTCCTTATGCTAGAAAACTAACATAACGGTCCGATTTTCGGTTGCTAATGCTAGAAAACTAGCATTACGACCTGATTTTCTTCCCATGAACCAAATGTCAACTACCCCTCTCTAAAGGGAGGGGCTTGTAGCTGGCTGCAAGGGCCGCTACCATTGGCACGTTGACAAGTGCCGTTGGCGAGACAGCAGACTCGCCAAGCTTCAGTAGGTTGATCGCTGCATTGCGATCGCTATGCTGATAGCTTCCACAGCTAGGACACGTAAACCGATGTCTTTGCCGAACCCCCAAAGAGCTACACCTCGAACACTTTTGAGAGGTGTACGCTGGGTTCACATAGACTATCCCCATACCTTTTGCTTGAGCCTTGTATTCAACAAACTTTTGCAACTCGTCCCAACTCCATCTATGGAGTCGAGATCGCATCCGTTTGTTGCCCTTGATTCGAGAACGAATGTTCGTCAGTTCTTCGAACACAATTTCCTTGGCGCCAATTCT
>CAINFV010000029.1 GCA_903848235.1 Chlamydiia bacterium | reverse complement strand
GAGAGGAGATTCAAAACCATCTGTTCTTGCCTGACGGCTTATGAAATACCAACGAGGGCTTACCCATCATCGCCTGTCGGACTCTCCTGTCATCATCGCATTAGGAGCTTTTGATGGCGTCCATTGTGGCCATCAGTATCTGCTCTCCTGTGGGCGGAAGCTGGCCGATGATCACCATGCTCTCCTCGCGGTGCTGACCTTTTCCTCTCTTCCTCGGATGCTTCTTGCTCCTGAAGAACCGTCATATGCTCTTACCTCCTCTGTCCATAAACGCCAGCTGCTGGAAGGGGCTGGTGTCGATATTCTCATTGAAGTTCCCTTTTCAAAAGAGCTCATGGCCATGGAGGCATCAGATTTTCTGCAGACAGTAGAGTCGATGGTGACGATCGACACTTGGATTGGAGGGAGGGACCTTCGTTTTGGCAGAGGCGGAGCGGGGAACTGCTCTTTTCTTGAGAAGCGTTCTGAGTATACAGGGATGAAGACACTGTTTTTCGAGAGGATATCTGCTTCTGAGGAAATCGTCTCTTCATCACGCATACGGGCTCTTGTCATGTCAGGAGCCTTTTCCGAGGTGCACGCTCTTCTTGGCCGGCCATATTCGTTTATGGCGCCATGTCTTTCTTCGGGACGTGCTGTTTTTCTCCTCGATACCTCGGCTCTCTGTCTGCCGTCAGACGGCGTGTATGGCGCTACGGTGGCAGCTGCTGAATGGAGAGCTTCCGTTGATGCCGTCCTCTGTCTCCACCACGACGATCGTCTGCCATCACTTTGTGAGGTGATTGTCGATGTAGCAACGCTTCCTGCTATAGATTTTTTGGAAGTGACACCAAGGATTTTTCTATCTCCGTCAAAAAGAGATCTCTTGGTACAATAGTGGTTTTTCACTGGACTACTTTCTAAGGTGCCGAATGAAGAATAAGCCTCCAATTGTGATTTGTCCCTCTGTCCTCGCAGCAGATTTTGCTCATCTTGGGGACGAGATGAAAAGAGCCGAAAATGCAGGTGCTGATTGTCTTCACGTTGACATCATGGACGGTCATTTTGTTCCAAACCTCTCCATGGGACCGAAAGTCGTTGCTGCGATCCGCCGTTCTACGAAACTGCCTCTTCATGTGCATCTGATGGTCTACAACCCTTTTGACTATGTCGAACGGTTTGTCGAGGCTGGTGCTGATGAGATAAGCTTTCATTTTGAAGCAACGGAAGACGTTGAAGAGACACTGCTTTTCATCCATCGCTGCAACGTCCGTGCAGGTCTTGCCGTGAATCCTGAGACTCCCGTTTCCTTGCTCTCCCGGTACTTACCCTTTGTGAACAGTGTTATTATTATGAGTGTCAACCCGGGGTTCGGCGGCCAGTCGTTTATTACGGAGTCTGTAGAAAGAATTCAAGAGGTGAGTCACTATGCGAGCCTTGCAGAGCGTCCTAAAGAGGCAGGGCCGTTGAGTATTGTCGTTGATGGCGGCATTACCAATGAGACGGCACTGGTGTGTGCTCGTGCAGGAGCCAATGTTCTTGTTTCTGGGACATATCTCTTTTCTTCACCCAATATGTCAGCTGCAATTTCAGGGATGAGAGAAAGCGCTCGGGCGGTGTTTGGAAAAGATTTGCCTTGAGTACGCCGGACGCGGTCATCCCTAAGGCAAAAACCAATTCTTCAACTTGTTTAGGTATAGCATCCATGGTATAATGGGATATTCTTGTTGGCACGAATCCTCAGTTCCTGCAAAAAAACAGGGGTTTCTCAAAGGGGACGATAGCGCCAACATTGATTTTTTTGTTATAGGGAGCTGTATACCATGATATTGGCGAGTCAACTGACATCTGGAATGACCATCATGATGGCAAAAAAGCCATATCGGGTGGAAAGCGCTGTCAAAGTAACGGCTCAAAAAGCAAATCCCTTCGTCAAAGTAAAGCTTCGCCATCTGGTATCAGAAGAGACGGTTGAGAAGAACTTTCGCCTGACGCAGGAACTTGAAGAAGTTGCCCTCGAAGAACATCGACTTGAATACCTCTATCCAGAAGACGATGGCCATGTCTTCCTCGACGTTGGGACCTTAGACGTCATGAAAGTCCTAAAGGATGTCATTGGGGGTAAGGTGCACTATCTCAAAGAGGGAATCGAAGTCAAAGGCTCCTGTTTTGGCCCGACGATCTTTGCCGTTGATCTCCCCCAGTTTCTCGAGCTTATGGTCTCCTCAGTAGAGACAAAAGAAGAGGCAGGTCGCCAGAGCGGTGGCGTTCGTATCGCCGTACTCGAGACCGGGGCCCGCCTCGAGGTGCCGCCGTTTATCGACGTTGGCGATGTCATTAAAGTGGACACTCGCCTCGAAGAGTACATTCAGAGAGTGTAATTTTTTTCCAGTCCCTAAGAGTTCTAGGAAAGAGCCTCTCTATACTGGAGATGACTATGGAAGTAAAGCAGATCAATCAGCTCATGGTTGCCATGGGACGTTATGGCATCAAAAGACTTGCCTTGAAGAAAGAGGGCTTTGAAATCGAGCTTGAAAGCGAAGATCGGTTCACAGAGCGTCATTTTGACACTCTGTCTGAAGAAGGGGAGGAAAACCCCCTCCACGGAGATTTTGCCAAGCGTCGTGCCCATGGGCTTGTTTCCCAAGAGGTCTTTGCAAAGACGGAAAACCCGGTTGTCGCAGAGATGGAAAGCAAGGCAGATGAGGCAGGGATCTTTATCGATGCCCCTATGGTAGGGACGATCTATCTCTCCCCTACACCTCATGACCCTGTCTTTGTGAAAAAAGGCGATACCATTCATGAGAACACCGTTGTATGTCTCGTCGAAGCGATGAAAGTGATGAACGAGGTGAAAGCGGGTGTCAGCGGCGTTGTCGCAGAAGTGCTCGTTGAGAATGCACATCCTGTAGAATATGGGACGAAGCTCTTTCGAGTGGTTCCTAACTCTTAAAACAAGAGATGTATGCGTAAGGTATTAGTAGCTAATCGTGGAGAGATCGCCGTTCGTGTCATCAGAGCATGTCATGACTTAGGTCTTGAAACAGTCGCTGTATACTCAGAGTCTGATGCAGAAGCGCTTCATGTGCTTCATGCAGGAGAGGCGATATGTATCGGTCAGGCTCCATCCCATAAGTCATACCTGAAAATTGCGAATATCTTATCAGCCTGTGAAATAACAGGTGCGGATGCCATCCACCCAGGCTACGGCTTCCTCAGTGAAAATGCGAATTTTGCCTCTATATGCGAGAGCTGCGGCGTTACCTTTATCGGCCCTACGCCGCAGGCGATACGCCTGCTAGGCGATAAAGCAAAGGCAAAGGAAACAGCACAGCGTGCAGGCTGCCCCATCATACCAGGATCGAACGGCCCTGTACAGACAGTGCCTGAGGCCTTAGCAATATCACGACAGCTAGGATTCCCGATCTTCATCAAAGCGGTGGCTGGTGGCGGCGGGCGTGGCATACGCGTAGCCCACACGGAAGAGGAGTTCGAGAAGCTCTTCCTCGCAGCACGGACAGAAGCTCAGGTATGCTTCGCCAATCCCGACGTATATCTCGAAAAAATGATTCACAACCCCCGCCATATCGAAGTGCAGCTCATCGGTGATAGCTTCGGAAATTACATTCATCTCGGCGAGAGAGACTGCACCATACAGCGGCGACGGCAGAAATTGATAGAAGAGACTCCGAGTCCAGTTCTCACCCCTGAGCTTCGCAAAGCTATCGCCGATGCCGCCGTGCGCATTGCCAAGGAAGCTGGGTACTCCTCCGTCGGCACTGTGGAATTTCTCTTAGATAAAGATAAAAACTTCTACTTCATGGAAGTCAATACCCGCGTTCAGGTAGAACATACGGTGACAGAAGAGCTTACTGGGGTTGACATCGTCGCATCACAGATACGTCTATCACGAGGAGAAAAGCTCTCCCTCACACAGAAAGACATCCGCTTTGACGGCCATGTCTTTCAATTTCGTATTAACGCCGAAGATCCTCTCAAAGACTTCATGCCGTCTCCTGGAAGGCTAGAATACTATGTCGCTCCTGGCGGCCCCCATGTGCGAATCGATAGCGCTTGCTATGCGGGGTATACTATCCCTCCCAACTACGACTCAATGATCGCAAAGCTTATTGTCAAAGGCCGGAACCGCCAAGAGGCAATTACCAGGGCCTATCGCGCGCTCTCTGAATTTCACATCGGCGGCGTTAAGACAACGATTCCTTTCCATCTCGACATGCTCCGCCAAAAAGCCTTCCTCGACTCCGACTATGACCTCGGCTACGTCGACAGGCTCATCGCTTCCGGCCATCGCTTTGGCCAGCCGGCAGAAACGAAAGACGTGTAATCTGCGCAAATGCGAGTCCTCATTCGGCTTCCTCATGGTCTTTTTTTTTTAAAAAAAAAGACCATGAGGCGGCACGTGTCTAAAGCACAGACAAAGCGTGTGTAATAAAGGTTAAAATATTGTCTTGTTGACGTCTAAAAAATGTTTTTGGTATAATTTATTCGTTTTTTTATTCAATTTTTAAAAGCGATAAAAACATGAGTATTGAGGTTCGCAAAACAGGTGGAGCTCCTGTCACTGAATTTTCTACAGGTATCGTCGTACCTCATATCGAACCTCCGCCACGAGTCTCCGAACGATTCCTTGGCAAAGCTATTGAATGTCTGAAAAGAGCGCTGGGAATAGGAGGCGAACTGGAAGTAGGTTGCCACACCCCCCTTACAATAAAAGTTGCGCAGGTAGGACAACAGGTGGTTCTAGAAGATTATCGCGAAGCTCGTGTTCATGATCTGCCTGTAAGAGAAGCTCTTGAAGTGTCTAGCGCTTCTAACGCACTAGAGGAAGAGGCATCGTGGGAGCATCCCTATCCAGAAGGCTTCCCACCGGTGGTTGCCCACATTGAGAAAAAGATAGGGCCTGTAGAGGACATCCCATTTTCTATACGTGTTTCCGTTGAGCTAAGAGCGAATACGCCAGTAGAACTTATAGAAAAAGTGGTTACTGAGTTGCGAGGCACAAAAATTCGTTTTGATGGCGCGACAAAAACGCTGCATTTTGGATATGAGCCCACCGTCATACGCGCTCTTTCAGCGGCGAATGCTTCATTAGGAGCGATTGTAGGTGTGCGTCAGTATACTATTTTTGATGAGTATATGCGGCATTATGTGACGGGTTGTACATATGCCTTTCCTGCTTCAGGGGTATTAGATGAGGCCGAAAAATTTTTCGCAACGGTGAGACCGCAAGGCAGTAGGCCGCTTTTTTTGAGTCGGGGTTGTTCCGAGCAGCATGTGCTTGCTCATTGTCTTGAAGATAGACCTGGCATCTGCATTGGCGAGTGTCATGAAGACTCCTCTCCGAAAGACTTTTTGTGCGAACATCTTTCGTTCATGGTCAGGCTCGACGTGACGACGCTGTTCATTGAGCATTTGCCTTCCGAAAGCCTACAAGATGAACTCGATCAGTTTTTAGCGCTGCCAGAAGATGGCACAATGCCGAAAGCGTTGTCTATCTATCTCGACCATCTGAGCGCAGGGATGCTGATCCATAAGCAGGCTTGTGGCTATAAAGATGTTATCGTAGCGGCAAAAGCGGCAGGAATCCAGCGTATCGTCTGTGTTGATACGCATGAGACATACACCGCTGGCTCAAACGCTCGATATGGAGTTACCACCATGTCAAGGCGGCTTATGGCGATGAATTACAGCGCGGTACAGCTTATAGAATCACATAAAGGTTTGGGAAAGTATTGTATCTTTGCCGGTGGAAAACACATGACGTTTTGTAGCGGTATTCCGGGGATTTCGCAATTGACCGGATGTCCTTCAATACTCGTTCGAGATGCACTGTTCCAAAGCGACGTGGGGGTTGTTCCGGACGTGACGATTACAGAAGATATGACTCCTTTTCTGGATGGCGTGTTGTCTTTCCATTTTGATGCAGAGATAAAGAGGATCCCTGTCTAAACATAATCGAGAAGCTGCTGTATAAAAATATATGAAACGACCTGTTTTGAGTCTGTTACCAATGTCTAGATGCGCTGTGTGTCCCTCTACATTGACACCCTGATTTCATTTTCAATAGATCGCATTTTCTGGGAAACTCAGTAATTTATTATTCGATCGCTCTGATGGCTTTGTTGACTTTTTTTAAATGTTTTTGTTACAATCAGTTCGATTTTTATCCAATTTTTAAAAAAAAATAATAAAGAGGGTTGCATGAGTAGTGAGATTCGCAAAACAAAGAGTGCTCCTGCCTCTGAATTTTCTACAGGCACCGTCGTATCTTCTATCCAAGCTCCGGCACGAGGCTCCACACGGTTTTTTGGCAGGGCTGTTGAACATCTGAAAAGAATCCTGGGAGTCGGTGGCGAGCTAGAATCATGTAGCAGCGCCCCCCTTACAAAAAAAGCGGCACAGGTGGGACAACAAGCGGTTCTAGATATACAGAAACTTTTGGTGGATCTCCACGATGAGACACGGCGTGCGACGGGGGGAATCCAGTTCCTCAGAACACAATTTGACCATGCTGATTCGAAATTGCCAGCAGAGGTTATGGCTCAATATTCCAACGTCCCATGTCCTCGCCATACAGCAGTTACGGTTGGAGAAGGGGTATACATCCATGCTAACTACGTCGGTGATGTAAGAAGTGGCAGAACGTTTGTAGCATCACAGTATCCAAAGGATTTCCAGCTGTTCTGGAAGTGCGTTACCGAACACAACCTTGACATTGTTGACCTAGCACATGATAAGAACCCCTATGCGCCGATGGAAGTAGGGGATGAGATGGCCTTCGGAGACATCTCCGTACGTTGTATTGGGAAAAGCGATGAGACCGACAACGAATCGATGTATTTGTATGAGGTGCGCGATACCTTGAGTCGGACGACACGCACAATTCGACGGTTGCTGTTTAAAGGGTGGCCATCGCACGGGACGGTGTCGGTCCCAACACTCGACGCTCTTGTGTCAAAACTTGAGACTTCATTTTCAGGACGTACACTGGTCCACTGTTCTGCAGGCATTGGCCGTACAGGAACGCTTATCGCTGCATATTTTTTGAAAGAACGTATTCTTCGACGACAGATAGGCCCGGAAAATCTTGGGGTCGCTCTCGTCGACCTTATTTCGAAGCTCAGAGGTCAACGGGGAGAAGGGTTTGTACAAACATCAGAGCAGTTTTCTCTTCTTGTCCATTTTGCAGAATACCTCCTGAAGAAAATGTCTGTTCACGATGTGCCGGTAAGAGAAGCTTCCGAAGAACGGTGCGCCACTAGCAAACAGGAGGAGGGGACAGCTGGTGAGGAGCATCGCCTAAAAGGCCCAACGCCGGGAACTGCCCGAATTCAGAAAGAGATGTGTTCTGTAGATGATCGGCCATTTTCTACACGTGTTTCCATTGAGCTAACAGAGAAGACGCCGGTAGAGCTTATACAAAAAGTGATTGCTGAGTTGCGAGGCACAAAAGTTCGTTTCGATGTCGCAACGAAAACGCTACATTTGGGATATGAGACTGCTGTTATTCGTGCTCTTTCAGAAGCGAGCCCTTCATTAGGAGCAATCGTGGGCGTGAACCAGTATACCATTTTTGATGATTATATACAGGCATATGCGAAGGATTGTAAACACGCCTTCCCTGCTTCAGGACTATTGGAGGAGGCCAAAAAATATTTCGCAACAGTGAG
>CAINFV010000028.1 GCA_903848235.1 Chlamydiia bacterium | reverse complement strand
TCCCATGCGATCCCACGCCACCGTTGCCGTTCCTAAGTCGTGTATCAAGGCACTTTCAACAACTTTCTCCTCACAATCAATCCCTGTATACCGATGGCGATACATCTCATTGCCAGAAGCATCTTTCCTGATGACATCGGTCAGGTGGCCGTTACGGTATTCATACTCAACACATGGAGTTCCATTGACGCTATACTGTGTGCACCGTCCTACACGGTCATAGGAATAGCCAACGGTGATGCCATGCAAAAGATCTTCTCCTACAAGATTTTTATACTCGTCAAAAGACCTTTTGAACGTGGCGTTGTGCTTCGCGTCGACAACGGTTGGAAAGGCAACAGTGCATACACGATTGTACTCATCTATGGAGGGACAGGCCGAATCAAATTTCAAGGCGGCGCACGGTTTTTCTAAAGAGAACCGTGCTGATTGCCCCTTGGTAACTCTTGGTCTTGTCATGAACGAGCATAAATTTTTACATCGAACAGCCATCCTTCCAGGAAATGCCTCCGAGCCAAAAACCCTTCATGAAATGATAACGAGTCTTGATTGCCATCAGAGCTTTGTCAAACCAATTATTGCCCTTCTGAAAGCTGAGACCACATTCGTTTACGAAAAGGCAATATGGGCACAGCTTTGGCAGTATTCTCTTGTTCTATCTGCGCAAGTTGCTCTTGAGTCATTGGCACGGACGCGTCAAGAGGGTCATTCTGGTCGATAGGATATACCGCCAACACACCTCTGTCACTTGGCTCTAAAATCACTCGAATTTTCATTCCACAACACTCGGAATCTAAAACATACTTACCAGATCTCCACGAATTGTCCCTGTTGATCACAACGTGAAGAACGTTTGGATCATTGATGATTTTTGAGACGCAATCTTCTATCTTTTCGTCTGAAAAATCGTTTGGAAAGTGATTTCGATAACGCAAAGTCATAAAATACTGAGGGTTACAAATTTAAAAGCAATTTACACACAAACTATTTGTCTTCTGCAAGAAGTTCATCCCATCCTTCAGGATCAAGTTCATTGTCATAAAGCGCCTTTCTGATTTTCGACACTAGGTCCCTTGATATCGAAATTTTTCCGTCATAAAGACATGTGCATATTCCCTCAAGAGCTAGCTCGTACTCACCACAATCTATAACTTCTTTTATTTGTTGCGCGTGCTCGGGCTTAAATTTGTAATACACCTCTAAATAAATGCTATCAATATCACGACGCTTCTCTATGGGATCCTTGCCAATATCAAGCCTGAAAAGCCTCTGGCTCTTTTCGTCTACAGCTATAAGTCCTCCCCAGCTTCTTTTTGGATTAATTTTTAATTCAGTAACTATTTCCTTAAGAGACGCAATAATTGAATCTGACAAAACAACATCATCTTTTAAAAATAAGTCGCAAACAAACTCGATCGCCAGCACTGGCTCATCGTGCTGTAAAAAATGTTTTATTAGCATGACGTCCAATGGAAGAAGTTTTTTTTCTGCCTCTTGAACAACTAGTAAAATTTTTTTATTTAGATCCATGTCTCATCCATAGTTATCGGGGAGGATACGAGGTAATAATGCCTTCTCCTCTTGGCTCGACAATAACTCTCACATTGACGTTCTCTCGCGTGCCTTCAATACAATATCTTCGAAGGCTGGATGCGCACCTTCTTTCAGGGGCGACGCGCCAAGCGCTCCCAGAATCCTGGGCGACGTCATTAACGTGACCAATAATTTTATCTTTTCCCCAAGATTCGGGAAAGGCTGTTTTTCCTGATTTTCCAGGGAACTGATGGCCGTCAAGAAAATGTTGTTCCCTTAATTTTGAGGCCGGGGCGAATCGTTTCAGATACTCTCTTTTCACAATACATGTGTCAACCCTAGTCGCTACAGTTGCATTGTCGATCCCAACTTTTGCGATACTTCTTTCTGACGCAACAACGGATTCACCCACTGTCGCAAACCTCGCCTCAGCAGCGATAGCCACTCGACTCTCTACCATCCCCGTACACGTATTTTTGAAACAACCCCTACTGAGCACATTGGCGACAATACGTGTGCCTACCCCATAGGCCAATTCGAAGGCCGCCTTTGCAGCGAAGTAACCTGCCGCACCCATTCCTGCTACTTCCCCAGCCCGCGCACAGGTAAAGTTCGCAATGTCTTGTCTAGAGGCATTCGAAATCTTAGAGAAATCACCGTTACAGATATCGCGGCGCAAACCAACGAGGCGACCTGCATTATCTTCCAACGTTGTGAACGGATGGATAAATCCTCGACCCAATCCCAT
>CAINFV010000027.1 GCA_903848235.1 Chlamydiia bacterium | reverse complement strand
TTTTGCCCTTGCTACAACACTGAGCGGAAGTTAACATGTGTGTCTGGTCAAACCATTTAATTTACATTGAACGGACGTTCTATGAGTGATGTCTTGCCTTGCAGCTCTTTGATTCTCTATCAGACCGAAGATGGACGGGTTCGAATAGAGGTGCATCTCCAGGATGAAACTGTGTGGCTAAGTCAAAGGCAAATGGCAGAGCTATTTCAAAAGGACCTCCGAACCATCAATGAACACATTCAAAATATTTATACCGATTTCGAATTAGCCCCAAGTTCAACTATCCGGAAATTCCGGATAGTTCAAAAGGAGGGATCGAGGGAGGTCTCTCGTCCTATAGATTTCTACAATCTGGACGTTATCATTTCTGTTGGATACAGAGTGAGCTCACATAGGGGGACGCAATTTCGCATTTGGGCCACTCGGCGATTGAAGGAATACCTCATTAAGGGATTTGCCCTAGATGACGAGCGGTTGAAGAAAGCTGGAGGTGGCAACTACTTCGACGAGCTTTTAGCACGCATTAGAGACATCCGCTCTTCGGAGAAAGTTTTCTGGCGTAAGGTGCTCGATATTTACGCGACCAGCATTGATTACGATCCTCGTTCAGACCTGTCAGTAGAATTTTTTGCTATCGTGCAGAACAAGATACACTGGGCTGCCCAAGGGCATACTGCAGCCGAAATTATCCACACTCGAGCCGACGCTACAAAACCGAATATGGGTCTTACATGTTGGACTGGCGATAGTTTGCGAAATCCGGACGTTGGAATTGCAAAGAATTATTTGGACAGTCAGGAGCTCGAAACGCTGAATAGGATTGTTTCGATGTATCTAGACTTTGCTGAGCTACAAGCTTTCAGTCGGAAACCCATGTACATGAAAGACTGGATAGAGAAGTTAGATGATTTTCTTCGCGTCAGTGATCGGGACATTCTTACCCACGCAGGCCAGATTAGTCATCAAGTTGCTCTTGATAAAGCGAGAGAGGAATACGTAAAATACCGGCAGCTGCTGAATGAACAGCCATCACTCGTTGAAAAGCATTTCATTGAGGCGATTGAGGAAGTCAGACAGATCGACTCCGTTGGCCCGAATAATCAGAGGCTATCATAGAGATTCACGGTGCACTGGCGATGGGACGATTGGCACTGAAGGCAGAAAAAATGCAGCGCCATTGGAAGAATGAGCTGGTGGGACACGCCCTAACTCCACTCACAAATGACACTTTTTAAAGTATTTTTTGTTTTGATTTTAAATATTAATTAAATTTTTAAGCGGATTTTTTCCGTAATATTGGTCGATACATTCCCTTCTCGACAATCTCCAATAAACGTAATGCAGAGTGACTAGGCCTTCGTTCGCCGGACTCCCATGCCTGTATAGTCTTTACGCTTACATTCAAAACTAAGGCAAAGACGCTTTGAGAGTAATTACCAGAATCGCGTATTTTTCGAATCTCTTTTGCTGTATACACAGAAGGTTTTTCTGGAATTTCTACGTTGTGTGAGCGAAGAGTCTTCTTCCCTTTCTCAGAGGCAATGGCATCTTCGAGCCCATCCTTTAAGTCTTCAAAAAAAGTCTTCATTTTTTACTCCTTCTTTAATCTATCAACCATCGTTTTTAATAACCTAGCTTCTTCTCTTGACAGGTTTTCTTTCTTATTCTTTGCATATATCAGTATTAGAAATAACTTTTCTTTTTCCTTAACATCACAATAACATACTCTGAATGCACCGCTTTTGCCTCGCGAAGTTGATTTGAGCCTTGTTTTTCTTAACCCTCCGGCGCCTTGAATAGGATCGCCTTCATCTGGGTTACTCACCAATGCTCGTTCAAAATCGTTAAAATCGTCGGTAGAAATCTTATTCTGTGCGATGAGACTATCTAACGTTTCTGAGAATTTTCGAGTCTGAACCACTAGTCTTTTCATGCCTGAATTATACCACTGTGTAGTACAATTACGTCAAGATGCTGACAGTATCCTTGAGACTTTTTCTTTGACACTGGACTTTATGACTTTCTTAAGGCGATCGATTGAGGCCGGGGAATGAAAAAAATTTGCTGACAATAAATTTCGTGACTTTCTGAAAAACTGTAAGACCTTGAACGATTTTGAATCATTATGTTATAATTCGAGTTTAAAACTATTATTGAATTCGATGAAATGAAGCGAACATTTTACTATTCTCGATTTCTGATGCATTCAACAGAGAAAGCTTATTAAAAATATGGTAATAAGAATACTCGAAACACTGCTCCTTTTGTTCGGAACCAGCGCCCTTAGCGCCCAGTCAGCGTCGATGCCCATCCAAACAATAGAGTCAATAGATCAGGCTCAGGAGGAGCTGCTCGAGGCCGACCAACAGACCTTGGTTGTTTTTGATATCGACGGGACATTGATCGACAATTTTGGACTGGGTGTATTTATCTTATATAATCCCCAAAAGGTGCCGGAGGAAGATAAAGACTTTGCGATCAAGGCCCATGGTGAACTCTCAGCCTATGCCAAAAAAATCGGCATAGATCGAAGAAGAGATATGACCAACAGTTTTTTTATGCTCAAAGGAAAAGAAGAGCTCGTTGAACCGGCCGTCCTCGAGCAGCTCGTGCAACTAAAAGCAAAGAAAATAAAGACAATTGCCCTTACAGCGTGTCCGGCTGGGGCTTTCGGTTCAGTTTCCTGCGGGGAAACTCTTCGTTATTCCAAGTTACTTTCGGCGGGAATTGACTTCAGGCCGTCCTTTCCCCAAGAACAGATAGTCTTCGATACGCTGAATGCATACAACGGAAGCTATCCGATGTTTTACAAAGGGATTTTACTTGCCAACTGGAGGAATGAAAAGGGTGCTGTTCTCGGTGCTTTTTTTGACTGCATTGGATGGCAGCCTAGAAAAGTGATCTTCTTTGACGACACAAAAAGGCATCTTGAATCGGTCTCAGACGAAATGGATAGGCGTGGTATTTTGTTCCAGGGATATTGGTATCGCGCTGCGGAACGTCATGCGCTTCCGGCATTTGATCGAGCAATTGCCGAGGTACAACTTGATTACCTGATCCACCACGACACGTTGCTAACAGCTGCCGAAGCATCTGCTTTTCGCAGCACAAAAAGCCGCTCTTCCTTGAAACCTAAGTTGCTACCTACTCATTAGGGGCAACGATGTTGGGCGAGGCAGCTTGAGCGATTCGAGACGACGTCAATGGTGTGCCCCTTGACGAGGAGCGAAGCGCTCTAGATGGCCGTCCAACGAAGTTGAATCTAACGAATAGGTAGCAACTTGGGTTTGAAGTGCTTGAACATTTGGTCGTGATGTCCGATCTTTTTTAGATGAAAGGGGAAGCTCTATGAGAAAGATATTTTTAAAACTCTATTCGCTCTTGGGATTCGTTTCCCTGATTTTTTTTGCTTCCTTTCTCGTGGCCGACGAAAAGACGGATAAAGTTGATGCCATTTTTGCAAAATGGGATACGACGACGACACCCGGTGCTGCCCTAGCCATCATCCAGGACGGGAAAATAATCTACGAGCGCGGCTACGGTATGGCCAAAATCGAAGATGGCATCGTCATGACACCACAGAAGCTGTTCAACATAGCCTCAGTTTCCAAACAGTTCACCGCCGCATGCCTGGGGATTCTGATCCAACAAGGCCGTGTCAATCTTGACGATGACATCCGCACGTTCTTTCCCGAAATGCCTCAATACGACAGACCTATCTTAGTCAAACACCTCGTCTACCATACGAGCGGTCTTCGCGATTACAGTACACTGCTTAGTTTAGCTGGCTTTCGAAGTAATTCAGACTGCCCAACCGTTGATGAGACCCTAAGGATTATTTTCAGCCAAAAAAGGCTTAACAACCTTCCTGGCGAAGTGTACTCATACACAAATACGGGATATTTCTTGATAGGACGAATCGTTGAAAAAGTGAGCGGACAGTCATTAAATATTTTCGCACAGGAACATCTCTTCAAGCCCCTGGGACTCTCCCATACTTTCTTCAGAGACGACCATACTCAGATCGTGAGAAATCTAGCCACCGGCTATCGGCCTTCAGACAAAGGGTACAAAATTTGTGTGAGCCATTGGGACCTGACGGGCGCCACTAACCTCTTCACATCTATCGAAGACCTCTCCATGTGGAACCAGGCTTTTTACAGCAACGAACTTGGCCAAGACTTAATGGATTTACTCCAAACCACGGGAGAGCTCAATAGCGGGAGAAAGATCGGATATGCCTTCGGCCTTGAAATTGGCGCATATAAAGGCTTGAAAACCGTGCGTCATGACGGCTCGCATGTAGGATATCGGTCAGGTTTTGTCCGCTTCCCCGAACAGCGGTTCTCCGTGATTTGCCTAACGAACCTGTCAACTCAGGACCCAACATCTCTTTGCAATAAAGTCGCTGACGTATACTTGGCCGACCTCATGGTGGAAACGAAAAAGGATGAGACAGGTGCACTCGCCAAAGAAGAGATCGAAGAAAAAGTTGGAAATTATCAAGACCAGAGGGATAGGAGATGGATTTCCATTTTGAAAAAAGAGGATTCTCTGGAATTGACCATAAATGGAACGAAACTACCCCTTGCATCCACGAGAAAAAAAGTTTTTAAGATTTTGAATATCCCCGATGATGTTTCCATCGAATTTTTGACAGTTGGCAACGAGAATACGTCCGAAGTTTTGCTCCAAGCACCAGATGTAACACGTACCTACACTAGAGTCGCGTCTATTGCTCCCCTAAGCCAAGAACAATTGGCCGAATACACCGGCGAGTATGTCAGCGAAGAGCTGTTCAACACTCCACATCGTTGTGTCATTGAGAAAGATCACCTTATACTGACATCTAGGGTAGGACAATCCGATCCACTGATGTCCATGGCAAAGGACGAATTCGCTTTGGGTGAATCAGGCATTGAGTTTGTACGACAGGGAGGAAAAATTACCGGGTTCAGACTAAACTGTAGACGCGCTATCAGCATCGAGTTTGTAAAGAGATAATTGCTAAACGAGATCTTTCTTCTTCATCCAACAAGGCAAAGTCGGTCTTGAGGAGGACATCAGTACCTGTTTTCCAGGGCCGCCACTGTATGAGAAGCCTATTTTATACCCAAACAAGTTGGAATATTGGCTTGTCATGCATTGAGACGTATTAAGAAGTGAAGCGACTTTGGATGGGAAGGAAACCTTTTCTTAGTCTAGCAGGCATTGGGATGACGCCTCAAAACTGGAAAAACAAACAGGTTGCAACGACATAGAAAAATTACTAATAAATCATTCACATACCCCGACAAAGGTGGGGTATGTGAACTGTTACTCCGAACTTACAAACGGACCAATCTATCATTAAGAGAGAACTGGAGCGTGGATTCGGATCATTGGTCGATACTCCTGACCACCAGAAAAAAGCTGTTGAGAGAATTCATACGATGGGGATTCAGTCTGAATTATATCTCTAGAACCTAAACGGACGTGGTCTTCCCCAAAACATTTTTTTGCAATCTCGATTACTTGGTCTTTGACGTCGCCCAGAAGTGTACCTTCAGGACGAAACTCTAAGTCTCTGCCCATGGTGTCAGAAAAGTCTGCGTGGCACTGCTTGGCGTCTATGTCAACGGGCAAATGGGTAAAAGCCCGGCTTACTTGCTCCTTAAATCGAGCAGAAGCCGCTTCAAACGAGTCTCCCTGCGGAAAATTGAAACGTCCCACATACCCAATCACGGCGACATTCTTCAAAGCTGTGGGCTTTAATACGACGCATTCAGCTCCAGGAATCCTCGGATCCAGGGTGCAGAGGTTAAGAGGGATTGTGACAGAAGCAACAGAATTGAAAGACATAATCCATTCCTTTTTTTATTTAATAAATTATACGGACCGGTCAAGCATATCAAACAATTATCATTTATTAAAAGATTAAAGTTCTCATGTAAGCGCCACGTGATAATGTCCCCACCAAAACTAAGTTGAAATGTCCCCTCCCCGTATTATCTCCCCGTAACCTTTTGAGCTGGGAGAACACGTTGGGGATAATAAAAATGAGTGAACGAGAGCTCACACAAGGAGAGTGGATTGCTCGAGTCGTTGCCGGAGCATGCCCTCAGAAGAAGGTGGCAATGAAGCTTGTGGCTAAGCGTTAGACAAATCAAGCGCGTGTGTAGGAAGTAATGTGAATACATATTACATCCCGACTAAGGACATGGTTTTATGCAACCTCAAAAGCGGCTGAAGGTTGCAATCGACATCAAGAGGTTTTGGGCAAAGCATCTTGGCGGACGGCTTGAGGAATAACGGCCTTGGGTCCAAATTCGCAAAACCTAGTGAAGTTCTCTAGCGCTCACGGTGCAACGGCGCGCATATTTCTCCAGCACTATCCATCAAAAACCAATAGATTTTAGGGAGCGATTGTCTCTACCGTCGTGTTCATGGCGGTTGGTTTGCGTTGGATAAGTAGAGATTCTCCCAGATTCATAATCCGTCGGTCTTAATGTTCAATCCCTACCATTACTTCTGTTTTTTCACCTCTGCACCCATGCAACAGCCCAGCAATTATGAGTGAGTGAAGCCGCTCTCACTCATAATTGCCGTGTTAGGAATTGGCTCGCAAAACTCTAGTTGAAAAATGTCCCCTCTTCCCTCCATGATTGTCTTTTTTCGACTAAACTGTGAAAAGAAGTGAAATATTGTATGAATCGCATCGCTGTCGTTGGCATCGGATACGTCGGATTGGTGAGCGCAACGTGTTGTGCTGAAGTAGGATATACTGTTATCTGCCTCGACATTGATCAGAAAAAGATCGACGGGCTGAAGAATGGTGTTGTCCCTATCTTCGAGCCTGGCTTAGAGACTATGGTTCAAAAAAACACCGCCGAAGGGCGTCTTGATTTCACATGTGACTATGAAAAAGCCATCGCCGGCACTCCCGTCGCTATCCTTGCCGTCGACACCCCCACAGGAAGTGATGGCCGCTGCGACCTTCGCAATATAGAACGTGCTGCAGTGTCACTAGCAGAGGCAATAACAGGAGACATCGTTGTCGTCATCAAGTCAACAGTTCCCGTTGGCACGTCAGCCCATATCGGAAGCATCATTCGCAAGCAGCTGGCCCTTCGAGGAGCGAATTTTTCTGTTGAGATGGTCTCCAACCCTGAATTCTTACGCGAGGGCGCTGCCATCCACGACTTCATGCATCCAGACCGAGTGGTCATCGGCGTGTGGGGAGAGCGTGCAGAAGAGGTGATGAGAGATCTCTACCGCCCTTTCCGCCACCCTCCTGAGAAGTTCGTTGTCATGGACGCGCCATCGAGTGAAATGACCAAATACGCAGCAAACACCATGCTCGCCTGCCGCATCTCCTACATGAACTGGCTCAGCCGGCTGTGCGAAGAGACGGGGGCTGATATCGGAAGCGTCAGAGCAGGGATAGGCAGCGACACGAGGATCGGCCATTCGTTTCTGAGAGCCGGCATTGGGTTTGGCGGCTCGTGCTTCCCAAAAGACATTCGCGCATTACAAGGAATGGCAAAAGAAAAAGGGCTTCCCTGTGAGCTGATCGAAGCTATTGATCGGACAAACGAAGAACAAAAGAGAGTTCTTGGGGCGAAGATCATCGCCTATTTTGAAGAACGCGGTGGGATACAAGGGAAGACAATCGCTCTCTTCGGCCTTGCCTTCAAGCCTGACACTGATGACATGAGAGAAGCGCCATCGCTCGTCCTCATCCAACAACTAATTGATGCTGGGGCCTCTGTCCGCCTCTTCGACCCTGTTGCCATGGATAATGCCCGCAAGGTAATCCTCCCGTCGCCACAGATCAGCTGGTGCGAGAATGAATGGCAAGCAGCACAGGATGCCGATGCCGTAGCTCTTGCCACAGAGTGGTATCGGTTCACTACTCTTGATTTCAAGCGCCTTCGTACTGTGATGCGTGGAAATGCCTTTTTCGACGGCCGCAATCTCTTCTCCCCCGATGAGATGGGGCGTCTTGGATTTGACTACCTGTCGATCGGCAGGCCTCCAGTCCATGCCTATGAAGAAGAAGCGCAAGAGCCGGTTCTTGTACCCGTTCTGAAGTCATCGCCTTTTCACTGCTGTTAGAGGAATATTGATCGCATGACATTTGGGTGGATACTCTCTCTTCTTCTCGCATGGAGCTTTCCATCCATCCTCGCTGTCTTCAACCCCTTCCTCGCTCCTATCTCGCAGGCAATCCAAAGAAGAAAGCTCTACACCGTCCTATGGACCTCATATCTGACAGGCCTCTTACGCGATATCATTCTCTCATCCCCGCGCCTCGGAGTATTAGGGCTCTCATCACTTGTGACAAGCGCCATCACCTATCGCCTCTCTCGCTTCGTCTCTGTCGAAGGCTGGCAGGGAAGCTTCGTTGTCTTTGTGCTCGCTGTTTTTGAATTCATCCTCGACACCGCCTTTTGCAGCATAGCAGAACACTTTGACCTCCCCTCTTTTTCATCTCTTTGGTCGTGGAAATGCTTTTTTCTATTCGTTGTCTTTGGCTGCCTATGGGCATGTGCCCTAGGACTGATCGCCGTTCTGATTCGCTGGTGTACACATCGTAAACTCAGGAGATCTTCAACATGACTCTTATCCTCGATGGAAAGGCGCTCTCGATGAAGATCCGCCAAGAGATACAGGCATCTTTGCAGGCATATTCCTCCTCTCCCCATCTCGTCGTCCTTCTCACCCATCCCCATCTTGCCTCATCGATCTATGTCAGGAATAAGCTCACTGCATGTAAAGAAGTCGGCATCCGCTCTACGATCATTGAACAAACATGCACCTCTACAGAGCAGATTCTGAGGCTGCTCGAGCCATGGAATGCCAGTGATGATGTCGACGGTATTCTGGTGCAGTTTCCCCTTCACCCCAACGCCGATCAGCGTCGCGTGATGGAAGCCATCAGCCCCTCCAAGGATGTCGACGGCGTTCACCCCATCAATCTTGGAAAGCTCGTCAGCGGCGATACAAGTGGCTTTATCCCCTGCACGCCTCTTGGCATACAGACGATGCTCTCCCATTATGGCATCTCTCCCAAAGGGCGGCATGTCGTCATTGTCGGACGCAGTGTCACCGTCGGCAAGCCTCTTGCCCTGCTCTTCTCGCTGACAGGCCCTACTGCTGATGCTACTGTCACCATTGCAAACCGCTCTACCCGTGACCTCGCCGCCCTCTGTAAGACCGCTGACATCCTAGTAGCCGCCGCTGGCTCTCCGGGTCTGATCACCCCAGAGATGATCAAAGAAGGCGCTGTCGTCATCGACGTTGGCATCAACCGCATCCAGACAGACGAGAAAATCCACCTTGTCGGCGACGTAGACTTCGCCAAAGTCAGCACACGCTGCTCTGCCATCACCCCTGTTCCTGGCGGCGTTGGCCCTATGACTATTGCCAGCCTTCTTCTGAATACCATCAAGAGCTTTACTGCCAGGAAATCGGCATGACAGACCGGCAACAAAGCATAGTGTCTGTTCAGCGGTCATATGCTGCCGTATGGCCCCCCCTCTTCGTGATAGCGCTGCTAACGTCACTTATGCTGCTCTGCACAGCATGTAGTGAAAAGAAAACAGATTTCCAGTTGCAGGGCGTTGCTATGACCATCCCCTATCATATTATCGTTGGGAATGGTACGGCCAGCGAAGAGAGCGCTCGTGATGTAATCGAACAGACTTTTCAGCAGGTCGACGGTCTCTTCAACAAGTGGAATCCCAATTCTGAAATTTCGCAGTTGAACCGGTGGGACTCTCCTGAGCCTTTTCACTGTTCTCCTGCCCTCTTTGCCATGCTGCGTGAATGTCAGCGCTTTGTGTTTATCAGCAAAGGTCGTTTTGACCCGACCGTAGAGCCTCTCGAACAGGCGTGGAAACGAGCTCTCGATACAGGAGTGCTGCCCAGAAAAGAAGAGATCGACGCCATCCTCCCTGCATTGGGGTGGAGCACCATTCACCTCATGCACAGCAGCGTCGTAAAAGAGCACCCGAAAACAGCTTTCGACCTTGGCGGCATTGCCAAGGGCCACGCCGTTGACCTCTTAACAGAACGCCTCACCTCGCTCGGGTTTGCATCTGTATATGTAGAGTGGGGCGGAGAGATACGTACACACGGAAGCCATCCTGAAGGAAGGCCATGGAAAGTTGGCATTCGGCACCCATATTCTGACAGCTCAATGCTACAAGTCATCGAAACCGAAGACGTGGCACTTGCCACGAGCGGCGACTACCTTCAGTATTGGACAATCTGCGTTGATGGGACGGAGAAACAATTTTTCCATGTGTTTGATCTTCAAGCTGGAAAACCGTTAGAAACAACTCATGGATCTCTTGTCAGCGTCACCATTCAACATGAGTCATGTCTTGTTGCCGATGCTTTAACAAAAATGTTTCTTTTCTCCACCAGTAAGGAAGAGGCAACAGCCCTCTTCGACTCCACCATTCGTCCGCATTTCCCCACTGCAAAGATCTGGATGTTTTCCCACGACGATGCTAATTGTCTGCCATAGCTCCTCAGTCAACTGACAACCTTTTTTTCGCGGTTTCAATTACGGAGATGTGATTCATAGAGCGCATCTATGCGTAATCTCTTTTTTTATATTCAATTTTTATCTATGAGGATATGTATGAGCATACAGCAAATCTCATTCTCACAATGGCGAGTATCTTTGTTGAAATTGCGTGTTGCCGAACCTGTGAAAAACCATCCATAAGGAAGTTGTTTTTATGTCAGAGAAGGCAGAATTTTTTGCAACAACACCCCCTCCGCATTCAGAAGCTGCTTTTTTAAGACCGCAGATAACCGGCGTGGGCATCGGAAGAAAAATTGAGTGGGTCAGTGAACCATCTCTTCCCTCAGGAAAAAAATCTTTATCGGAAATGATGAAAAAGACACTAGAAATTGTTGAAGATGGACTTGAGAGCATAGGATCACGGACCCAGGAAGAAGCGGAAATGCACCAAACGCGTTTAGAAGAAGTAAAAAATCATGCCATCTCACAGATTCGGGAAGGGAAAGCAGGAAGATGGTTTCAGAACTATAGAATAAAAAAAATAGAAAAAAGGTTTAATCAAATAATTTTAAAAATCAGCGAAAAAAAAGAGATACTAGCTGGGAAGAAAGCCATTCTTGAAAAAGGCAAAGCCTCAAAGATCGTGATTAATATCATGGAACGCCTAAAAGCGATTTCTGCCACCATTCCTCATGAAGACTCTGAAGAACTTTCGAGGGAAGGAACTGCTCTTGCAGAAACAATTGCGGACAATGACACTCCCATCACCTACGATTTTCAAAAAAAAATCAGCGAATTTGAAAATAAAGTAGTCGACCTTGAACGATCACTGTTAATAGGCCCCTGTGGCACTACAAGAGCACGCCTTAAGGCACTATCTGCCACAGTCCCGATAGAAATGAAGGCCAGATTTGAAGCCTTGCAGAGCCGTGGATTAGCTCTTACCCCTCCCTCCCATGAGGAATTAAAAAATCCAGAAACTATGGCCGGCTTTCAACGGGATCTAGCCAAGTTTATGACGGATGTAGAAAAACTCGAACAAGAAGTCATACACAGCCTTCAAGCTGATCTGAACGTTTCTCCGGATGTTGCGAAACAAATTTTCGAAGCCGGGAAGACCAATTGGAAATCGCTCATTACACGCGACGTAGATGGAAAAATTAAACAAAATCACAACATACCGCACTTAAAAATCTATGAGGCACCTGGTTTCGGGTTGGTTGCAGATTTTGGAATGGAGGACGTCGGGAGTGGTACATATAAACGCGCTAAGGCAGTCCAGCGAATAGGTGGCCAAGTGTATGTCAGGCTGACGGCCCGCACGAAAGAAGCGAAACCAGCTTTTGAAACAGACATTCATACAGAAGCAGATGCTCGCGTTGTTCTTGATGGAATTCCCAACATCGCCGGAATGACCAAGATCGAATACCTTAATACAAAGGGAGAGCTAAAAACACGATATATTATGACAAAATACGAAGGAGATTTATGGGATCTAGTTCTTACGTCCGGTACAAAACAGAGCTGTGAGAAGGCCCTCCAGTGTTGTAAGGGCGTTTTTAGTGCTGTCAGCGCAATCCATAAGGCTGGCCGGGTTCATGGCGACTTGAAGCTTGCAAATATTCTTTTTCATGGCGACGAAGGATTTGTAAGCGATTTTGGTTTTCTTTCTGAGAAAGGCAAGGAGTGGACTTGTACCGGAACCCTCATCTACATGTCACCAGAGACTTTCTTTAATCCCAGCTCTGCTACGTACACCACTCAAATGGATATGTTTTCACTAGGAATACTGTTGCTTGCAATTGTGGACCGGAATCGGTACGTGTTATGGCATCAGGAAATGCTCCAATTAAAGGCTTCTTTCAAAGAACGGGAAAATCTCCTTGACACAATGTCCCTTGAGATTGAACAAAAGAAAGAAAAACTTACCGCTAATCGTGAGTCTCTGTCTTCGGATCAATTTGCCGAAGAACAAGCTGCCCTTCAAGCTAAAATCGCAGCATATCAACTGCAGGAAGCAGCTTTTTACGCCGACTATGAAAAAGAATACAAAAAGTTGCACTCCCTGTTACAGCAAGACTTGCTAGCGGCAATGCCACCACCACAGGGAATTCCTCCGCAGAGAGCAGACTCGCTCCCTGGCCTCATCCACGATCTTATCAATTATGACCCATTAGGAAGACCTGATTGCACGGTGGCCGAGGAGAGGTTTACACAGCTTTTTTGGTAGAACGATCAGGCCGAAAAATCCCTTAAGGCCCCCTGTTTTCCCGTCGTGCTATCGCCTCTTACAACTTATCATAGATGGCCATCACCCCCTGTGTTGCGATATCCTCTTTCACGTGCTTCCAAGAGCAGACCTGTTTTGGAGAACTATCACTAGCCACAACCCATCGCACAGGATTTCCATGACAATCCACTTCTGATGGGTCTGGGATATAGGTGTAGTAATGCCCACTCTGCCTCGATCCCCCGCTATGCACTACCACGCTCCGCAGCACATAAAATTCAGACCCCTGTGTGCCTACTGGGACGTTCAACAAAAAGGGGGTGGCAACAGGTGTACAATTTTTCTCTCCTGTCTCTGAAAACCGAGGGATATATACAGGCATGATATCTGGGGCTGGAGCTTCAATACGCGATCTAACGTGCACGAGAACAGGAGGCAGCTCTCCATTCCTCCCACCAGCTTCCAGCAACAGCCTTCGCTTCTCTGCGGTAAGCCATGATTCATTTCGAACATTTCCGATAATGGCACTAACCTCAACATGTTCGAGTAGACTATATCCATGAAAAAAGTCGTCGAGACTAAACGCCGAGCAAATCTCAGGAATCTTTACCTGTACCATATTTCCTTTGTAGTCAGCAGCTGCAGGGTCCACCTCTGTATCGATCGATGGTATATACATCGCCTCTACAGGAGGCACCCCCGCAGATTCTCTACATATCAAGACAGCAGCGTCCCTATCGACACGTTCTCTGTCGACAATTGGCACCACAGAAAACTGTAGTGGATGGCTTTCAAAGAGATGGTCAAGCAAAGGAGCGACGAGCTCTGCGCTATCCTGCTGCTCGCCAGTTCGAGCAATCTGCGGAAAGAACGCGCGCACAGCATGATTAACCTCATGAAGCGATCCTGAAGACAGATGAGACAGCGCCGGCCCAGGTTGCAGCATCTCATCGAAGGTTTTTCGTACGCTCACAGCAAGGGGGTTGTATTCATGGCTCAAGCGGGCTCTTAATGCTGGCGAGGCACAGAGCGCGACAAGAGCGGAATTACAATAGCAAAGACAGCCAGGATTTTGTATTCCCCGAATTTGCAGCATGCGATCGATATAGGGATCATGAGCTGTCACAGCTCCCCTAGCTGTCAGTGTCCCCGCTGCCGGAACACCAATAGCCAAAATCCAGATGAATAGATATTGTTGAAGATTCATAGTCCTCATGATGGATGGCATGCCAATGGCGAATTCCTACGAAACCTTCGAAGAAAAAATTCGACGGTTAGCAACCTACTCAGAACAGTACGATACTGTCACTCTGAATGAGATCGTCGCCATTCTCGGCTCATCATCAAACTATGTAATCATTCTTTTTCTTGTCACTCCATTCCTGCAACCAATCCCCCTTTTTGGCCTTTCAACGCTAAGCGGGTTCTTAATTATGGTCAGCAGTGGACTGATCATGGCCAAAAAGCCATTTTTCCTTCCGAAGTTTGCAAAACGTCACGTTCTAAAAGGATCAACGCTTTACGCAATCTGCCAAAAGTTATTAGCTATCTTTGAAATGACGAAAAAATGGCTTCATCGAAGAGGAAGATTTATGAGCCGGCATATCCTCATGCGCTGGATTAATGGCGCGCTGATAGGCGCCTTGGGCATTGCCCTCGCGCTGCCTCTGCCGATCCCCTTCACCAACACCCTGCCATCAATATCCATCGCCACACTCTGTCTTGGCGCACTGAAAGAAGATGGCATGATCATTGCTGCAGGTTGGGCCTTCAGCATCTTAACCGCGGCGTATTTTGCGACCCTGATGGCGCTGCCATTGCATGTCGTCTTCGAATAGAAGGAACAGCCTTTTTTTGTCATCGGACTCTATCGTAGAAAATAAGGTATGCATTTTTACTGACAGTCTCCGACAGACTCTCCCAATTACGATTTTTCATATGAAGGGAATCGCTAAAATAGTTCCAGAGCGTTGGCAAGCCCTCATGATCCCGGGGAGAAAGACGATCTGGTATGCATGTCACGTAGTGACCTGACTCAATAGCCTCCCCCAGGTGAACAATGACCGAACGAAGTTCATATTGTTGATCTGCTCTTCCTATCACAGGAACAGGCAGCGTAAAGGGCACCTGAACATACGTCTTAATTTTCTCTCTCCGATAGCTGATGACAGCGCCCGCTGTGTTCAGCACTGGCTGCGTCTTAAAGCGTATGAGCTGAAGAACAAGAACCGGAGGCGGCTCATCGCACAGCGCAAGACACCTGGTGACAGGAACCGGCTCTAACATTCCTCCTCTCGTCGCTCCTTGCTGTTGCAGCCTGTGAACGACCTCTTGGGATACTTTACCCCTATTCTCATCACTTCCAAGGATTGCCTGGACCTCAACATCCTCAACTCCTGGAACACCGGTGAAGACCATTTGTAACGGAAACACTCTCTGCAATAGTTTTGGGATGGTCACCGGAAGAACATTTGAGGTAGAAACAGGAGCATCTCTTCGCAATAAAGCTCTGCCATCAATGGAAGGGATGTACAGGTCATCAGGCAATATCTGTCTCTCCTCCTCCCCTGGCAAAGGAAGCCCGCTGGCACCCTTCTGAGGCTCAGGGCGCACTGCAAGGCGACGACGTGCGACGATCTCTCGAAAGTGAACAAGATCTGTTTTCATAAGCCCTGCTTCTAACAGTGGCAGCAACACCTCGTGCGCATCTTGCTGACGAGCACAAGGGAAAGAGGCGATTCCACCGCGTAATGGTTCAAAAACTTTTCCTAGATCCGAGACCAAACTAGACAGCGGCTCCTGGCAGAGGCTAAGGTAAGAATCGTGAGTTGATTCAAGGTGGCGAAAAGCCAGCTGCAAACGAATGGTGATATCAGACGGATTGACGACCACTGCAAGAGAGCGTTTGAGCTCTTCAGAGCCGCATAACGCAATAAGGGTGCTAATGAGATAACATTTATTACCTGTGTTGGCAATTCCACAGCGTGGGACCGTCACACGAACTTCCTGTTCGTCAACGAAAAAAAGATCTTCTGGTATGGCAAGACGCGGCAGAGTGGCGGAGCCGCGCGCAACATTATAGTCATCTATCTTCCGATTTAGCCAAACGACCGCTCTCCGGATGGAAAGCTGTCTCGACACAGTAAGAGGGACGCGATGGGAAGAGAGGAATGCTGCTTGGGCTATTTCACAGATTTTTGTAAGGGATATCTCCCGCGAGCCAAACAGCAACCCTATTCGATCGCACGGTGTCAGCCAACTGTCGAAGATGGGCGTCAAACATGAGCTTCCGTCAGTATCGTTGATCCAGCGGAGGAGGGGTCGCTCTTTCCCTTCACGAACAGCAGGAAGACACGTGAAAAGATCAAAATCTGCTAACGCAATAAGTGTCTTCGTGGTTGGAGATATCGAAGCCATACAAGAATCCTCCGCCAATGTTCGATTCAAAAAAGAGGGATAATCGCAGGTTATTCGATGAAATTCAAACAAGACCTTTTTCAACGAGCAGCCGCTCTAAAAGAATTCCTGAAGGAAGGTGATGGCGCAGCTTACAAAACTCTGGTTGAAGAGGTCGTCTCTTCCCGTTCCTCACCGCTTTCAGAAGGATGTTCTTCGGAGTATGATCCGGATCGACAAATTCCGAAGCTTTTACCGTATATCCACAGGCTGACAACAGCTCGCAGCGAAAGGCATCTGTCAGCAATGCTGCTGCCTTTTGCGCAAATATTGGGTAGTCAAAGATCAAGGGACACAGCGCTGCTGGAATCATCGGCGCTAGTTCGTGCTGACAGCATGGGGCGACAGCAATGGCCTCCGTATTCCACTGGACAGCTTTGAAAAGCGCTACATCAGTAGCGGTATTACAGGCATGGAGGGCAATGAGAAGATCAGGAGCTAGAGCATCTTCGAAAGAGCCGATCGAGGCACTGCGGAAGTCAAGATACGGCATGGAGAGCTCATCACGAACAGAGCGGCATTGGGAAATCACATCATCACGACTGTCAATGCCTATCACCTCTGCGTCAAGCCCGAGCTTCTCATGAAGAAGCGTTGCCAGGGCAAACGTCAGATACCCTTTCCCACAGCCAGCATCTACGATGCGAAGCGACCGCTTTTGCCCACATAGGTGATCGAGAAGATCTCCTATAGCCTCTAAAAACGCGTTGATCTGCACAAACTTACGTCGCATAGCAGCCTTCACAGCGCCCTTGCGATCCATCACTCCCAAAGCACAGAGGAACGGATGGGCCTCTCCTTCTGGGAATAGATAGGGCTTTATACGGTTGTGAGTGAGAAGTTGTTTGTGCACAGCTGTTGCATTCCAAGTAGATTTCCAGGGATCAGAAGACAGGCAGAGATGACACGAAGCGTTAGCGAAGAAAAGATCTACCTGTTTGAAAAGAGGGATAGAGCGCAGTACAAGAGGAAGAAGCTCTTCATGGGAGAGAACAGAGGTAAGGCAACGCCGAGTCTGAAAAGACTCAACCTTTAGGCGTTGCCCCAAGGACGTAACCACAACCTTTCGCGGGCTGAAAGATGTCTTTTTAGATGAAAAGACTGCCTTGCAAAACCCCTCCGCACTGATACAAGCAACAAGCTCTTCACAGGTGGAAGGAGATCGGTTCATCGATTTTTCTTCAACCCTTCAAAACCGGTACCTTCTACTTTTTTGCTATCCTTTTCTTTCAAGACTTGCTGCACCTTACGAAGCACTCCGGAGAGATCTACAGCGATAGATCCAATCATTGTCTGCACCGATGGAGAGTCGAGCTTTGGAGAGAGCTTTTCCATGACATCGAGCACATTCCCTCTGCCTTTCAACTCTTTGACGTTTTGTCCACCTATCAGTATCGAACTGAGCTTCTCAAGGGCATTATACGCCTTTTGCGTTGTTGTATTGGGAAGATAGTTCACATCAGAGCCTCGATTCGACCCGATCGCCTGATCGAGTTGCGTCAACGAAACAAGCGCCTCTTCTAACGCCTTATTGATTTCAGAAGCTGAATTGGGCATGTGTACCTCCACATAGGGATGCTGGATTGTTGAACGTTATTTGGCGTTCATACTCTTGCTTATTCGTAACGCCACCCACAAGGCCATAATACCAAACAAAAAACCTGTTTGCCAATCAAAAGTTAAGAAACCATAAAGATGTCGATAAAAAACCTATTTCTCCGTCGCGATATTCAATAGCTTATTCGGAACGACAATCGTCTTGGCAACCCGTTTGCCTTCAAGGAACTTAGAGACATTCGGATGCTCAAGAGCCATCTTGATAACTTCCGCGTCGGGGCGATCTTTAGGCAACTCCAGCCGTCCTCGTACCTTGCCATCAACTTGAATGACATAGGTCACCACTTCATCGACGAGAAAGCGGGGGTCTGCCTCAGGCAATGGAGAATCGACGACAGATCCCGTCTTCCCTAAATGCTGCCACAGCTCTTCTCCTGTATGAGGAGCAAACAATGTCAGCAGCTGGACGAACCGCTCCATAGCCTTTTTAGGATATGTCTCTCGAGGGGCCACCTCATTGACAAATTCCATCATCTTCGCAATCACCGTATTAAACTGCAGCGCCTCGATATCCTGGCGTGTCTTGGCGATCAGTCGATGGGCAAGCTTCATGACAAACACATCATCTGTATCTTGCACCTTCTCGCTCATCACCATTTCATACGAGCGCAAGAGAAAACGGCGGCACCCTGTGACAACGTCAATATTCCAAATCTTTTCTTTTTCAAGAGGCCCAATAAACGTCACGGCAAGACGAAAGGCATCAGCGCCAAATTCTTGGATTAACTCGTCAGGAGGCACGCCATTGAGCTTCGATTTCGACATCTTCTCAACCTGCGATATCAACGCTTCTCCTGTTGTCGTGTGTATGTATACCCCCTGCTTCTCCTCAACCTCTTCAGGAGCAATATACTTTCCATGACGATCTTTATACGACCGCGATACTACCAGACCTTGGTTGCGGAGGGAGAGGAATGGCTCGGACTTTGAGACACACCCGCAGTCAAATAAAACCTTATGCCAGAAGCGAGAGTACAAGAGGTGGGAGGTAGCATGCTCTGCCCCGCCGATATACAAATCAACCGGCAGCCAATACTGTTCACACCGCGGATCCCATGCTGCGGTATCATTATGTGGATCGCAAAACCTCAAATAGTACCAGCAAGAACCCGCCCATTGGGGCATGGTATTTGTCTCACGAGTAGCAGGCATTCCCGTTTTGGGGTCTATCACATTCACCCATTCTGGAACCTTTGCTAACGGACTAGAGCCATCACCAGTGGGCATAAAATCTGCCATCTCCGGCGGCATCAGAGGAAGCTCGTCAAGGCCAAGAGCGCGCTTGGTGCCATCTTGAAAATGGAGAATAGGTATCGGCTCTCCCCAATACCGCTGGCGCGAGAACAGCCAGTCGCGAAGCTTATAATGCACAGTTCGCTTCCCCTTTTGCGTCTCTTCAAGCCAGGAAGAAACCTTCTCTCGAGCCTCTGCGGAGGTTAGCCCATCGATGGAAAACTCTTTGGCAGTACTGTTCAGACAGATGCCATCCTCTTCAAACGCCTGCCCCTCTTCTACGCTGCTAAGGACAGGACGGACAACCTCTTTCATAGGGAATCGATACTGAAGAGCGAAGGCATGATCGCGAGCATCATGGGAAGGAACTCCCATCACAGCGCCTGTCCCATAGGTTGGGAGGACATAGTCGGCAATCCAGACAGGGATCTTTTCACCGCTGATAGGGTTGAGGCAATAGCCTCCCGTAAAGACACCCGTCTTCTCCGTTCTTCCTTCAGTTCGCTCAAAGTCACTCTTGCCACGCGTAGCCTGTACATATGCCTCAACAACTTGTGCATGCTCTGGCGTTGTTATCAACGATGCCAGAGGATGCTCGGGCGCTATAGCCATAAAAGTAACGCCGAAGATTGTGTCTGCCCGTGTTGTGAAGACAGAAAGATTTTCAGTCATCCCTACGACCGGAAAATTAATCGCCACCCCTTCGCTTCTGCCGATCCAATTTCGTTGGAGAGCTTTTAACGATTCAGGCCAGTCT
>CAINFV010000026.1 GCA_903848235.1 Chlamydiia bacterium | reverse complement strand
TCTGCTGAATGTCTTGGCATTGGCATAGCCCCAATGATATCTGGTTTGTTTTTAGGGATCCACCTTCTCATGCCGGTAGCGATTGGCGGCCTTGCGGTTTTGATCTCTGGCATTATGGTCCACCGAGTTGGAAAAATACGGAACATACAAGCGCAGAGTCCCTAAGGGACTGTAAAAGAATAACATGTGCAAGTTGGCTGAGCGTGAGGCCATCGATCTGCCGATGGATCGTTCCTCGCCCATAGTACGCTATGGGGCTCGTTACGATCCTCGACATCTCGACGACCTCGCTCACCCAAGTTGCACAGGCTATTTTTTTTCAGTCCCTACACGAACGGTGGTTGTGTGTAGAAGTCTTAACTCTTCTGTTCTTTGATGCGATATACGACTTCGTTTTCCAGCGCTTTGCCTTCGAAGAAAGATCTGATGTTTAACAGAGTGGTCTGCGCAATATCATGAACAGCTTCTTTTGTGAAGAATGCCTGATGGGATGAGATGAATACATTAGGGAATGTCATGAGTCGCGCTAACAGATCATCATCGATGAATGAATGGGAGAGGTCTTCATAGAAAAATTGCTCTTCTTCCTCGTAGACATCTAGCCCTGCTCCACCGACTTTCTTTGATTTCAGTGCTGCAATAAGATCCCCAGTATGAACAAGCCCTCCTCGGCTGGTGTTGATGATGACGACTCCTTCTTTCATTTTTGCCATCGTTTGCTTGTTGATCAGGTGGTGATTTTCAGGGAGAAGCGGACAGTGGAGTGTGATGATGTCTGATTCTGCAAGAAGCGTGTTGAGGTCTGTATAGTGGCAATGTGTGTCATTGACTAAGGACTTGTCTTCCTTGACATCATAGACTAGCACCTTCATTCCAAACGCTGTTAAGAGGCGAACGACGATTGAGCCGATCTGTCCGCTTCCGATGACACCGGCTGTTTTTCCATGCAGCTCCTGGCCTTGGAGTCCTCTGAGGCTGAAATTATTCCCTTTTGTTTGCAGATAGACCGTATGAAGCTTGCGATACAGGCTGAGAATAAGCCCTATTGTGTATTCGGC
Source organism: Chlamydiia bacterium (assembly GCA_903848235.1). Taxonomy (GTDB): domain Bacteria; phylum Chlamydiota; class Chlamydiia; order Chlamydiales; family FEN-1388; genus CAINFV01. The sequence goes on along the minus strand of CAINFV010000026.1, from coordinate 8,179 downwards.
AACCGAGTATGGAGAGTATTTTGGTACGCGCACGACCTTAAGTTTTCCTGCCGATGCTCTGAGGTCAATATGGTTATACCCATTTGACCGGAGGGCGATGAGCTTGACGCCAGTTTTGGCTAAGATATTGGCAAGCTTGTGTTTGACAATGTCGTGGACAAAGAGACAAACGACAGGAAACCCTTGTGTGAGGGGGGCGGTTTCAATTGTGAGTTTTGGTTCGAAGTAAGTGATATGGTATCCAAAATGCTCATTGGCTTTGGTAAAAGCCTCGATGTCATACGACTTACTATCAAACATCGCAATTCGTTGGTCCATGGCATTTGCTCCTAGGAAAAAACTATTCTTGCCAGTTCCTTACCCTAAGATGTTCACCGATTTCTGTCTATGTAAGGGGAAGGGATGAGGATTTTTTCTGCGCTCTTGGCAGTCTTTGCAGTTGCATGATCTCTTGCGGGGCCGTATGCTATTGCGAGTACTTATATTGTTTGGGTGGATGTTCATGAAGACAAAGATGGTTCCTCAGAATCCTATTATTCTCCGTTGCCACAGAGTGATGGAAGCGTTTGCAAAATCGGATGATGAGCGTGATTTTTACCTCGATAAGCTCGAGGGCTTTTTGATCTATGTAGACCTCGATCGAACTCAAGAGGAGCTCAACGAGCTTTTCAAAGAGTTAGAAGAGAGCAAAGATCGGTATATTCCCATGCCAAAAATGACGTTCTATGAAATCAAGAAGGTCATGGAGTGCTTTGTCAATGAAAAGGTCTATGACATTGACACGAAGGAAAAGCTGTTGGACATCATCCAGTCGAAAGAGGCCAGAGAGAACTTCCTAGAATTTATCTACGACCACCACTCGGAATTAGAAAAGTGGCAGCAATACTACCAAGAACGATTCAGGATTCGAATTATCGAATGGCTTCGAAACAACACCTTTGACTTTGTGTTCGAAGAGGATGTAGAGCTGACCAAGTCGATTGTCGAGAAAGTGAAGCTCAATATGTTTACGCCAAAGGTCGGCAAGGATGTCATGCAGGCGCGCAAGTTGCTGACAGGGAAAGCGGCGACCTACTATTCAAATGAAGCGTTGAATCCACGCCCCAAACGAGGGCGTCCTCCGAAGCAAGTGGTTAAGGTAGAGACAGAGCCTCAGTTTTCTCAAGATATCTATGTCTCCGTTCCAAAATCAATGAAGCCGTTTTTGTTTACCCCTGACTATCATTCATCGTCGATGATCTTCACCTTCTCCGGCAAATTTGCTTCGGAAGCCGATCTGCTGGCACATAGGAAGCAGCAGCTTCAGAGCAACCTAGACCTTCAGACGCTGAGTCAGAAGCTGGCGGCATTAAAGACGCTCTCTTCGAACTGGAATCGCGACGACGGGGAAGGCACCTTTGGTGAGGCGTTGGCTGCCGATGCGGCTCTTGTGAAAGAAGGTAAGCCAAAACCTGAGAAAATCCCACAGCCGAAGAAAGAAGAGCCTGCCAAGGCGCCAACGAAGAAAGCGCCTCCTGCGAAGGCCCTGCCCGAGAAGAAGCCGCCTGTTGAGAAGGCTTTGCCGAAGAAAGCCGTTGTTTCAAAGCCTGTTAAACAGCCTCCAAAACGGTTTGTACGGCCATTGAAAAAAGCTCCCGCACAACTGGTGAAGAAGGCTCCTATCAAGAAGCCTCTCAAGCCCCCTGTAAAAAAGCAGCCCGCAAGGCCACTTCCTAAGGCAAAAAGCCGTTCTGTGCCTACAAAGCCCTCGAAACTGAAGCCGGCTCTAAAGAAACGTCGCTAGACGGTTGGTTTTTTTGCCATTGTTGTGGTTCCCATCATGACGCCACTCTTTCCTTTTGGAGAGAGTGGTTTTTGTTGTTTCCAGCCCCACTCCTATTTTATGCATAGAAAAAAGTTGACTATTGTGGTTTTTAGGGTAGGATGAAAAACACCCTGGAAAGGAGTTTAGTATGGGTACTGTAGGAACTGGATCGAGTGGTTGGTCACATGAAGAGATTTCTCAACGGAAGGACGTCTTTTTAGAAGATGTGAAAAAAAGTGTTGAGTCCTTGGAGAGTTCTGTGAAACGTGGGATTGCGGTTGATCATGATTTTGTAACAATTCTTCTCGATGACATCGAGGCTCTCAAAGAGAATCCGCAATTAGCCCGTCAGGGTGCTGAGCTTGAAAATTTGTGCATGCGGGTGCTCGGGACAATGGATCGGCTCATTTCTTATGAACAACAGGTGAGGACTGCTGAAGCGTATGTAGCTGCGCGGAGGGTGTCCGATTCTGCGCCAAAAGGGCCTAAGGGTCCTTTGATAGGAGATCTAAAAAGTCCGCAAACGTTGCCTGCTGAGGATGTATTTTTGTCCGGGTTAGCGAAAATTGGAACTCAATACAACATGCGAGAAATTCGGGGAGATGGTCACTGTATGTTTCGAAGCTATGTTGTGGGGCTTTTAGGAAATCAATATGGCCAGCAGAGAATAAAAGATGTGGCCGACAGTCTTAAAAGGCTTCAGGAAAAATCCCCTTCGTATCTCGAAAAGGTCCAGCTTTTGTTGGCCTCTCTTGAAAGAATTCATGATCAAGAATCCCTTGAAAACGAGCTGAAGAACGAAGCGGTTTCTGATCAATGGGTGGCAGTCTGCAGAGGGTTTGTTAGGGAGAAGATTATGGAAAAATTGGGAAGTGGGACAGATGAAGAGTTACAAGGATTGGCATTCAATATGCGGTACCTCATGCCACGCCTTCGTACAGTTCCTGATGATCGTGATGCCGTGCGGGCATATGCGGAAGCCATGTCTTCGATGAGAGATCCTCTTCAAGGATCTGCATTAGAACTTCGCTTTCTTGATGAATGCTTCGGAACGAAAACGATTGAGTTGAACGTCCAGGAGATGTCCATAGAGGGGAGTGAGCTTCCCGACTACGGACATCAGCGAGAGGTTTTTCTTCTTCAAAGATCCGGGGATCATATTGATGTGGCGTTTCCAAAAATGCCTTAGTTGCTTTGCTCTTTAGGCCTCGGGTAAACCCGACTTCATGGCGAATTTTCAAACAACTTCTTGTTTGAAAAAAACTGATAATCATCAGCCAATTCTGTATTTGTAAAAAAATGCACAAAAAAAGCGTTTATTTGATATTCTTTTGTTTTTGCTTTTTAATAAGCTATATTTTTTTGTATTTAATTAGGAGAGTTTTTAAATGGCGTTAGAGCAAATTCATAGCAGTGATCCACAAGCGGCCATCCGTTCCTTTGACGGATATCTCGAACACTCCCATATGCCCATTCACGAAATAAAGGCTTTGCATAGATCTTTTAAGCAGGTGGCTAACGGGCAAAGAGGCTATGACGCCTTTGTTGCGTCAATCGCATCTCCAGCAAAAAAAGCCAACCGTATTGCAACCGAGGCATGGATTGCACTTCGCTTTCCAACCGTCGGTACATTCTTTAAACATGTAAACAAAAATCCACATCTTTCGCCAGATCGACGAAAGGCGATCTCTCGGGTCGTACGTGAATCTCTTTTTTTCACCAAAGCTAATCCAGGGACTCCATTAACAGGGGTCTGCAAGCATATTGGTGACAGCTTGCATCAAATGGCTTTCCATAAGGGATGGGATGGGAATATCCGATGGGTCATCGGAGAGATATCGGGGACGCTCGATCTAAAGCCTGGGGAAAGAGCGGGTGACAAACGCAACCTGATTGCGGTCTTTCGTGACACATTGAAGGCCATACATAGCGGGTATCGAGCTCCTTCTGGCCGCGCGGTTTATATCGACCGTGGCTCAGTAGATGCCATGCAAAGAGGAACCCAGCTCTTCCAATCTTGCCCGGCACTGATGCCCGGTCTTCGAGGAGCCCATGCAACAACCATTACTGTGGTGAACAAAGATTCGCTCAATGCCGCTCATGACCTCGTCGTTCAAGGCAAACAACCTCTCGTTCTCAATCTCGCCAATGCCCAGAATCCTGGTGGGGGAGTTCGCGGTGGGTCGAAGGCTCAAGAAGAAGATCTCTTTCGATGCACAAAATATGATGATGCGTTGAACCCCGCAATGAATCCTGCGTTGGCTCGTCAGTTGTCAAGAGGCAAATATCGTATCCCAGAAACGGGAGCTATCTTGACGCCGCGCGTGACGGTACTACGAGATGGATCTAAAAACTATGAGTTTTTAGAACGGCCCTTTGAAGTGGCTATGCTGGCATCCGCGGCTTATAATCAAAAGCCTGGTCATTGGGGTGGTGCGAAGGGGACAACGGGCCCTGCCAAAAAGGCATCAAAGGCGCATTTTGATTTAGTTCCTGGGACGAAAGAGAAGCTTCGCACGCAGTTGGCGGTAGCCGCCAATGCAGGGTACAGAGACCTGGTTCTGGGCGCCTTCGGGTGCGGAGCCTTTCTAAATGATCCCGTTGTCGTATCAGGACTCTATCGTGAACTCCTAGAAGGCGAATTTCGTGGCGTATTTGATAGTGTCACCTTTGCTGTATGGGACACGAGTGGGAATCTCGCGGGCAATTTTGGGACCTTCTCTCGCACGTTCGGAGGGGTAGGTGCGCCTCATGCAGTACCCGCACCAGCACCAGCTGCAGCTGCTTCGGAAAGCGACCAGGGCGCTCCAGCTTCTGTGAAGCGGGCTCACGGAGGGGATGGTGAAGCGGAACTCGATAGGCTTGTAACTGACATAGCTGAGCATCAGCAAGCCCTTCAAATTCTGCACGATGCTGGAGAACATGGTCAGGTGGCTTTAGAGATTCAAGAGCAGATTGATACCAAACAAGCGCTTCTTGAGTCACTTCTATCTGATGAGGGGAGAGACCCATCGCCGAAGCGGAGAAGGTAAGGGGCATTTTTCACAAGGTGCCCGGACTCTTCGGGCGCCTCGTGAAACCGTGGTTTAGCGAAATTTCTAAATAATTAGTTTCTGGTTTTCTTTTGTTTTTACGTGTTGTTTGTTGATGGAATTGGGTTTTTGTGATATTATCAACTTAAATTTAGTAATGCTTGAAAAAATAATTTAGGTTTTTTGTTATGGCAACCGCAGTTTCTAATTCTGTGCCTCCTGGAATGGATGCTTTCCGAGATCCTTCGTTTGATCCCAGATCTCCCCTTCCGCAGTCCGTTCATCCACTCCCTGCTGCTGCCGATTCCCGTGAACGGGAAGCAATGAGCCCAAGCTTTTCACACGATCTAGCTGAAAACTTGAAAGATCTGGCCGCGGCTGTTGCAGCAAAGAAGAGCGTAGATCCCGAGTTTTTACAGATTCTGCAACAAGATATCGACGCGCTGCGTCAAGTGTACGAACGGCGGAGCATCTCCCATGATAGCCATGTGTGGTCAGAGCTGTATCGGATGAATGTCCGTTTGCAACAAGTTGCTGCCACGATGAACGGTCTGGCAAGTGGGCATCAGTTTCCACCGACGCAAGCTCCAGCTAGTGCCGCATCATGGATGGGAAAAGATGTTGTTGTTCCACTTGTTGGCGTGGTTGAAGACCCTCTCCACGTGTCTTCTGACAATGCTTCTGTGAATAAAGGTCTGCAGATTCTTCATGATGGAGGCTATCGCGTTCGAAGGGTCAGAGGCAATGGGCAATGTCTATTCAGCAGCATTGCGACACTTCTTCTCACTGAGGAAAGGCTTACGGCATTGCGTTCTCAACTTCCAAATCTAAAGGATCGAGCTTTATACGGAGATCTTGACCCTCTCTCCCTTATCGACACCTGCTTACAAATGCTTCACGATGGTGTGTCTGTTGAAGCGCTGTTGCAAAATCCGCAGACCAATGATAGATGGGTGAATTTTTTAAGAACGATTGCAACGAATTGGTTGCACAAAGAAATAATTCAGAACCATGAGTGTCAGGTCCAGTTAGCCCAAGCGGCTCGAGAAGCGATTCCAGAGCTGCGTCAGAATGATAACGACCGCGAGGTTTGTCAGATCTACCTTCGTCGTATGGCGTCGATGACTGAGCCCTGCTATGGTGGGGAGCCTGAGATTTTTGCCCTGAAGAGTATTCTTGGGATTGATATTCATTCGATAGATGTAAAAACTTTAGGATCGCTAACATCACAGGCTGCTGTGGATTCGTCTCTCCCTCAAATCGCAGATTTGTCTGACATATGGCTGCTCTACCATGGTTCGCATTTTGACCCACTCTATCTGCCAGAGCAGATTCCTCACGGCATGCTCGACGTAGACTAAGGGATTTCTTTTTTTTCAGTCCCTAATCACATTCGGTTACCTCCCAAAAAAAGGATCTAGACCCTTTTTTTGGGAGTTCTCTTATTCATCATCATCATCGTCATCATCATCGTTATCACCCCAATCCCAAAAGTCTTCTAACAGAACCTTATATCGAAATGGTCCTGCCGTAGCATAGCTGAGAAGTCCCTGCTGGGCTTGTGATTCGCTCTCTTCTTTTGAGTTCACATTCGCAACGATGGCTGATGGAGGTGGTGGTACATAATACATTGGCATTGGAAGATCAACTCCTAGCGAAACGGTAAATATGATGTATCTGCATCTTGATCTGACCCGATTTTTTTTTAAAGTTTTTTTGCTGTTTCCACATCGTATACCGGGCACAGAGAACGGCAGCGTCTTTTTCAGGAGAAAATTCGTAGAAGTGCTATAGTTGTTCGTGTTTTTAACGTATGTGATTGCTCGTAGGGAGGTGATGGGATGAGATTCTCTAAAATAGCCCTCCAACACGTGCGATCGGCAGCATGAGGAAGTGTTTGTATGATTCGTTGTTGTTCACAGTTTTTTGCTCTCGTCGTAGGGCTTTTTGCGACCTGCTCATTTCTTGGAGGCCAGACTATGCCAGCTGATACATCGGTTGAAAATCAACCGCTCATTATTCTGCTCGGTGCACCAGGTTCTGGAAAAGGAACCCAAGCTACAACCATAGTCAAGGAATTTGGCGTCGTCCATATTTCCACAGGCGATATGTTCCGTGAGAACATCAAAAATCAGACTGCCATTGGCAAAAAGGCAAAATCCTTTATGGACGCCGGGCAGCTGGTCCCTGACGAGATTGTCATTGATATGTTGCGCGAGCGCCTTCAGAAGCCTGACAGTGCGAAAGGAGCCCTTCTTGACGGCTTCCCACGAACACTGGCTCAAGCAGAAGCTCTCGAGACCATTATCAAAGGCCACTATAAACCGATTGTTATCTCGCTAGAGGTCTCTGACAAGACTGTCATGGATCGATTGACAGGACGCCGTTCATGTCCGAAATGCAATGCCATCTATCACGTCACCTTCTCTCCTCCAAAACAAGAAGGGATCTGTGATGCCTGTAGAACGCCTATTGTCATTCGCTCTGACGACACAGAGAAAACAGTCAAAGACCGCCTTTCTGTCTTCCACAAACAGATTGGGCCTCTCAAAGAATACTATGCAAAGCAAGGTCTTCTAGAGGAAATCAACGGTGAGATCGGTTCTACACTTACTGCTCAAGCCTGTGTCAATGCTATCAAGGCACGTTTGAACAAGAAAGACTAAGCGCCTCTTCAACTTGTTTGGGTGTATATCGCTGACAGTTGAAAGTTGGATAGATGCCGAAGAAAAAGTCCGCAGATTCGATCGGCAAAAACAGACCCGCTACTAGAAGTAGGGATTGTTTTTACAGACTCGAAGATGCGGACTTTTTCGATGGCAGGTACGCGACTTTCAGTTGGAAGTGGTATATAATGCCCGAAAAGTAGTCTTTGGATGCTGGGTGTTCTTTCGGTGAGCGTGCGTGATTGGATAAAAGCCACTACCAAAAGGTAGTGGCTTTTATGTACTACCTACGTCAATGCTTTATCTTCAGCTTCTTATGAACGCTTTCGGCGTTATTTGCGGTGACAGCCGTAATAGAAAACTTTTTCCACGACTGTTTCCAAATCAAATGCGCTTTAAAGGTACGTTTTGAATTCGATGGGATGGTCGCGATGATTTTTTTGCGCTTGTATAGACGATAGGCCGACGTGTCTGTTGAAGGACTGGCTTTCCAATGAGTTCTCAAGACATATTTATGCTCGTGGCTATGGTGTCGCTCCTCGACTGTCCCCCTGAAATGGCGGGGAGCTGAAGGTTGATATTGATACCGATTAGTGTCTGTGATCGGAGAGAAGCCCCCGGCTGCTTTGACTTGAATATAAACGGTACCAGGAGAGCCCGCAGGAGCAATGGCGATA
>CAINFV010000025.1 GCA_903848235.1 Chlamydiia bacterium | reverse complement strand
CTCTGGAAACTGCCATCCGCATTCTCGAAGCAGAAAATGTCAAGCTCCCCTCGTGCAGGCGTGGCGCTTGGGATGCCGAACGTCAGCAGTTCTCGTTTGACAAGCCTTTTGATGACGAGCCCTATGTCATGCAAAACCCTACGCAGCCAACTATTTTTGCCGACCTCTCGCAACGGGTGTCGCACCCTCAACGTATCCTCGACCTCTGTGCTGGGGCCGGTGGTAAATCCCTGATGGCATGGGAGATCTTTCACCCCCAAAAACTCCTAGCAAACGATCTGTCAAGTCACCGTTTAGAACGGCTTAAAGAGGAAGGGACAAAACATAGGGCCCTGCTCGACATTGTCTGCGGCGATGCAAGTCTTTTGCCTGAAGAGGAGAAATTCGACCTGGTGATTGTCGACCCGCCCTGCTCAAATAGCGGCGTTCTGTTTAAGTGCCCAGAAGCTCGGCATCGCTTAGATGACAACACCATACGTCACCACCTCGCCCTCGAGGAGCTGCTGCTCAGAAAAAGTCAGCGCCTTCTCTCTCCCCGAGGGGTCATTTTCTATTCCACATGCAGCATCCTGCGCGAAGAGAACGAAGAGATGGTCGCCTCAGTTTGTTCCTCCCTCCCCCTTACCATGCTAGGGCCGTCAATCCTCATTCTTCCCGACAAAGAACGATTTGAGGGGGGCTTTGGCGCCGCCCTACAAGCATTAGAATAGGCGCTTTGCAATTGACGGATAGCCATGTTTTACGTATGTAAAGAAGAAGTAGTCGCGGCTTTGCAAAGTCGCGATAGTCCGTCCCTAAAAGGAAATATTCATCATGAAACAGCTGTTATACTTGATTCTAGGGTGTGTCTGTATCATTATCTGCATAGTACTGATATTCCCATCACGAACACCACCCACCCCTTCCTTTAGCCTTAACACCATTCCCTCCTGGACCGTTTCTTTGCCATCAGCACGGCCTCAAACAGAACATGCCTATGACGTCATCATTGTTGGAGGTGGTTTTGGCGGTCTGTCGTGTGGAGCGCTTCTTGCCAGAGATGGATACCATGTCCTTGTCCTTGAGAAGAATGAACAGCTTGGAGGGTACGGATCTAACGACTACCATAATGGATTTACCTTTAGCTACGGAGCCCACGATATCAGTGGTGTTTGGGACAGAGGGTGTATCACCTATCTGCTGCGCAGCCTGAACATAAACGAACAATCCATCCTCATTCGAAATGACCGACGTTTCATCCTCAACGGAGAGACTATTGACATCCCGGCAGAAGATGATGGCTTTGAAAAAGTGTTTTCGGAACGATTTCCTAATCAACTTGAGGCGCTGCAAGCATTTTTCAAAGATGCAAAACGGGTCTATCTTCAAGCCTTTGACAAAGAAGTCATTCACGACTGGGGAATCCCTATTCGAAAAGAACTTCTGCCAAAAGCGATGTCCAGAGAATGGCTGCAAACCTACGACGAACATCATCAGCTCATGTTGGCATGGCAGACAAAAACATATCGCGAAGTACTTGATGAATACTTTCAGCAAGAAGAGGTCAAAACGCTTCTATGCAGCATGCTAGGGTATACAGGGGCTCGAGCATCAAAAAACTCGGCTTTCAGTGTTGTTGTCGCTTCTGGATACTTTTTCTTTGGCGGCTATCATATCCTTGGCGACTCTCAGCATCTTGCTCAGTCCCTTGCGAAATATATCTCTGAGCATCATGGAGATGTACTGTATCAGCATCCTGTTGATACTATTCTCGTCAAAGATAAAGCCGTATATGGTGTCAAAGTCGGAAAGGAGATCTATAAAGCCCCTGTCGTGGTATCCAACGTCAATGCCAAAACACTCTATCTCGACCTTATCTCTGATGCCGATCTCCCGCCACAATTCCTTCAGGATGTAGAAGCTCTTCCTATGGGGAACTCTGCGTTCCTTGTTTTCATTGGCGCATCGCAGTCCTTCCCTACCTATCCAGCTATCATCAATGATATCGACCATCGCATCCGCATTATCAACTCCCACTCCGATCCTTCCACAGCTCCTCTTGGGTCAACGAGTATTACTCTTGAGCAGAAAGCACAGATAAAAGATTTCCCCCCCCCTCACTCTTTGGACTATGACAGACGGGTGTCCGTTATGATGAACGAGATGATAGAAAAGGCGACACTCTCTCTTCCTGGCCTAAAAGATCACATAGTCTCTAAAAATACTGTTGCCCCTCGTGACCTCAAAGAAATCACAAGCATCCCCCAAGGGGCGATCTATTGCTTTGACGAATCTCAAGTGCTCTCCCGTCCATATTTTAAATCACCAATTGCAAGGCTGTATCTTGCCAACGCTTCAACATCAGGCGGAGGAGTAGAAGCCGTTGTCATTGGAGGGATCACCTGCAAGCATGATATCACAGGGTGGAAGAGAGTAGCGGGGAGTCCGCTAAAGTCTGACGGCTCATAACTCAAAAGAGTACTGATGCCATAGGAACCTCTAAACAGAGATCCTTTTACAAAACTCGCACAGATTTTCGGTTTGCGCCGAGGCCTTGTGCGAGTTTTGCAAAAAGTCGAGTAGGAATATCAATGTCTTATCTTTAGCTTCCTGTGGGCGCTCATTAAATCATTCGAATTGACAGCCACAATAG
>CAINFV010000024.1 GCA_903848235.1 Chlamydiia bacterium | reverse complement strand
CCTCTGAGATGTCAATCTCCTTACTTGTGAAAGTTGCTTTCACATCAAACTCAATGGTATAGGTTCCAGCGGTGTTGACCGTAAAGGTCCATGTCGATGAATTATAGGTGACGCCGCTTGACAGAGGTCCTGCTGTAGTAAATTGTACAGGGGCATACAACGTAGGGACAATGTACCTTGGGGGAGGGGTGTCGGTCCAATTAGGGATTAAATAGGCTTCACCAAATTCTCCAGCGGCAGAGGTTCCTGCAGGTCCCTGTGGCCCAATCTTTCCCTGTTTACCGTGATGCCCCCTGTGTCCTCGATGTCCCCGAGGACCTCGTTCACAATGTTTCTCAACGGAAACTTCTTTTGAGGGAACAGGCTCTTGAGATATGGGTAGAGATGTTTCAAGGGCGTCCATGCCGAGTGTGGCAAGACTCATACACGTGAATAGTGCGACAACCATTTTTTTCATGCGCGTAGACCTCCATAACTGGTGTTGTATGTAAAATTTGGAGTGTAGAGATTTTTGAAAAAGAGTCAAGAGTTTTGACGAGGGTTGCGGGATTATGACGCCCATGAAAAAGCAGTCATGCCTCGACAGATAGTGAAAGGCAAAGAAATCGCAGAAATGGGAAAAGAGAGTCTAAAATTATTGTTATGAGGCGGACTTTACCTCATCCCATGCTTTGATGTAGTCCTTGCGTGCTGCTCCTGATGGGAAGAGGCATTCAAAGCGAACCTCACGGTAGAGCTCAGGATAGAGCAGTGGAGAGGACCGCAGCTCTTCTGGCAGCAGATGCCTGCTTTCAGAATTTACACACCGATAATTGGTAAATTCCATATTTTCAGCAGCTACTTTCGGGTCGAGAAGAAAGTTTAAAAAAGCATAGGCAAGGTTTATGTCATGAGAGGACTTCATGATAGCTGCATAATCAACAGAAACAATGCTTCCTTCTTTTGGGTATGAAAACCCAATGTTTTTCGACACCCTGGCCACCTGCAGGCAGTCGCCGCTATACCCGTGGACGACAAGATACTCAGCATTGGCAATTCCATTTTTGTACTGTTCACTCTCGAGCTTGGCAAGCTCATGCTTCCAGTGAGAGACAAGAGCTCCTGCTTTGGCAATCTCCTCAGGGGACTGCGAGTTTGCGCTGTACCCTAAAAAGAGTAAGCCAGCACCAAGCGTCTCTCGCATGTCGTTGAGCATCGTCATCCGCCCTTTGAGATCTTGATTGCCAAAGATCCCCCAGGAATCAGGTTCGCGTGACAGACGATCCATCCTCCAGGCAATTCCAGAAAACGAGGTCATGTAGGGAATTCCGGCAGAGGTCTTTTGAAGACCGAGTAATTTGAGAAATTCCCAGTCTACATACTTGAGGTTCGGGATCCGGTTGTCTTGTAAGGGCAACAGCATGTCCTGGCTGTTCATGAGATCCAGAAAATAGTTGCTAGGGAAGATGATGTCATATCCAGAGCCCCCGAACTTGAGCTTTGTATACATCGCCTCATTCGAGTCATAGGTGTCGATGACAACGCGACAGTTATGATCCTTTTGAAACTGCTCGATGAGCTCAGGCTTGATATAGGCGCTCCACATGTATAAGTAGAGGGTGCTCTTGCTTTTATAGAGCTCATTGAGGGCAAGAGGGGCTATGAGGGCAATAATAAACGCTATGACTAGAATAACATTTTTTATGGTGCCACCTCGTCGGTCAAGTGAGTATAGGCTATTGTCACAGCGGCAGTGAAGAGGAGCAGCAGGGTAGAGAGTGCGTTGATGAGAGGGGGAGAGCCAAATTTCATCATGCTATAGACATAGACAGGAAGTGTCGTAGCACCGGGTCCTACCACAAAAAACGTGATGACAAAATCGTCGAGCGAGAGTGTGAAGGCGAGTAGCCCGCCAGCGAAAATAGCGGGGCTTAAAAAGGGGAGGAGGACCTTCCAAAATACCTGAAAGGACGTAGCGCCCAGATCTTTTGCCGCTTCGATGATAGAGCGATCCATCAGCTCAAGACGTGTCCTGACAATCATGGCAACATAGCTCATCGAAAATGTGGTATGGGCTAAGAAGACCGTTAGAAGGCTGAGCTTTAGATGGATGGAGACGAAGAGGAGCAGCAGCGAAATGCCCATCAAAATATCAGGCATCACCAGTGGAGCAAGTAACAGCCCTAGATGAAGTTTTTGCAATGGCGATCGGTAGCGATATAGGGCAAGAGCTGCTGTAACGCCTAACACCGTTGAGGTTAACGACGAATAGGTGGCCACTATCAAGGAGTTGATGAGGGCGTACCATACACTTGGCTCATGGAAAAGCTTGGAATACCACGAGAGCGTGAATCCCTCCCACCCCCCGCCAAAGCGTGAGGCATTAAAAGAGGTGATGATCAGGACAACGACTGGAAGATAGAGAAGAGCAAAAATGCTGTAAGCAAAATATCGGCTCCACTTTGTCTTCATCATGGGCGGATACCTCTTCTCTGTTGGCGGGGTGCAGACGCAGCCTTTAGGCTTGCGATAACAATAGCAGGAATGAAAATAATACCAGAGAGTAGAAGGGCAAGGCCGCTAGCATCAGGGAGGCTTCTGTCAACAAATATCCGTCGGGCGATGGTGTTCCCAAGCATCTCAGAGCTCTTCCCTCCCACGACTTCGGGGATGATATAGGCTCCTGCTGCCGGGATGAATACCATGAGGCTGGCGGTCAGGAGGGCAGGTTTCATATATGGGACGAAGACTGAGTAAAAGGCATACCGTTTTGAAGCTCCAAGATCCAAGGCCGCTTCGAAGAGTGAGAAATTAAATTTCGATGCCGCAGAGTAGAGCGGCAAAATGGCAAAAGGAAGGTAGGAGTAAACCATGACAATGAGGACGGCAACGTTATTGTAGAGAAGGGAGGTAGAGCTATCGACAAGGCCAAAGGTAACCAAAATTGTTTTGACGATGCCTTCTGGATGGAGAACCACTTTCCAGGCAAAGATGCGAACAAGAAAACAGCTCCAGAGAGGGATGACGACAAAGAGAAGAAGAGTCCTCTGGCGCGCTTTTGGAGCGCATGCCATGTAGTACGCTACGGGAAGCGCTGCTGTGACGCAGATCATCATCGTCGAGACAGAAAGCCACACAGTCCGCCAGGCGATTTCAAGGGTCGCCTCATCAAACAGTGCCTTAAGTGATGCGACAGTCCATTCTGGAAGAATGGTTCCTGTTGCGTCAGACGCCCTGAAAGCAAAGGTATATACGATGCATGCAGGAATGATAAAAAAGAACGTTAGCCAGCCAAACGATGGTACTGTCAGCAAGAGTTCCCGATAGAGATCGCGAAATTTTCCTTTCACAATACAGTTATCCTTCAGAAGCAGGTTCAGAAGCTGATACGGGGATGTCTTTTAGAAGGTCTTCTTCGACTCCACCGACTTTTTCTGACGGCGCTTCACTGAGCTTCTCGTCTGAGGCGTTATACCGTTCAAGGATAAAACTGTCGTCAGCATGCCACCATACAAACACACGGTCTTTCCATTGGATGGGCTGAGTGTCTAAAAGAAAGCGGCTATGCTGTTGCGAAACGCTAAGCCTATGGCCCTCAATCTTTACCCAATATTTTGTGTGGTCTCCTCGGTAGACGACGTCTTCTACAGTACCTTCAAGACAGTTATGAAGGGAGTGATGTTCAGGACGATCCCTGGAGATCCTGAGCTTTTCTGGCCGAAGAATTAAATGAACGCCTTCGCCCACAGAGAGCTGCTTGTCGTTAAAACAGAGGACAGGAGGGAACTCATCGATTTTCAGTAGGCTATAGTCTTTTGCTACAGTGACATCAACTCTTCCATCAAGGAAGTTGGTGTCTCCGATGAAGGCGGCTACAAAGCTGCTCGTTGGGGATTCATAGAGCTCACTTGGTTTTCCTACCTGTTCAATTCTTCCTCTGTGGATGACAGCGATTTTGTCGCTCACACCGATGGCTTCTGTCTGATCGTGGGTGATATAGAGGAAGGTGATGCCGACTTCATCGTGGATAAGATCAAGTTCGAGGAGCATTTTTTGACGAAGTTTTAAATCGAGGGCAGAGAGGGGTTCGTCCAGAAGAAGAACCCGAGGACGGTTTATCAATGCTCGTGCAATAGCAACGCGTTGCTTTTGCCCACCGCTAATCTGATCCGGCCACTTGTCAGCATGCTGTTCCATCTGGATGAGGTTGAGCATCTTGTCAACTTCGCTGCGAATAAGCTTCGGATCTTTTTTTGCAATGCGCAGCCCAAAGGCAATATTTTCTCGGACTGTAAGATGGGGGAAAAGAGCGTAGTTTTGAAAGACCGTGTTCACCGGACGTTGATTTGGAGGCAGCGCTGTCACATCGTGCCCATCAAGAAAAATACGCCCGCTGTCAGGGGTTTCAAATCCAGCCACCAACCGTAGGAGCGTGGTTTTCCCGCAGCCGCTAGGGCCAAGAATGGAAAAGAAATTTCCACTCTCTATTGAAAAAGACACATTATCGACGGCCGTAATAAGGCCGAAGCGCTTTGTAACACGATCAAATTCAATAGCTGCTGGCATCGGCAACGCCTTTCGCAAAGAAGATTTTTCAAGCTTTTGTGAGAAGGATACTTCAAACCTAAGTCTTACCTAATCACTAGGTTCAACTTCGCTGAATGACCATCTAGACGAACTAGCAATAGTACCACAGTCTTTAGACAGTTGGCAATCCATTCGAACCGTTAATACACAAACCGAATAGCGAGGGGTTTTAGAAGCAGTGCTAGTTGCTCCACTCAACCGGTTGTAGTGGTGTTTTGGGGGGCAATGAAGTAAAGAAAAACTGAGCTGCTTTATGGATTTCAACAATGACGATGATGGAGCCGCATATTCCTAAGATACGCAACCAATCTGCCCAGAACAATGGCGTGGTATGAAGTGTTTCCTGGAAAAAAGGGAGCTCAACGGCAATAATTTGGAGGAAGAAGCAGGTTGTGACTACGCATAAGAGCCATTTGTTTTGGAAAAATGGGATGTGTTCGAGGCGGCCTTTTGATGCTGAGCGATAGTTGAAAAAAAGAGAGCGTCTTACAGACCTGGAATTGAGTGCGTTGAAGATCTGAAAGAGGGCCAGTGTGGTAAAAGAGATCGTCCGTGCGTAGTCTACAGAGGTATGTCTGCTATGCAAGTCCCAGGCAAAGACACCGAGCGTCCCTATCATCATGACAATAGAGGCAAGCAGCGACCGGGCAAACATAAGGCGTGAGATGAAAGGGGAGTGTTGCTTACGAGGGGGAGCTTTCATGATGTTGCCATGTTCTCCTTCAAGGCTCAATGGGATCGTTGTCGTTCCATCTGTGACCAGGTTGATCCACAGCAATTGAAGGGGGAGTACTGGGAGCGGCAGTGCCATGAGTACAGAGGCTGCAATGGTCATTATGCCGCCAAAGCATGTTGTCAGAAGGTAGACGACCATCTGCTGGAGGCTTCGGAACATCACTCTTCCGTGGCGGATTGCTTCGACAATTGAGGCGAAGTTGTTATCAATGATCACCATCGCCGCAGCTTCTTTCGCCACATCAGTGCCATCTCCCATCGCAATGCCAATGTCAGCCTGCCGAAGAGGAGGTGCGTCGTTGACACCGTCACCAGTCATCGCCACCACCTCTCCATGCTTCTGGAGTTGCTGGACGATTCTTAGCTTATGGTGAGGGGTGACCCGTGCAAAGATCGGCGTTGTTGCAACAACTTTGAACAATGCCGCATCGTTCATATGGTCAATTTCTGTTCCACTTATGGGGTGATGTAAGAGGTCAACATGAAGGCCTATTTCCCTGGCAATGGTAGCTGCTGTCCGTGGATCATCACCAGTGACCATGACAACGCGAATCCCGGCTTCTTGGCACGTGATAATTGCCTCACGCACCCTCTCTCGCGGAGGATCGATAAGCCCTATAAGGCCTGCCATGGTGAGTGCTGTGTCATCGTCTTCTCCATAGGCAAGACATAACACCTTTAGCCCCTCTTGGGTCATCTCTTGTGCTGCAATGTCCATATGGTGCTCGTCGAAGGGAATAATGGTATTCCCATACCACATAGAACGGCATTTCTTTCGGAGTGCATCAAGAGACCCTTTCCAAACCGTGTACCGTTTTCCATTCTTGGATATAGCACAGGCCATCATTTGTTGATCTGATTCGAAGGGAAGAACAAGCTCATGTCTCCACCCCTCATCATCGAGAACTCCTGTTCCTTGTGCAAAATGCATAAGGGCAGCCTCTACTGGGTCTCCGACAAATCCGTTCTCTTCAAGACGTGTCTCCGAGCAGAAGAATGCGATGCGTGACGCCCAGACAATGCCATCCTCCAATCCAAGATATGTCTTCCCAACTGTCATCGCATTCTTTGTGAGGGTTCCTGTCTTATCTGTGCAAATGACCGTCGCGCAACCTAAAGTTTCGATCGTCCCCAACTTCCTGACTACAGCCTTGCGCTTTGCCATCGTAAACAGCCCGATTGAGAGGACAATAGTAATGGCGATGGGCAACCCTTCTGGTACGGCCGATACAGTAAGGCTGACACAGATCATAATCAGGTCGGATAATGAATAGCCTTGAATGAGTCCTACGATGACTATGAGAGAAATCATAAAAAGGGTGAGAAATGCAATGGAGTGGCCAAAGCTTTTCATTCTTTTTTCAAGCGGAGAAGGTGGTGGTGTTGCTGCTTCTGCCTCTCTGACAATGTCGGCGACTTGAGTGTTTTTTCCTGTTTCCGTAACGACAGCACGACCTCTTCCTCGAGTGATAATGGTTCCTGAAAACAGCATGTTGCGCCGTTCGGCGAGAGGTATTGAGGTAGAAAAAATGACATCTGCATTTTTTCGAACGACGGTAGATTCGCCAGTGAGCATCGATTCGTCAACGTCAAGAGCGTGGGTTTCGAGGAGTCTGCAGTCTGCGCAGACGCGAGTTCCACTTTCGAGGAACAGAACATCGCCCGGAACAATCGTCTCAGCGTCAACTTCGATCAGAACTCCCTCTCTATAGACTTTAGCGTGAGGAGAGGTGAGTTTGCGAAGTGCCTCAAGAGAGTCAGAGGCTTTTTTTTCCTGTATGAAGCCAAGAACGGCGTTGAAAACAACGACGAAGAGAATGGCAAGCGCATCTCCTAACTGCCAGAGCAGAATTTTTATGACAGCTGCCATTCCTAAGATGAGAATAATCGGGCTAGTCAGTTGTCCGAAAAACTGAAGCCAGAGAGAGGTTTGTTTCGCACGTGGGAGGCTGTTTGAGCCTTCTTTGAGAAGAAGCGAGGCGGCTGTCTTGGAGTGCAGGCCATCTTGCGAAGAGTGGAGGAGTTCGAGGACGCGTGCTGATTCAAGAGTATGCCATGTTGGGGCCATCGTGTCAGATGTCTCCTTTGAACTGAATTCAACATGGTTTTGTATAGATTGAAAAAGAGTTTTCCTACAAGATTCTTTTGACGACAGTGTGAGATGTGATTTTTATCTATTCGAACTCAAAATCACTCCAGTTTAACAATTGTTTGTTCTATCATTATTTATTATTGTCTGATTGAATTTATATCTTCATTAGCAGAATGGTTTTTATGAAATTAGAGAAACTGCAAGAAATGATTCTGGATACACATCTGCAAGAAGCTCTGTGGGGCTCGTCATATGCAGCTGATCGAGAAACTGCGCACAGAGGCGAGAAGAGGGATGTCTCGCAAAAAGATCTGGTTTTGCATCTATTCTCCTCAGAACACAAGGAAGTTGATATTCTTCTGGTCGTTGAGGCACTAGTCTCTGCAACAACACAAAAGGGATCTTCTCATAAGCTGCTTGCCAAAATCATGCACTGTGCAGCCGACGATGGAGAAAAAAAGTATGGGATGTCGAAGGAGCTGATCGATCGGATTGTGACGACGATTGGCTCTGCCCCATCCAATAAGCCCCAAAAAACAGAGGATGCAGGCGCGCAATCTGTTCCTGCCCTAATAACCCCTTTTTTGGCTGTAGATGTACAGTATGATCAATTTCCTGAGCAATGGTGTTCTTTTGAAGATCTCTACGAGAGATCTGTTCGTCTGAAAAGCACCCTCAGCGAAGGACAGGGGATTATTGATGAAATCAAACGAAGGGTACAAGCAGACCCTCTCATCGCCTCCTTATCAACGCTCGAATCAGAAGGGAGAGAGGGCGTGAGTCGTTTTAATCCCCCTTATGATGTCAATCGTGCTGCACGACAGATTCCTGGAGCATATGTTAATGGCAGCGATGTCTATACCTCGCTTCAAAATTTTCTTATCATGGGATGTCCAAGAGGTGCTCGTGATACATCAGATTTCTTTGATACGGTATTACAACAAGGGATCAAGGTTCTGGTGTCCCTCCATCAACGGGATGAAGCGCAGGAAAGATACCACGATTTTTGGGAAAATTCGCGTCTTGAAACGCTGACTCTTCGCGATGGCTGGAGTATCAAAAAGGTGAATGAAACCGTCCTTGATCAAAAGGAAATGGAAGAAGGTGGGACACGAGTTCCACGGATTGTAGAAAGCACTCTTCTTGCCACACGAGGAGAAGAGAGTGTTGAGCTCACACATCTTCATTATGATGGCTGGCGTGATAAAAATCCGATGCCTTCGGAAGAACTGCTCGAAACGCTATACCGAAGGGTAGAAATGCTAAGCCCATCCCCAAAAACGCCAGTTGCAATCAACTGCAAAGGAGGAGTAGGGCGCTCAGGAACATGTGCTGTAGGTCTGTACGTACGAAGGTATATTCGCAAAGCCTTGGTTGAAGGCGTCGATCTGCGAGTGAATATTCCCGAGATTATCTATCGGGAGTTTCGTCGTCGTCGCTCAGGGATCATTGGGCAGCCAACCCAGCTGGCTCAGGTGTACTCAATGGCAGCTCAGTATTACCAACGAGTAAAAAAAGCGTATGAGCAGATGCTTGCCTCATTTCCGCGCCAAGCATGGCCATTAGGTGAGCTGCATAGCGTGCGTGAGAGGCTCGTTGCAGATGATTATGCGCAGGCAAAAGCACTTCAGCTAGCCATCAATAAACGGATAAAAAAAGATATATCTGTACTATCCTTGAGGCCAACTTCGTCAACGATATCCGAGACTCCTACCTCAGTTCCCATCTACGATGCGGCATATCATGAAAACCGTCTTGCAAGGCATATCCCAGGGCTTTTTTTGAATTGGAGCGATATCAAGACTCCTAGACAGAGATATTTTGCTGGTGGGTGTCCAGGGACGATCGATGGAGTGTCCGGATTGTTCGAAAGTGTCGTGCGAGAGGGGGCGCGGACGATGGTTTCTTTCCATCAGCCCGGAGAAGAGACGAGCGATCGATGCAATATGTTTTGGCAAGAAGCAACATTAAAGCAACTTCGTTTGCCCGAAGGATGGGTGGTTGAAAACCGTGCTTCAAAGCTTCTCGATGAGAGATCTCTTCCACCGGGGGGAATACGAGTTCCTCGGATCGTAGAAAGTACGCTTCTAGCAACATGTGGGGAAAAGAAATTTGAAGTGCAACACTTTCATTATGATGGCTGGGTCGATCGATCGCCGATGCCGAGCATGGATTTGTTTAGACGGCTTATGAAGGAGATCAAAACGCTCTCTTTCTCTCCCGCTGATCCTATTGCGGTCAACTGCAGAGGGGGAGTCGGAAGGACTGGGGTGTTTCTTGTGGCTCACTACCTTCTCGATCAGATCATTCAGAATCTTCGGGAACTGAAGGGTGCTGCTGTAGGGGAGATTACAGTGAATCTTGCTGAAGTCATCTACATGTTCAGAAAAGAGAGAAGAAGCGTCCTGGGTGGATACATGGAATTTTGCGAGGTTGTCGACTATTTGGCCGGTATTTATGACGAGATACGTGCTCTTGGCGTTGAGCGATTTCTTGCTGAGTATCAGCCAAAGACTTCAACTTTGCAGTGAATTAAAATGATTTTATGTATGTGTCCCAAAGCTGACGGAGAAATTCAGGTGTGTATGGGGGGCAAGTTGAGTGAATACTTAAAAGCCCCTTGCGTTGTTCAGGAGATACCGCTTTAAGAGTTCGTCGGACTCTATCCTCCCCTAAATCTGCAAAAAGAGTTTCTAGAGAGACAAAATTCTCAACGGCTTTTCTGTGGACTGGGATCGAAAACTTACTCGCGAAATCAAGAATTTTTTTCGGTCCATCAGGCCCCAAGGAGGCCGCAATGTAGAGAAGGCCAATTTTTTCTTCGACAGTGAAACTCAGATTTCCATCAAAAATCTTCAGTCGCAGCCTGTCGACAAGAACTGAGAAGTCTTTCTGCGTGGCAGAGGCTGCGTCAGGCCCTCCGATGACGGGATATGTAGCTCCAGAGTGAATATTGATCAGGCAGACGGCCATTTCCGGTGTTTGGAAAATGGTACCTTCCAAAACTCCTTCGTATACGTTCTCGGCGTCCTCTTGACTTAAGAGAACAATTGCCCTATTGCCTTCTTCTCTTTGAATCGTCAGCGCATATTCAGCTGGGTAGGCACCTTTTTGTGACATGAGGGTAAAGCCTTGCTGAAAGGCTTGGTGAAGATTGACAGTTGTGCCAACGTGGGAGGGAAAAAGATCAGCGAATTCCTTTGTTGCCTCTTCTGCGGAAAACAGGTCATGCAGGCGGATGCATGCCCCAGAAATCGAGTTGCGCTGCACGGATTGAATATTCTGAAAAAGAGCTTGTGGTGTGAACTTCCCCGTGCAGAGTATATCCTTAAAATCGCATACAATTGAATACCGATAGGTTGGAGTCCATTGTACCTCGGAGACCTCCTGTTGGGTTCGAGTTTGCGTTTGCTTTTGAACCTGGGTTTGGGTCTGAACCTGAATTTTGGTTCGGATCTCCGGTATTACCTCGTGTATTCTCTCTGGAAGAGAAATCCTTCGATTTCTCAAGGCACTGAGCTCGGTTTCAACTTGTTTCCTGACAAGAAAACCCTTTTCGCATAAGTATGCGCAAGGCTTGGAGTAGAGAGTTTTTGTTATAAGAGCCTCAATAGCCTCATCCGAGAAAAGCTCTTTGGTTGTTGTCGCGTAGCGATCATACAGACTCTGTGGCTGTTCCTGTGAAAATAACTCAGAACAAGATTCATAAAGTTCGTCAAGAGATGAAGCATCTGAAACAAGGAGAGCATGGATAAACCCCCGTTCAAGAATAGAGCTGGCTGTGTGTCGAAGAGAGCGGCAATTATCCGATGCCTGACGATCAATCTGGATTAACAGAGTATAGGCAATAATATGGTAGGAACAGAGATTGGTGCCCTCTGGAAGATGGAGCGTTCTGCAGATGATCTCTTGAGTCTGTTCGGTCACAACAAACCTCTCGTGTTGGCCTCGTCCGAATTTTCTCGGTCGCCAGACACCTTGGAGGACGTCACGAAGGATTGTGTCCTTGCTGATACAGACAAGACAGTGAGCTGTTGACTGAATTTTGAGATCAGAGCCAGTGGTAAATGGCTGTGACCAATAGGCGGTAAGCACCTCTGGAGAGAGGGTCTCTTTCTCATACAGACAGACGTTTTCGAAGTCGGCGGATATACCCAAACAAGTTGAAGAATCGGTTTTTGCCTTAGTCGAAAACCCCATCTTCGACTCCGAAAAAACAGCCCCTATAGCGAATAGCGGGCCTGTTTTTTCGGAATCGAATCTGTGGCCTTCGACGTTGGCAAATTCCCGATTCTTCAACTTGTATGGGTATGTTTTTCGGTGTAACACTTTGGGACATTTATCTTTATCGTAAAAAACGACCCCTTGTATACTTTCAGAATCACTTTTATCTAAAATACGCTCTGCAATTTCCTGCGAATTTCTTTCTGTAAACATCCCGCCTACATCGATGATCCCCCAACCTGGCAATACAATTTCATCGGGATCTCTCACGACCAGGACGGTCTGGTCAGGCTCCCGTGCTAAAATGGAAATTGTCTTACCAACCGATTCTACCGATGGCTCTGCCAGAACAGGGTAGGTCTGCTTGTTCCAGGTTGTCCCAGAAAACGCTCGTACGACATTTGCCAGAAGGGCGTAGATCTGGGTTGTTACATGGAGAAATGAAGATGGCCGTTGAATTTTGGAAATGAAAAACCGATCGATGAAGTCAATGAGGAAGGGGGTGTTATGCTGGAGAAACAGCGCAATGTCACTTCCACAACTTTCTGGATGAGCAAGGGCCTGTGAGACAATTTTCTGATTGTCGATATAGGAGTTCAGCCACCGAGCGCCCTCGGTCGCTTCAAGCCGAATGGACGGTGTTTCGAGCAACTCCTGACGAACTTGGAATTGAAGATCTTTTAGAATATGGACCACATACGGCGTGAGCTGTTCGGTAGTTAAGTGAAGAAACATTTGCATTGTATAATGTACTTCCTCGAGGTCGTGGCCGAATCGAGCTTTGGTAGGAATCCCATTTTCATACGGAATAGCATAGGGTACGAGCTGTTCTCCAGCGACTACAGTTGCCTCTCCGTAATGGACGCCGAATGTCTTCGTGCATGTCTCTGGAAGAATATCCCGAATTTGAGCTCTGACAACACTGACTGATTCGCGAAGGATTGGAGGAAGAGGTTCTAGAGATTCTTTTGTTCCAATGCCATGCAAAAAGTCAGAGATTATGCCTCTGTGTACAGCAGTCATTTTTCGAATCTTCTCTTCATCAGAGGTCATCAGGGATTCAATAACCCTTTCTACCAAACTCGGTGCAACTTCTGATAAAAACGCTTCTTTCGTTGTTATGACTTTCTGAGGGAGGTTTTTGTACAGAAAGACGAGGAACTTTCGCGTGATGGCATCAACTGGAACAAGAGGGGAGACAGAGAGAAGGTGTTCTCTTAGGACGTCCCATGTTGTATCAACTTCATCAAACAAAAAGGCTCCATGGGTGACCATCAAACCGAAAATGGCTTGATACAGCTCTTGCTGTTCCCGTCGTGTGTCAGTTCCAATGGGCATAGCTTCTCGAACGGGTTGTTTCGGAGAAAAAAGCGCACATAGTTCATCTTCTAACTGTTTCTCACGAACAGCGCTCAGAGATTGTTCGTCCGGTATAGCTTCTCTGCTCCCTTGTGACATGGTAGAGAGAAATTGCAGAAAAAGCCCGGTGTAATCCTTAGGTCGCAGGATGATAACCCCATGCTTTGCAAATGTACTTTCAACGCCTCTATGGATAGCTGCCAGTGAGGAGATGTCAAGCTGCTTGTCGTCTTGTAATTTCCATGAAAAGACCGGAACTCCGAAAGATTTCTGAAGTGTCTGAGCAAGAACCGGAGCCATAGAAGGAAAGAGTTGGTCAGTGAGGATGACAACAGAAACCATTCCTCGTTGTGCCACAAGGTAGCTGACGAGTGGAAGGAGAACAGCCGTCTTCCCTGAGGCCATAATTAATTCAATAACTCTGCCCTGTGCTTCTACATCTCCTTGTAAAAATCGTCGAATAATAGCGACCTTATCTGGCCAGAGAAATTGACCAAAAGTTGCTTCAAAAAGAAGCAGCGCAGGCTCTGCAATAGGGTCATATCCTCTGGTTGTGTTGAGAAGGACGTAGAGGTCTTGCAACTCTTCCTGTGATGGGTTGTCGCTGCTTGCAACCTGTGTTGCTTTTTGAATCGTTGCCTGGAGGTGGTTGTGGAAAGTTTTGTTGATGAGGTAGCTGATTGTTACTTCATATAGGTCTTGAGCATCTCTCCCCGTCAGAGCAGGATTTAATCGTAAAAAACCGTCAGGAAACGGTTGCAAAAGAGCATAAACGGCGTCCTGAAGGTCGACTCTTGGGTAGTATCCGGCATTACGTGCAAAAGCGTCGAGGGCGGCGGCGCCACCATCCGCCTTTTTTCTAAGATGTTGTTTGATGGTCTTTTTATACCGATCAGTTGTCTCTGTAATTGTTTGAGCTTCCTTTTTCAAAAGCTCGATGTCGAAATCCAATCGGTTCAAAGTGAATGTGTGAGCGGCCTGTGATTGTTGTTGAAATGCTTCAACTTGAGAAGAAAATTCCTCACAGGATTGTTGGACAATTGAAGATAGCTTTTTCGAACTTTCCTGAACGTGTCGAATGATTGTTGCCACGTATTCGGACGCGGGGGTCGAAACAAGATTTTTTGTTGCTGTTATAGCATGTGGAAGTAAAGGTTTTGCCCCTGGGTCGTATATACCCAAACATGTTGAAGAATCGGTTTTTGTCTGAGCCGAAAACCCCATCTTCGATTCCGATTTTGGAAAAAGAGCCTTTATTTCCTTCTGCGCTGAATGGCTAGGCAATGGGGGTAGTTCAAGCAAAGACTGGGCTCTTGAGCTTATTTCCGAAAGATCAGAGGGACTCAATCCTTGAAATTGGTCGGGATGGAGAGCAACGGCCAAGAGAAGAGAGCATGCCTTTTGCTCTTGTGATGAGGGAGTGTGAGCGGCGATCCACAACAGCCGTTGAAAATCGGTCATATTTGATAAGGGCTGTTCGTCAAGTGGTATTGAAAAGACATCTGCTGAGAAAGTCCGAATTGCCTCCCAAGCAGCCGGGGAAGAGCCTTCATTTTTAAGAACCTGGAAGATGGTTTCGAACGAGTCTTTCGTAATGTCGGGGGCGAAGAGAGATCCATTGGTGCCCTTTCGAGATTTGGGCAGGGTTGGCGTTTCTACAGATGGCGCTTTCAAAAGGGGGACCGGCCCTTGTGTGGTTTTTAATTTTGTTTGGTATAAAACATCGATCTCTTCATCGGTCAAAACAATAGAGCCACAGAGATGCCTTGAGAACAAATAATTTTGAAGATCGCATATCACACGATGTTCCCAATCGGTTGCTGTGTGAAAAAGCAGGCTTTGGTTTTTGAGGATCGAAAGAGCTTTTAATCGAAGCACAACGGCCTGAGGGGCATTATCAAAAACACTGTCTTCCAGCAGCCATTCTAAGTAACGAATCGTTGATGAAGAGAGTGGAAGGGAGGAGATTTGGGAAAGAGTCCAAAAAGAGTCCTCGTAGTTTTGGTCTAAAAGGTAGGCGTAAGCAAGATAGGAAGCTGCTTCTACGGAATTTGGAATAAGACGCTTTTCATGGATTGGGTATATGAACAAAGGAATTGTCTGTTCGGGATCGTCTCTCTTCAGTACTACCGTTCCCTCTGTGTCCAGGGAGTTGATATACCTCTCTGCGTGTAAAGAAATTATTGCAAATCCAGTGTCGTAGAATCCTTTTGTTATTCGTTGCAATCTGTGAGCCGGGATGAGGGCTGACTTTTGCCTTGTTTTTTCATTCTGAACCACCAGCTTATGCCGGGATTTGGGCAGGCCCGAAAGATACGTATTTTCTAGCAAGAACTCTTCGACGTGGCTATCCCAGCGGTACGTTTTTATAGATGGGTCATAGGTAAAAGAAAGGCCGTCTTTTCCTATTTTTGGGAGTACAATTTTTTCTATTTGATGGCCTGATGAAAAAGCTTGGATATAGGGGCTTTGTTCAAAACAAGACCAGTTGCTTGGCAGGCAGCTCGGTTCTTGGAGGATTGTACTCGTCCTCTTTCCATCACGATCGCAGACGTAGACCGTCCACAGGACTTGTTTTTGGGTTCCAATGAGGGTCCATCTATCGGATGTGGAACGAACTGCTTCAAACAGTGCCAGGTTCTTCTCGTTCTCGATACGGATGACAGCCGAACCTTTTCCATCGTCATACAGCCATGCTGAATTGCCTTGAATGACATTTTGTACAAAAACATCGGCCGCGTTACACCAAGGCGTTGATTTTCGTATGGCTATATGCTGGTACCACTTTCCATCAATGCGTTTGTAGATGAGAGGAGGGTTTTGATGCGAGATTTTGAACAGGGTTGTCCCCATCTCAAAAGAAAAGGTTCTGGGGCCCTCTTGGTATATGTGTAGCGGGAGGGGCTGTCGGATCGCATCCTTTATGTATGGGTCCTCGAAGAATTCAGCTGGAGTCTCTATCAGGCCAGTTGAAGTATGTTTTTGAAAGATGGCTGCTGTGGAAAGGTGGTATACGAGCCCTAGTTCCTCACAGATAAAAGTCATGTCGTGTTCATTTTTCCACGAACTCATCTGCCGTCCCAATGGAAGACTTCTGTTGAGAATGTTGTCTGGGGAAGTGAGAAGACGATCCTTGACATCTTTTCTGTGTAACAGGCCATGCAAAAAGCTTCGTGTTTCATATCCAAGGAGAGGGGCTTGTGAGGATACTGTACGCCTTGCAATCAAAGCTGAAGAAACCATGAAATCGATTTCTTCATCAGACAAGCAGAAGGCTGCGTTGAAAAAACGAGCTCGCTCTGAATGGTAGGCAAACACGTGGAGGTGTTGTTCTTGTAAGGGAAGATCCGAGAGATATTTCCCGACGGCTACAAAGACCGATACGATTGTGGAACGAATTGGTGAACTCTCTTCCTCTGGTACGAGGAGCCTTACTCTCTCATAAAGGAGTCGGAACTGACGCAAGCAAAACATCAGGATGGCAGTATCCTTGTTGACAGCAGCAAGGCTTGCCTGGTGTTCTAAAAACGGCGCTATTCGAAAGACGGAGTTTCGCACAATTGGAGAGTCAAGCGCGAGGGCAATTTTCCCGGGTTCGTAGAGGATATGTTCAAAAAGTGTTCGGTACTGTTTTTCTTGGAAGTGCTGAGGGTGAGCCGCAAAGGTAGCTAGAGCCTCGTCGATCTCATAGTGGTTCGATGGAAGGGCGTGCAGTGCCATATGAGGATGCTCTTCTAGTTTTGAGTATGATGTAGTGGCATAAGAGCTTGATATGTCGATGGCACAGGGTTCTGGCCTAGGACGAAATCTCGATGAGGGATGTAGTGTTGTGTATGTAATATGGGTCATATTTGAAGGTGGCCGTTTCTTCAGCACTGGCCATCCTCGTTGAGGTTCGATCGTCCACGATACTGATAAGTCCTGTGGTGGGTAATCGGAACGATTGTACAAACCGAAGAGATAGACGAGGTTATCAAGGTGTTGAATGCAGAAGATCGATGGGGGAAGAATGGAAAGAGCTTTTTCCTTATGACGATTAGTGAGGAGGTGGAGAGCTCGTAGTTCAGGCGTAAATAGAGTAAATGATTTGTCTTCTTGGAATTGCTTGAGGGCTGCTTGACCGTATTTTTGATGTACTATCCGAAGGAAAGGAATGAAGCGTTGGTCTTCTTGTGCAAAGGAGATGATGTCACGAGGAAGATGTTTTGGATGCGTAGCATCATGCGTTATCCCTAGATGACGTAGGCGATCATACAACTGACGTTCGTGCTGAAAATCTTCAGTTCCCACAACATTTGGAACACACTCACCAATGCAGAGAGGAAATTGCTTGATTTCATCCAGAGTAAAAAATGCAGATTGAACGGTGTATATCAGGTTAGCCATAGTGGCAAAGGTTAACGGACTCACGATTGCAGGAATTTGCATCTGCGCACAATGGTCCCAAAAGGTCTGAGCATAGAGGGTGCCTAGTCTTTCGCAGGCGATTGCTAGGCGAGCAGCTTCGTTTGAGTGTTCGTGAAACTGTTCATGAAGTACGTGACTGGCATTAGCGAGCTGTTGTGAAAATTGTTCAATTTCAAAATGAGCCTCTATGCCGTTACCCTCATGAAGAAGGGGCTCTAGCCAAAAAAGAGCCTTTTCTGCCGCATCGGCGATGGCCTGTGGTGTGGAAAGATCTACGGCAGGGAGGATCCTAGATGGGATAAGATCGACTTTTGAGGTGTCTGACAGAGGAACGAATTCAACATGCGAAAAGTCTGAAAATTTCGTTACCAGCGTTGGGGCCATTGACCGTAAATCTGAAGATTTCCCCGCTGACAATGCAAACGCCGTCATTGCCTGCCGGGCCTGATGGGCATCTAGTTTAGCTTGTATGTTCTCAATTCTTCCCTGTAGGCCTTCTAGTTCCAAAGAGGATATCGATCTGTTGGCATGAGCTTGTACAACCCACTGAGCAAAATATCGAAGACAGCTGTTTGCAAGGGCATGGTGGGCCGTTTCGCTTGAGGGAGTTAAGTCTTTGATAAATCTATCAATAACTTTATATCCAACTCCGACACGAATTCGATCAGATTCGACTATCGAAGAGTTTAGGTAAAGGTAGGACAATAATGAGGCAACGGAGCAAGTTCCGGATCGTTGAATTTCTCCAAAAGGAGGGGGGCTTTCGTCAATGGTCCCGTGTAAGGAAGCCAGGAATGCGTTGTAAAAATGTTCTGCTGTCCAGTGACCAGGAAGAGACAGAGTTCGAAGCGTATAAAAAAAGGCATAGGCACAAAGAGCATCTAAAGAGATTCCATCGAGAATTAAGGGAGCTACTTCGGGTTTTCCGCTTACGATTCGTTGAAAGTGATATTGGACGCCATCGCCTGTGTTATGGACAATGACCTGGAAAATTGTTGGAGCTGTATTTTTGATTTCAAGTACGATGCCATGGCCGCCATCAAATCCACACCACCCAGAAGGAAGAATAATGCTTTGATCTTTGGTCAGAGAAGAGATTGTTTTTCTGAATTCAGAAATCATTTCATTGAGGTCGGAAGATGTAGTAAGCCTTTTTACAAACGTTGTTCCTAGGTCAATAGAGGTAATGTGTCTTCGAGCTGTTGCAATAAATTCAGCATTGCCAAACCCTAAGATCCCCCCAAGGCACCTTTGCATGTCCATCCATGCTGCATCTGTTTGATACCCATTGAGAAGATGGTATTCTGTTCCTATTGGATCCCCAAGAAGATGATACAGAAGAACGTTTGAAACAGGGCCTATATCAACCTCGTCCAACCGATCAATATATGATGTCTGTTCAGCGTCAGAAAAGGGCGGCCCGCTCTGCTGTATGATCTGGAGTGCGTCTTTCGGGAAAATTTGACGATGTTGTCCTAACGCCGCAATCGATTGTCTCACTGTGGCTGGAACGATCGTTTTTTGCTGCAGGCAAGAAAATACGCTGCGGGCGCGACATTCACGGTCGAGCCAAATTTCTTTCAACGCTTGGTCGAAAATTTTTAGACAATATTTCAAAGCCCCCTGTTCGTCTGATGGATCTCCCGCATAGTCTTTTTCTGTGCGTTCGAGCATTGTTTGAATTTTTTTCTCTTCTTGAGGGCTGAACGGTTGAAGACGCGGGAGAGTTGGTCGAACTTTTTCTTTGGTTAGCGATTCTGGGAAGCCGTCAGGGAAGCGCACCACCATTTCTCCCAAACGTTGGATTCTCAGAGAGGCGTCTTTTCGATCAGGGACGATCAGTTGAAACCTCTTTGTCCAGCCAGCAAATCCTTTTGCTAGGTCGGGTCGAATTTTTCGAATGTGTTTTATAGCCTGGCGAGTAGTGCTGATTAACTCACATGGTGAGATTGGAAGAGGGGACGAATCTTCAGCTTTTTTTTGTAGAAGAGCGCACATGCGGCGTAGGGTGTCGACATCGTCCGTCCTCAGGCTGGGACAGACAGTAACGTGTTGTTGATTGGATTGAGTGGTTGGTTCTTGGGGTGGGGAGGGTGATGGGCAGATAACGTCGGTGGTCATAATGTTTTAATTAATTAATCAATTAAATGATGTGTCTCAATGCTTTATTATTTTCTAGTGGTGCTAACATTATATTGAAAGTACAATAATGTTTTCAATGTTTATTCGAATATTGTAGCTCCCATTTAGACATTTCCGCATTCTTTGCGAGCACCAGCACTCTTCCTTTTTCCATATTCCAACTCTGCTGTGGATCAAAATGACAGAGTTGAGTATGAGTAAAAAAATCAATTTTTTAACGTATGCCGGTGACAGCAGAAAATCGAAAGTTTTTTGTCGCGAAAAAGGCTTGAGGTCTGACCTTCAAAAAACACACTCATAGTGTACTACTGTCCCTTGAACTCTTTTTCGATGGATACCATATGGAAGCTTCCAAACGGGTACAGCCTCAGAGCGCTCTTGATGCTTTTTTTAAGCCCAAGACAGTTGCTGTCATAGGGGCGAAAGATACTCCAAACAGCGTTGGCAGAACGATTTTAATGAATCTAATGACCGGAGGGTTTCCAGGGAAGATCATTCCGGTGAATCCAAAGAGAACGGAGGTATGCGGGCTTCCCTGTATCCCCACAGTAATGGATGCTCACGAGCCAATTGACCTGGCAGTCATTGTCGTTCCGGCGCCACGTGTTCTCGAGGTTATGCAGACCTGTGTGCGGGCTGGAGTGAAGGCCGTCATCATGATAGCCGCTGGATTTAAAGAATCAGGGCCAGAAGGGTTGCGTCTTGAGACAGCTGTCGCTGATGCTGCACGTGCTGGCGGCATTCGCATGATCGGCCCGAATTGTCTTGGATTGATGAATCCACGGTATGGACTCAATGCCTCTTTCGGACGTGGTATGCCGCATGAAGGGTCTTTAGCATTTATCAGCCAGTCAGGGGCGATGTGCGCCGCTGTTTTGGACTGG
>CAINFV010000023.1 GCA_903848235.1 Chlamydiia bacterium | reverse complement strand
ACAATCGTTTTCAAAAGAAGATCTTGATCAATTGATATTATTGAAACAAAAGGCACAGGATTTTCTACGACGGTCTCTCACAGAAAGCGAGAGAACCATGTTAGAAATGATTATACAGAAATGTACGCCAAAACCTGAACAATCCAATCCCTATCTAGAACAGAAAGAAAAACTTTGGTCCGAAACCGCATATGTTATTGAAGAACTTTCTCGGTTACGAGAGGAGGATCTTTATACTCTTGCTTCAGAGGCTCTCGACCAAAAGCACAAACCCCTACAAGAGAATAATGTAAAAATTCTTCTCGAATCCATGTCTGATGAACAACGAAAAAAACTACTTTTGAATTTTAATAGAAATGAGGGAATGACTCCTCTTGCAGAGGCTTGGAAACGCATTTCTCCAGAGACATTCCAAAAAACTTTCACTTTTGCTTATCCTCAAAAACTTGAAGAAATCAAAGAAATGCGCGAGCGGCAGGTATGAACAGCTAAGTCTTAAACAGTGAGGATGTAGATGAAATAATACACCGAAGCTTACCTGTGCGGATACGGTTCTGTACAGAAAGTGATATCATAACTCGAAAGAGGATAGCA
Organism: Chlamydiia bacterium; assembly: GCA_903848235.1. Taxonomy (GTDB): domain Bacteria; phylum Chlamydiota; class Chlamydiia; order Chlamydiales; family FEN-1388; genus CAINFV01. Next base: position 2,141 of record CAINFV010000023.1, on the reverse strand, counting down.
GCTAGCACATGAGGCAACTCATGCTGACGAAGGAGCCAGATATCACTACTCAGGGAGGTGCCACGATACGGCCTTCCAGGTGCGCCAATCTCCATTTCTTGATGAAGCGCCGAACGAAAGTTTTCTCCTCAGATCGATCGTATATTCTGGGAAGAACCTGGTGGGTGACTGGTGACATCGCCTCGAGAAAAAGGCAGTTCATACTGACCCGTGAGAACCCATATTCTTCCACACCCGTGGATAAATGGTTCTATAAGAAGTTCGAAAGGAACCATGATGGAATAGCTGTAGAGCAAACTTCAATGCTCTACTCTAGGGGTTCACAGCATGTCCGGAGTAGAGGCAACTCGAAAGGACATACCGATAGAAGAAATAACCGAAGCACGGCTTCGCAAAGGAGAACGTTAGACATGAAAATCATAACTGCAGAAGCTTATTCACCCTCTTTAGATGAAGTTTTCATATACCTAAAAACATCTCTGAAGCCTACAAGAGGTTATCCGATTGTTACTGCACCAGGAGTAACCATTCTGTGAAAATAATTCACGACAAATTCAAAACTCACTCCCTTACAGGGAGGATCACTTCTGAATTGATGCTCAAGGCATTTAAAGCCGTTAAGAGAAACAGAGGTTCAGCTGGAATTGACAAAGTCACGATTCAAGAATATGAAAGAGACCTTGTTTCAAACCTCGAATCTCTGAAGCAAGAGTTGAAAACTGGAAAGTTTCAGCCGATGCCACTAAAGCGAGTCAATATCCCGAAAGGAGACGGAAAGACTCGACCTTTAGGAATCCCTACTGTTCGATGCAGGATTGCGCAAGAGGTTGTAAGACGCTTGATCAACCCTACGTTTGAAAAAGTCTTTCATGAAAACTCATTTGGTTTTAGGCAACACAGAAACTGCCACCAAGCTGTTGAACAAACGCTCGAGCTTGCCCAACAGGGATTCAGACATGTAGTTGATGCAGATATCAAAGGATTCTTTGATAATATTCCGCATGAACTCATCATGGATTCGGTAGCAGCTAAAATCTCGGATGGGAACATCCTCAATCTGATTGAAAAGTTTCTCAAGTCTGGAGTTATGGAAGAAAATAGGCTCCTAGCTACTATACGGGGCACTCCGCAGGGCGGAGTTATTTCACCATTACTTGCAAACATTGTGCTCAACCATCTTGATTGGCACATGGAGCAGAAAGGATATAGGTTTGTCCGCTATGCGGATGACCTGGTTATCCTCTGCAAGACAAAAACTCAGGCGAAAGAGGCATTGAACTCTATCAGTTCTCTTTTGGAAGAAATGAGCCTAGAAATTAGCCAAGAGAAGACACGACTGTGTCGTTTCTGTGAAGGCTTCAATTTCTTAGGATTTCATATCTCCTCAAGAGGAATAACAATAAGAGAGAAGTCAATGGAGAAATTTAAAGATACGATTAGGAAGAACACTATCCGGAGTCGAAACCTAGACCAAGAGGTCATCAAGAGACTAAACCAGATCATACGTGGTACTGTCAATTTCTTCGCCACAGGATTTAGTACTGTAAAGAAACAACTTTTACAGCTCGATAAGTGGATTAGAACTCGTATTCGCTCGATGAAATTCAAGCGAAAATGGAGGACAGACAACTATAGATTTAGAAACAAACACATTGAACGGCTGGGATTGCTTAGCTGCGTAAGCCTTGGAAGAGCAAGAATGCGGTGTTGAACAATTTCCCTATCCAAGGGACAATTCTATTGGAATCGCCCGGTGCAAGAAAGATGCTCGCCGGTAAATATAAAGAATCAACTTTATCGCGATAACGGGGAGGGACTGAGGCGACTCTGTCCCTTACCCACTTAATGGTGTACATCAAAACCCATGTCTTGGCACATACTGCGTTACCCAGCAGCCAAAACAGGTTCTGCTTGTTCTGCCGCCTTTTCTCGTTGCCGCTCTTGTTCGTTAAGCTTTGTCATGGGATACAGACGGATGATTTCTGTCTGATCACGTAAAGCTTTGGGAATGTCGTTGAAGTCAAGGAGCCTGTCACAAGCATCGATGGATTCTTGATAGTGACCGAGTAGGAAGGCTGAGATAGACAGCTCGAACAAGAGTCCATAGTTTTCTGTCCAATCTTGAACAAAAAGAATGTCTT
>CAINFV010000022.1 GCA_903848235.1 Chlamydiia bacterium | reverse complement strand
GACATTCACAATACTCATCTCTCTGGTTTCAAGAAAAGGGTGCTCAGAAAAAGATTGAGAGAATTTCGATCTGAGGGACAGGAAAAAAATAACTCATTCAATTCAGCTGACTGCGACCAATTGGTCTCTTTTCGCCCGAAGCGTCCGACTTATTTCATTCCTATCCCTGGGATAGGGCACGATCTTTAACTTGCCAACTCAGTCTCGAGTTAAACAAAACCGTGTTATCATAGCAAAAAATCGAAAATACATCACGATATTTTAACTATTTACAGCATTCTTCCTACTACAAACTATAATTATCCTCACGGAGTGATTTTTTCGCCCCTTCCCTCTTATCGCGCAAAAAAGCCTATCCTTATCTTGCCGAAAAGGGCGGTTCTCTTTACGCTTTTACATTCAGCATTCTGTTCCCGTAGCTCAGTGGATAGAGCGGTTGCCTCCGGAGCAACAGGCCGCACGTTCAATCCGTGCCGGGAACGATGTGCTTTAAAATTGGTTGGATATCCATGTTCTCGTAGCTCAGTGGATAGAGCGGTCGCCTCCTAAGCGACAGGTCGCGCGTTCGATCCGCGCCGAGGACGAAGTTTTTGTTTTCCCTCTCCCCTTCTCAACACTTTTCCCCTCGCATTTTTGTTGCCGCTATCACATGTAGGGCCCCAGGCGTTGGTGTGGAGGCAGCAGCCTCCACCTATTTGGCGTGTAGGTAGTCGTCAATGCCTTTGGCGATGGCCCATGCTATCTGCTGCTTGTAGGGTGCCGATGCGAGGAGGCGAGCTTCCTTGGGATTGGTAATAAACGCTGCTTCGACGAGTACTGCCGGCATTGCCGTCTCACGGATAACGCAAAAATCCCCGTGTTTTACTCCCCTGTAGCGTGTTGGGAGAGCTTCACAGAGGCGATGGATGACGCTAGTGGCAAGGCGTTTTGAGTCTGCGCTTCGCGTACTGTTAGTAGCATCGTAGTAATATATCTCCGCTCCTCTGCTTTTTCGTGATGCCGCTGAGTTAAAGTGTATGCTTACAAAAAGAGAGGCATTGACACGCGCCGCCATGGCAACCCGTTTCTGGAGGGGGATGAAGACATCTGTTCGCCGGGAGAGGGCGACGTTGTAATTCCAGCCGGTGAGCAGGCGTTCGACCCGTTTGACGATTTCCAGCGACAATGCCTTTTCTTGCAGATGTGTGGCTTTGACCGTGGCGCCGGCATCTCGTCCGCCATGACCGGGGTCGAGGAAGATAAGCGGCCCTGACCGTTTTGGCAGTTGCTGTTTGGGCGGTTGCGGCTGTGGTTGTGATGATGGTTGTGCTTTTGTCTGCGAGTGTGCAGTGGTAGTAGATGGCGTCAGGTAGGGAGAAGGTTGTCGTGATGCTGAACAACCTGCCATAAGGAGACAGCAGCATGTAAAAAAAGCTGTGAGGAAAGAGAGGGGCTTCAGATACGTCTCATTATTCTTAAGGCATGGCAATTGATGCTCTCTATCAAAGGCGATATGGCTCTTCGATGCCGCACATGCCGCTTCAACTTTTGCGTCGACGCTTCGTATAACGCTGATCATGAGCTTTGCAAAAGCCTCCTCATCGTACGCTATGTAAACTGTGTTGTACAGCATTCTGCTGCCGTCTGGCAGTCGTCGAATGGCACTGTTCCGTTAGCAAATATCTGATATTTTTCATGCCCTTTCCCAGCAATGAGAACCACATCCTGCGGTGTTGCTAGTTGTACTGCCTTAGCAATCGCCTCTTTGCGATCTGGGATGACGATATAGTTTGACGTCACAAATCCCTTGCAGATCTCGTCGATGATCGCCAGAGGGTCTTCAGATCGTGGGTTATCAGAGGTAACGATTGCAATATCTGACAGCTCTTCGACAGCTCTTGCCATAAGGGGGCGCTTAGCACGATCACGATCACCGCCACAGCCGAAGACAGTGATGAGCTTACCTTTTGTGCTCTCACGAAGTGCAGGAAGCACTTTTCGCAGAGCATCTTCTTTATGAGCATAGTCGACGTAGATAGCTAGGCCAAGGGGGTTGGTAACGCGTTCTAACCGCCCTGGAGGCGATGATACCGTTGACAGCCCTCTGGCAACGTCTGCGAGGGGATACCCTCGTGCTAAAAAGACCGCAGCGGCAGCAATGGCATTAGCAACGTTATAGCGTCCTACGAGAGGGGAAATCACGATTTCTCTCTGTCCGGCGTATGAGAGCTCAAACGTTGTTGATGCCATGGAAATCTGAAGATGCGAGGCGACGATGTCAGCCGTGGTGTCTATACCATAGGTGACGATACGAGCTTGCGTGCCGTCTGCCACCTTCGCTGTCCATGCATCTTGGGCATTCAGAACTGCTATGGGCTCTTTCTTCCCATCGCTGCAGAGAGTGCGAAAAAGGATGTTTTTCGCCGCTGCATAGGCATCCATTGTCTTGTGGTAGTCAAGATGTTCGTGGGTGAGATTTGTGAAGACAGCAGTGTCAAAGCAGATCTCTGCAACACGCCCTTGTGCGAGGGCATGGGAAGAGACTTCCATCACACATGCCGTATCCCCTGCCTTGACAATCTCTCCGAGAAGCCTCTGGTTTGTAATGACATCTGGCGTGGTATTTGGAGCGTCGTATTGGCGTGTGCCGGCGATATATGCCACTGTGCCTATAAGCCCTGCTCTAATGCCAAAATGAGAGAAGAGATGGTGGACGATATATGATGTCGTTGTCTTACCACAGGTCCCTGTGATGGCGACAAGTGTCAGCTCGTGTGATGGGTGATGCCAAAAGGCGGCGGCGAGCTTACATTCCATTCCCCCAACATCAGGGGTGATCAGCTGTGTTATAGACAGCGACGGGTCAAATACATCTGAGAGGATGGCAACAGCACCCGATGCTATCGCTTCTGGGATAAAGCTATTGCCATCATAGGTGGCGCCGCGACGTGCGATAAACAGAGACCCCGGGGAGACGAGCTTTGAGTTAGAGGTGATCGCGGTGATCTCAATCTCTTTAGATCCTATGACGTCAATTGGCGGGATCTCTTTGAGCAATTTCTTCAGTTTTGCCATACCTTTACCCATTCCATTGTTGGTATATATGGTCTAGAGCTTCCATCTCTGCATGCCAATCTGCTTTTGCAGGATTCCCTCGTGGGTCCTGTGATGGAAAGCCATAAGGATCATCCATAGGAACCCCCATAAACTCAAGCGTCCTTCGCGCCATCTCTCTGAATATTGGTGCTGCACACGTCCCTCCTCTATGGTTTAATCCGAGGCCAGGGATATACCCCACCCACGGCTCATCGAGTGCAACGAAGAGAACGAAGGCAGGATCTTTTGCTGGGGCAAATCCTACGAAGCTTGAAAAGTGGGCTTTATTAGAATACTGCCCGTTGACCAATTTCATGCTCGTCCCTGTCTTTCCCGCTTCTGTAAAGCCGTAGATATCAGCTTTTGATGCTGTCCCTCCAGTCTTAGTGACAAATTTCAGCGCTTTGACGACTTCGGCCATATCCGCTTCTTCAAAGACACGTGGAAACCGCTTCTTTCGTTCTTCAGAGGTATTGTCAACCAATATCTCCTGACCATTTACCGTTGTTTTCGTAATCTTGCGCACTAGGGTAAGCTCTGGGAGAATACCTCCGTTGGCAATCACACACATAGCACGAGCAAACTGCAGGCTTGTCACCTGTACATTATAGCCTATCGCCAAGGTATATGGCGTTCCCTTGGACCATTCGAGTTTTCCACCGGGGGTTACCTTTCCTGGCCTTGGCAGGAGTCCTGAGCTCTCACCGATAAGCTCAAGACCTGTCTTATTCCCGAGGCCAAAGGCTGTAGAGAGCTGTTCGCGATACCACTGCTCTCCCATAGCCCTGACGACACGGCCGGCTAGTGTTGCCATGTAGATATTCGACGACTTTTGGACTGCCATGTACAAATTCAAAAACTTATGCGAATGCACATCAGTTAAGGGCTTTGCGCGCCCTGGAAAGGAGCCAGAGCTGGTCGAAATTTTCTCCGTGACGCCGAAGACTGGGGGCTTGCCCTTTTCTTTGAGAAGGCGATTTGCCTTCAGGGCGATTGCCACAGTGAGCGCTTTCATTGGAGAGCCTGGCTCATTAGCATCGGTGATAGATTTGATCTTCGAATGTTCTGCGAGGGAGATATTGTTGAAGTAGTCTTGGTACTGATCTGGAAAGAAAAATGGATATTGAGCGAGGGCAAGAATCTCCCCCGTCTTAGGGTCAACCATAACGGCAATACCACCTTTTGCCTTGTGGTGCTTAACACCACGCTCGAGTTCTTCTTCTACAATCGCCTGTACACAGTGGTTGATTGTCAGTTCCACATCTGCGCCGTGTACCGGCTCTTTGAGGACTTCTCCTGTCTCTAGGCTATTATGGGGAGAGCGCATGAGGCGTCGAAATCCCACGGACCCTTCAAGGTATTTGTTCATCGACAGCTCGAGGCCCCCTGTTGGCGACGCTCTCCCTGTCACTTCATCACGCCGTTCCTGAATAGTATGGAGAACCTGTCCTAGGAGGCGCCCCATGGGATGAAACCGTTTAAAGTCAGAGACAAAAAACAGTGCATTAGATGGCAGGTGATGTTTCTTAGCGTACGGCCGCCACCATGTTAAGAACAGTGTTTTCTGCTGCTCTGCTATCCATGAGACGAGGCGTCGCGACCTACATTTTCGTTTCAGCTCGGCGGCCATTTTCATAGATTCTTTCAGTGGAGGAGAGAGCAGATGGATAATGTTCTCTCCGACCTCTTGTCGCAGTTGCGGCGGTATCTCCTTTGGATCTGCATAGAGGTGATAGAGCGGCACGTCGATAGCGAAGGCCACCTTTCTACCTTCATGGCCTGGCTGTAGGGAGGTATTCGCATAAAAAGTACCTCTGCGAAAGGGCTCTTTGACAATGAAATAATGCTGCCCTTCTGCCCGTTTTTTCCATCGCTCATGCTCGAGCACCTGAAGCCTAAAAAATTGAGCGACCAGCAAGCAGAAAAGAACTCCTGTGCAGCCTCCAGCGAGGAGCAGGAGAAAGCGACGGCGGTGTGGTGTGAGAGATATCATAGGGCACCCTGTCTCCAAAAGCCCATCTCGTGATGGCTGTCGAGGATGAGCATACTGCACATTTCTTATAATCCCCTCAACACGATATTTGGTGAATTAAATGGAGCGATTTATACAGCCACCGACACCATCTACTGCCAATCTTACTCGCTTGTCATCTTCGTTAAAAGAGCCTTCTCTTCAAACCTAGGCTTCAACCCAGGGCTTCAAAACTCAAGGCGCACAGCAGTTGCTCTTCCAAGACTTTGTCATTAAAAAAAATCTCACCTTACATTACAGTATTCGCAGATATGGAACTGTCCTCAACCATATGCAGCAAAGGAAAATCACAATGGATCCACAACGCCCGTCTCCTCAAGAAGACACGCATAGGCAACCAGATCACTCGCCTAGTACTCCCCGCTCCTCACATCGCTCTCTTCCCTTGCTGCCTTTCTCCATTCTTTTGACGATCTGTTGCTTGGTTTCTTTCCAAGCATGGTCTTCTCAGATCCACGAGCATGGATTTTGGATTACCAATACCGATGAAGAACATGCTTTTGATCCTATGCTTGCCGATGCGCTAGGGAACTTCCTTCTCAAGGAGAAAGCTCAGCAATGCGTTGATTTTGGCGCTGGAAAAGGGGACTATGTACGCGCCTTGAGATCGAAAAAAATAGTCTGCGATGGATTTGATGGAAATCCCTACAGCCCAGACCTGTCAAATGGCGTCGTCAATGTGGCAGATCTTAGCCAGCCTCTCATGCTACCTCTCAAATATGATTGGGTACTTTCATTGGAAGTTGGAGAACACATCCCGAAGCAATATGAGAAGACTTTCGTCAACAACCTGATGAACCATTGTGTCCATGGGATTGTTCTCAGCTGGGCCGTTGAAAATCAACGCGGGTACGGACATTGTAATTGTCAAAACAACGACTACATAAAAAAACTTTTTTCCAATGCTGGCTATTCTAATGATGTAGAGGCAGAAAACTCACTCCGAGCTCAGTCAAAGCTCTCCTGGTTCAAAAACACCATCATGGTGTTCAGGAAAGATACAGCTGCCAGCCCGGCATAGAGGAAAATGATCGTTCCTCGTCCATAGCACAATAGGGCTCGTCACGATCATCACCGTCTCAACGGTCTTTGCTCACCTGAATCGTTTGAGTTATTTCTTTCCAGCGCCTAAGGCCGAACTTCACCGTCGGGACGATATTCCGGCACTTCGATTTCCAAGAGCTCATCCCGTGATGGCTGTCGAAGATGGGCATACTGCACTTTTCGTGCCACCTCTTCAAGACGTACTGGGCTCATGAAGAGGGCGAGTTCTAATTCAAGGCGACGCTGCTCTGCCTCTTCGATTCTGACCTCTTTTTCCAATGATAGCGCTCGAATTCGCAGTTCTGTCAGTTGATTATGGCGAGAGATATACAGGCCCACCAAGAGCGCTGTAAGCATAACACAATACACAAAAGGAATGACACGCATGGACAGCCCCCATACCACCTACGTAATGCAGTGTACCTGGACGGGATGATTTTTTGAGCTTCGATTTCGCAATTGAAAAAATTTCAAGGCATGACACAGAATTCCAAACTATTCCCATGAACAATCTTCTACCGCATCACAAAAAACGTTAAAAAATTGGGGATTTCATTGACACTGGGCTGTCAAGTCAACCAAAGAAGTCCTGAACATCTTTTTCATAACGGAGTCAAAAGCAGGTCGAATGTATATACAACACACATCATCTCAAGAGCTCGCTCTTAGACAGCCGCATAGCTCGCCAAGCAATCGGAGCGCCCTTCTCCACAGTCGCACATCCTTGTCTTTCATCATTCTTTTGACCACCTGCTGGTTGTTCTGTTCCCAAGCCTGGTCTTCACAGATCCACGAGCATGGTTATTGGATTTCCAGCACTGGTGAAGGACACGTCTTTGATTCTAAACTTGCCAATGCACTAGGGAATTTCTTACTCCAAGAAAAAGCTCAGCAATGCGTTGATTTTGGCGCTGGGAAAGGAGACTACGTGCGCTCTTTGAGAGCGAAGGGGATATACTGCGATGGCTACGATGGAAATCCCTTCAGCCCAGAACTGTCAAAGGGAGCCGTCCTGGTAGCAGATCTTAGCCAGCCTCTCGCGCTTCCCTTCAAGTATGATTGGGTAATCTCCTTAGAAGTTGGGGCTTTAACAGTTTCTTCTGTAGTTAATCATACCTGCTCATATTTGGTCAGTATGACTAAGATTTTAAGCATCGGAAAAGCCCCCGACTTTTTTTTAAGTCTCACCTCAAACGCTCCGTCGTTGGGAGTGTCAAGGAATGTTGGCTCCCTCTCAAAGGACGCCCGGAGGCCGGCGTCG
>CAINFV010000021.1 GCA_903848235.1 Chlamydiia bacterium | reverse complement strand
CCTGACGGGGACGCACACATAGTAAAGAGCAAAAGAGATCACTCGGGGTGAAGCAAAGGTGTCCGAGCCCGGCTGTTTACGAAAAAATAATCCGAAGAACAGTTTACTCCTGTGCGAAAAAACTTTAAGCGGGAATTGCTGGCCAGTATTACGATTCTCCTTCCGTTGCCACCCAGCAGGGGAGCTCTTCGATTGTCTGTTGCATGGAAGAAGAGAATGTCGTGGGCGGTAGCTGGAGGGTGGTAGTCTTTTTGCCGTCTTTCATAAAGGAGATATGGAGGCGGTCTTTGCCCTGTTGTGACTGGAGGAGAGAAGAGAGGATGATGGCATGTGATGCACGAAAAGAGGCGAGGTCTAAGCAGATGGTGGTGATCGGGACGTGTGTTTTAGTCTCTTTTTCTGGTGCAGGCTTTGCCTTTTTGGAGGAGGCATAGCGTGAGGCTGACAGCTGGCTTTTTGCCTTTTCATAGGCGGCATAGCTTTGTTCGATGACAACTTGTGTGATGTTCCTCACTTCTGCAAGGAATCGGCAGGAGACAGAGGATTCATTATTGCGAAATTCTTTTGAAAACACTCCCCAGAGAAGACTGTTTTCCTGGAGGATATCCTGATGTGCTTCGTAGAGGTCGGGCCAGATCGGCAGCTCAAGGGTCTCTCCAGTGGCATCTGAGATGTTGAGGATAGCGAACTTTCGCTGGGATTTCGTTGCTATTTTTATCTCGACAGTCTCGACGACGCATGCCATGCGAAAGGCGGTATTGTCGGGAAGGGCGAGGGCATCGCGGAAGCTCAGGCAGCTTAACGGCTGTAAGTCCTTCTCATAGGCGGTTAAGGGGTGGCCGCTGACAAAAAGTCCTAAGAGCTGTTTTTCACGAAATAGGAGTTCTTCTTGCGGACGCTGTCGTGCCGGTGGGGTAGGTGTGCGGTATGCTTTGGGGACTTCGGTAGGATCTGGCTCGAAGAGGTTAAGAACGCCGCGTTCGTGTTCTTTTTTTGAACGCTGTACATCATCATACATGGCATCCAATGTTGCCAGCAGTTCATCGCGTGTCCATGAGAACTGGTCAAAAGCCCCGGCATCGATGATCAGCTCTATGGCCTTTCGTCCTACACGCCTAGCGTCGATTCTTCTGACAAAGTCATAGAGGCTTGAAAAGGGTTTTTTGGAGCGCTCTTCGACGATGGTTTGTACGGCAGTTGTCCCAACACCTTTTACTGCTGATAGAGCAAAGCGTATCCCCTTTGGCGTTGCCTTAAAGAGGTCATCAGACTCATTGATGTCCGGCGGGAGGCATGGGATATGCATTTGCCGCGCCTCGTGCATGGTCTTCGCCACTTTCTCGATGTCATCCCTGTCGCCAGTCATCAGGGCAGCAAGCCATTCTGCTGGAAAGTGTGCTTTAAAGTAGGCGGTGGCATAGGTCAGATAGCCATAGGCTGCGGAATGAGATTTGTTGAAGCCATATTCTGCAAATTTTTCCATCTTGTTGAAGATCGACGATGCGACAGCCTCTGTGATCCCTTTTTTCATCGCCCCTTCGATGAATTTCGCCCGCTGCCGTGCCATCTCCTTTGCATCTTTTTTCCCCATGGCACGACGGAGGACATCACCCTCTCCGAGCGTATAGTCGGCAAGTGAGCTTGCAATTTGCATGATCTGCTCTTGGTAGACCATGACACCATAGGTCTCCTTGAGGATAGGCTCGATGAGAGGGTGGTCAAACTCAACAGCCTCTCGACCGCATTTCCGGGCGATGAAGGTTGGTATCATCTCCATAGGCCCTGGCCGGTATAACGAGACGAGAGCGACGATCTCTTCGAATCGGTCGAGGTGGAGCTGCCGTGCCAGATCCTGCATACCGCCATTTTCTATTTGGAACACGCCAAGAGTCTGCCCTTGGTTGAGGAGGGAGTACGTGGCGGCGTCTTCTAAGGGAAGATTGCACCAGTCGATGTCTAAAGAGCGGGAGCTTTTGACAAAGGAGGCGCAGAGGTTTAAGAGGGTGAGTGTCTTGAGTCCAAGGAAGTCGACTTTGAGCATGCCAACCATCTCCGCCGGCTTCATGGAGTACTGGGTGGCGAACATATCGGAGTCTTTGGCGGTGCAGATAGGGATATGGTTGACGAGTGGGTCTCCGCAGATGATGATCCCTGCGGCATGGATGCCGGTATTGCGGATTGACCCTTGGAGCACACGGGCAGCCTCTATGATGCTGTTTGCTTCTTCATCTTTTTCAACAAAGGCTCGAAGGTCCGCATCTTTTTCTAGCGCTTGCTCAATGGTGATATTGAGGTCATCGGGGATGAGCTTTGCCAGTTGGTTGACTTTTGGCAGAGGGACGTTCAAGGCGCGTCCCACATCGCGCACTGACATCTTTGCCTTCATCGTGCCAAAGGTGATGATCTGCGAGACGTTTTCTCTGCCATATTTCTGAACGATATAGGCGATGACCTCTGAGCGCCTTTCCATGCACAGGTCGACGTCGATATCGGGGTATGACATACGCCCTGGGTTGATAAATCGCTCAAAGAAGAGGCTGAAGCGAAGGGGTTCTATCTCCGTAATGCCGATGAGGTAGGCGACAACGGAGCCGACGACAGACCCTCGTCCTGGGCCCACGGGGATTCCCTGCCGTTTTGCCCAGCTGATGAAATCCCAGACAAGAAGAAAGTAATCCGTCAGCCCTTTTGAGGTGATGATATCTAGTTCGTAGGAGAGGCGCTTTTCGAGCACCTCTTTGGGGTCTTGTCCTGGGTACTGCGCCGCGACTTTTTGAAGGCGAGCCTCTGTATAGCGAATGGGAATTCCCTCTTGGCACATCCTTCTGAGAAGTGTTTCAGCAGCAGTGTCGCTGTTGTCGGCGTCGAGGACGGTGAAGATCGGGTAATGTTTTGTGGAAAAATCAATCTCTAAGTGGCACTGTTCTGCGATGGCGACAGAGGTTGCTAATGCATCAGGGAAATCTGAGAAGAGAGCCGCCATCTCATCAGGACTTTTGAAGTGATATTCGTGAGTGGGGAATGTCTCTCGCTTTGGGTTTGGCGTGACGATCGATTGATCTGTATGGGGGTTTTTTTGCCTGAGGAGGCATGGCTCTCCGGACTGGATATTGAGGAGGACTTCATGGGCTCTCCAGTCATCGCGTTTTAGATAGTGGCAATTATTGGTGGCAACGCAGGGGATGCCTCGCTTCGTGCTTTCTCGTCGCAATGCCTGCTCTATGGACGTTTGTGATGCGATGTGATCCTGATATTGACGGTACAGCCAGCCTTCACGTGCCATGCCATCGAATTCCATCTCTTCTTGCGATGTGCGGTGGCGCTGAATTTCGAGGTATAGATTGGTGCCGAAGAGCTGCTGCAGCTGTTCGATACGGCGGCCGAGCTCTGCCTCATTGCCTTCCAAGATAGCACGTGATAGAGGGCCTCTTTCGCATCCTGTCAGACATATGAGCCCTTCTGAGTATTTAGAGAGCAGCTCGAAGTCAATGCGCGGTACGTAGTAAAAGCCTTCTATAAAGCCGATGGAGGATAGTTTGCAGAGATTTTTATAGCCTTGTGTGTCTTTGGCAAGGAGCACGAGGTGTGAGTGAGAAGCATTTTTTTTCTTTTCATGGCGAGAGCTGTCGCAGACGTTCATCTCACAGCCGATGATGGCATGAACGCCGACCTCCTTCATGGCTTTGTAGAAGTCGATGGCGCCATAGAGGTTTCCGTGGTCTGTCAGGGCGACAGATGGCATTCCGAATGCTTTGGCCGCGGCGGCAATCGCGGGGATGGAAAGCGATGAGTCTAGAATGGAAAACTGAGAGTGGACATGAAGATGGCAAAAGGGTGTTGGCATACAGATTCGTCCGCAGTGTATTAAGGTATGAAAAACTGCTCTTAAGAATGGAGCATAGCATAGCACAAGCCCAAGTTGCTACCGCTTCCCTTACTGGTAACTACTGGCCGGCCTTAGTTTTCAAAAAAAACCATTGTGTCAGATTGACAAAAAAACTATTACAGGATAGAAGCAGGGTTAAATCAACTATTGAGGTCAGATATGTCATTTGAAAGTTTGCCAGAGCGAGGGCTTCCCGATGCGGAAGCGTATTCGAGATCCCCTTCGGAATCGGAACTCGATCAAACAGTTGAATGTCGGCACATGGAGCAACGTCTACAAAAGCTTGCCGCAGACTTAGGGTTGGTAGATGCTGCTATCAAATCTCCTGAACGAAGGGAGGTATCGTCGAAGAAGATTCAAGAGCTTCTCGATGAGTACCAACAGAGTGGGGCTGAAGAGTGTCACGCGCGTATTACGGGTGCTTTGAAGTTGTTATTACAAGAGGCGAAAGATTTGGCTTCCTGGCATCAGAGTTCTTTACTGTTGGCCAGATCGCAACCAACAAAAGACGAGGAGCGATCTGTACCTGCTGATCTAGCAAAACTTGAAAAAGCAATTTATGAAGTTGAGGATTTGCACGCTAGGGTAGTAGAGGCCCAAGTGTCGCCTTTACCTATGTCTGATTCTGTAATGGAAGAGCTGCCTTCAGGGGAAGGAGAGGGGCGGGGTGGGATTTTTAAAGGCGAGGATCTACCACCACAAGAAGAGGAAGCTGTTGGGCGAACTCCTCCCAAGGGAAGGCATGTTTGGAAAAGAAGGGCGAGGCCTTCTGGTATGGGAGAAGAATTGTCTTCTTTTCCCAAAAAAAGGGGTGTAAGTACGAGTCCTTCTCGAGAAGAAACCGCTGAAGCAGAAGGTCCTTCTTTGAAGAGAAGTCGTGCTGCTGATGAAAGCTCTGCACTGGCTAATCCATCGGATGAGGCTCCTAAACCGGAGCAGATGGGATCTTTTCGACGAACATCCAGGGCGGTGGCTAGTGCCGCAGGTGTAGTGCGTGACATTTCTGCCAGTGGCTCCTGGCTGGCTGGTATGAATCTACGGGATCGTTTTCAAGTTGTTTCTGCAGCGGTAGGAGGGGCGACGGCTGGCTTGTTCTCACGAAGTCTTCGCCAGGGAGTAGCCTCTGGACTATTTATCGGAGATATGGTAGCTCGTGAAGAGAGAGTGCTGTCAATTGTTGCACGGAGTGGGGGTGCAGCCGCAGGAGAATTAATGCAAAGTCCTGAAATTCAAGCTGCTTTTACGAATCCTCTCCCCGCCATGTTTCCTGCGCTACAGCCGGTAGTTGGTGCGTTAAGTACCGTAGCAAGTATTGCATGTTTCGTGAAAATGGGCGCTGAAGTTCCTTCATGGGATCGATATCAAGTAGCTGCGGGGGTTATTGGTGGTGGAGTAAGCTTTATGATTGCTGAGGACCCCGCATCGGCTGTTCAGCATGGTTTATATGCTGGTACGTATGGTGGGGGCGTAGTACGGTTTGTCACAACTCCGATACGATGGTGTGCAAGCAGGCCAGGGATGCGAGACTTTGTGACGAAAAAATTAGCGCGATCTCATGGAACCGGTGCACATCGGTAAAGACCTACGGCAGAAAAGGTCTTCGATCTCTCTGGCATTTCTCTGAGGCATTTTCTGTTTCTCCATCGATAAACACTTGCTAGTGCTGAGATTCTCCACTCTTGCTCAATTCCCCGTGTCCTACTATTCTATCCATAAGTATTCCTGTTTTTTTCCGGGTGCAATGCAAAGGAATGAGAGTGGACGCTGACATCGCGCAACTTTTGAAATCGCTCAATCTTGACGGGATTTCAGTCGAAGAACCTGTTTTTAAAGAGCCTTCTGCTTCGCCTCCTCCTGTCTATCCCCATCAGCCTGTTGTCTTCCCAAAGAAAAAGAAACGACAGTTGATGCCTCTTGTCACCGGTCTTTCAATCCTTGTTGTCGTGGGAATAGGATGTGCTCTTTTCTTCACACAGGATCTGTGGTGGGGGCGTCCTGCGCGTATCGTGCATATCTATGAGTCTGCCGCACGTCCTTGGATGGTGCCTCCCTTCGCCTCGGCGACACAGAAGATAGAACCGTGGTCAACAAACGACCTTGTATCTCATCTGCTTCCCTCAGGAAGCCTTTCAGAAACCTCCTCTTTTGCTGGACATCTTGACATTCTAAAAGCTGCAGCTGGAAGGCGAGATGCTCTCGAAGAGGTGCGCCAGGATGTTGATGCATTGATGGCGAATTGTATCCATGCTCCTGACATGGCAACAAGAGGGGCTCTTCACCGTGCCATCTCTCGTTTTGACGTCGCTGATGTGAATCTGACCCATAGTCTGATTCCACTCATTGTGTCAAAACGTTCCTCGCTTGCCACTCAGCAAGATAGGCAAAAACTCAATGAGACATTGGCCTTTGCAGGCCTTGGCAAGGGGCTTGAAGAGTATTCGACGACGGTGGTGCAGATTGCTGCCACACAAGAATTCATCGAGCAATTTTTGAGTACGTTGCGAGATGAGCGTGATGTATGCCGGTTAGCAGAGACCTTCGAGTCAGCGCTTCAGCTTTTTGCTGGTCTTCGGAAGGATCTTCTCATGCCTTCCTTTATTGACCTTGATGCACGACAGAAAGAGGCGTCTGACGCCTGTCTTCATTCTCTTGAGGAGACGCTTCGGCAGTTTCCTTCGAGCCAATATCCACGCCGATGTTCCCTGTTAGAACACAAGGCCGTTTCATTCCTTCAAGGACAGTTTCCATCGATTGATCCATCGCTGTTTGCGAAGGTCGATGGGTTTTTGATGATGAAGGATAAGCCATTGCATGTACGGGCATCGTTGGAAAATAATTTGGCAAGCACTAGCTTTTCCTCTTCTACGACGAAAATGTTCATGGCGCCAGAAGGTATTCTGACTGACTAACAAAGTCGACGGTGCCAATAAGAAGTCGGGCGAGAATAAATGCTGCGATTTGGGTGGGCGAAACCGTCAAGATGTTGACGATTGTGACGACGCTCATAGCGGGCTATCGGTAAGGAACGATCGTCAACAGATCAATTGTTTGCGGCCAGCCAAATCGTAGCATTTATTCTCGCCCGACTCCTAAAGGTCGCGTTGCATGTGGCTGTCATTGCGGCCGCAGTTCAAAGCGTGACGTATGCACATCCCTGGATCAAAATTGGCATCTGTGGTATCGATAATTTTTTCGACATCGGTCCGATGCTTTGTCCTTTTCGTATTACACAAGGGGTGGTTGCATGGCAGCAATTGAAGGAAGTTTTACTGGCTCGGGATTTGAATCCAAAGACGGCACCCTTATCTTACATCAGGATCATTACAAAACAGGCATTTTGGCGGCCATAAAGCACCTGTTTAGCAATGATTTCGTGCAAGTTTTAGTGCAGACTTCCTCACCAAAAGATCCGAAAAACATATATCTCTTGCGGCACAAAGCGTGCCTACTGGTGGCAACTGGAAGGAACTCTGTATCAGAAGGTCCCGCAGCTGTTGCAAAGCCTGCTTCTGATAGGGTTAATGACATTGTTATCAAGCAATTGCATCTAGGAACGGAAGATGCAAAGTGGCAGGTAGGCGGTTGTTCTACAAAACTCGATGTAATCCAGAGGCTGCCGTCGGCTGAGGAAACCGATGATGTTCTGCTGCAAGCAAGCGACCATAGAGATCGTGACATCGTTTCAGTCCTTGCACATGTGAACCTTGAGAAGGGGTTTAGGGAATTAAGACAAGGGAATAGAAGTTCGGCGCTGGCCGCATTCGATGCTGTATCAAAAAGTCGAGGTCCTCAAGAGTCTGTCGCGCAGGCTCGGTATCAGTTGGGGTGCATATACGAAAAGATATACGAAGAGGAATGTGAAAGGAGAGAGAATCCCTTGAGGACTTTTAAGGCCATGGAGGACTTTTACAAACAAGCGGCCAAAAGTGGGGTTGTGGATGCGATGTATGCGTTAGGGAAGATATACCAAGGAGCCGCAAAAAAAGCACCCCAAAAACCAAAAAAACTGCGGTGTCTTGCCAAAGAATTTTTTCGACAGGCTGCCGACAAGGGACATGCAGAAGCGTTATTTGAATTGGGATACATAGAGGGCGGAGACGGGTCGATCCGTTTGTTTCAGGAGGCGGCCAGAAAAGGATCTGGTCGAGCAGAACATGCATTGGGGATATTGGCTGCTGGAAAGCTGGATTTCGCAATCGCCCGTCAACATTTTATAGACTCCATCGTCAAAGGATTCGTGCCAGGAGGTCAGATTCTTCAAAAATACCTGGGGGTCTTGGATGAAGCTAGTGATGCTTTAAAAAGACTGGGTGCTAGCGGAGACATAAACGCACTTAGAACTTTGGTAGCGATAGCCGATTATGACAGCTTGGATAAGGTCCGTAACGCTTTATATCAAAAAGGCCAGGGAGGCGATCAGAAAGCGATACGTGCTTTGTATGAGCTTTGCTTATTGGGAGCTGGGGAAAATAGACGGTGGTGGGGTAGCGCGTGCGAAAACTTGTCGGATCTGGCCACAAAAGGCAACATTCAAGCAAAGACTTACATGGATGAATTAGCTGTTCTATTGTTCAATACCTGGAAACAGGATGTGAATAAGCGGTATGTCGTGGATGTGCTCGACTATTTTGTCCGTTCAGGTAGTCATATTACTTCTATTACGCAGTTGGCGGAGGTCTATAAACAAGCTGGGCGGCTGGGGCCGGATAAGCAAGATATCCAGGCAGAAATCCAGAAAGATATCCAGGGAAAATTAAGGGCAATCTATACGACGAAAAAGATCACTGCGGCCTTTGATGCTATGAGGGATTGCGGGATGGATTTGAGAGAGCTTACTCCGCCCCAAAGTATGGACGACATAATGTAGTAAAAAGGCCTATCGCAAGCCGCTCGTAAAGTCCAGTTGCAAAGAAGGGAACGGGGAAGGTAGATTTGTCGTGAGTGATTCATCGGTGGCATGGCCAAGTGGTAAGGCAGAAGCCTGCAAAGCTTCCATTCCCCAGTTCGAATCTGGGTGCCACCTTGCTTATTATAGTCGCAACGCCGATCGGAAATCTTAAAGATATCTCAGAGAGAGCTCGGTCGGCTCTTGCTTTGTGCGATTGCGTTCTGTGTGAGGACACTCGTCACACAGGACTTCTTTTCCAATCCCTTCATATTTCTCCTCCTCGTATGTTAAGCCTCCACCGCTTTAATGAAGCGTCGCGGGAAGAGGAAATTCTGTCCCTCCTCCGTGAAGAGAAAAATGTTGCTCTGGTCTCCGACGCGGGGATGCCTGGCATTGCAGATCCGGGGATGGCGCTTATCGCCAGGTGTCACAAAGAAAAGCTTCCTGTCACGGCAATTCCAGGGCCGTGTGCCTTTGCTACGGCTTTTGCTCTCTCAGGGGCGCTGTGCGATAAAATGCAGTTTTTGGGATTTCTGCCGAAGCCCAAAGAAGAGCTGTTGGTGCGTCTTATTGAGATGTATCGATATCCAGGCGCTAGCGCTGTCTATGAAAGTCCATACCGTGTCAAAGAGACGATAGAACATGCTGTTTCTGTACATCCTTCTTGGGAAATAGTCCTCGTCAGAGAGCTGACAAAGATTCATGAAGAGGTGCTGCGTTTGCCGGCACAAGAGTTGAGGGATCGATTACAAGACCGAGTCATGAAAGGGGAGTGTACCCTTGTCTTTTTACCCTGTCCTGATGCGCCCCGGCCGTCAAATGACCAGTTGATGGGCGAGGTGGCTTCTGTCCGTTCCCAGTTTTCCTGTTCTCTGAAAGAGGCTATAGAGGTGGTCGCAAAAAACCACTATCTTCCTCAGCGTGAGCTCTATCAGCTTAGTATCGGCCGAAGCGCTTAGCACTCCTGTCGGCTAATTGCTAAAATCGCCGCTTTTCTTCTTGCTAAAATGGTGTCGCCTCAGCTATACATACTGTTATTCAGATGGCTCGCCGTGAGCCCCTTAGAACCTTGAGGTTCGGGAAGATGTTGGAGAAGAAGAGGGAGTGTCTCTTTTTTTCTTACATCATCGTTCCCATTTCCTTCTGTGGAAAGAGGTGGCTTCACACAGGATGAGCAGGAAGTGTCTATACGAAGATTTTACTAGTCCAAGGAGCCTCCCATGTCAGCGAATGCGAAGGAACTCATCTTTGAAGAAGAAGCCCGCCAAAAATTGTTTCTCGGCATGAAAAAACTGGCCGATGTTGTTGCCTGTACCCTTGGCCCTAAAGGGCGGAATGTGGGGCTTGAAAAAAGCTGGGGAGCCCCTTCGATCACTAACGACGGGAGCAGTATCGTCCGCGATTTTGAGCTGAAAGATACCTTTGAAAATATGGGTGTCTCTATCGTCAAAGAAGTGGTCCAAAAGATCAAAGAAAAGTCCGGTGATGGAACAACGACAGGTACACTTCTCCTCAAGACACTTGTCGAAGTTGGCCTCAAATATGTGTCTGCAGGGGCAAGCCCAATAGGGTTAAAGCGCGGTATTGAAAAGGCAGTAGATGCTGTCATCAAAGAACTCGAGCGCGTTGCTATCCCTGTCAAGGGCCAGCAAGAGATCATAGACGTTGCAGCAGTCTCCGCCTCCTCAAATCGAGAGATTGGAGAGATGATTGCAAAGGCTATTGAAAAAGTTGGAAGGACAGGGGTCATTACTGTCGAAGAGGCGAAGGGAACAGAGACGACTATTGAGATCGTTGAAGGGATGCAGTTTGACCGTGGGTATATGAGTTCCTATTTCTGCACCAACGCTGATAAGATGTCAGTTGAGATGAAAAATGCTGCTCTTCTTCTCGTCGATAAGAAGATCAGCTCTGTCCATGATCTTCTTCCTATCTTGCAGTCTATAGCATCAACTGGAAAAGAGTTGCTGATCATCGCCGAAGATCTAGAAGGCGATGTTCTCTCTACGCTCGTTGTCAACCGTCTTCGAGGAACCCTTCATGTGGCCGCTGTCAAAGCTCCAGGGTTTGGCGATAATAGAAAGGCCATGTTGCAGGATATTGCTGTCCTCACAGGGGCCACAGTGGTAACAAGCGACACAGGGATGAACCTTCGCGAAGTAGATGCTTCTGTCCTTGGGTCGTGTGACAAAATCATCATTACCAAAGATCATACGACGCTCGTCTCCTCCAGTGGCGACAAGGCTGTCATCAAAGCTCGTATGAATCAGATCGATGGCGAGATCAAAAATACGACAAGCGACTATGAGAAAAAGAAACTTGAAGAGCGAAAAGCAAAACTTTCAGGCGGCGTTGCCCAAATCCACGTTGGCGCGGCAACAGAGCCGGAGTTGAAAAACAAAAAACAAGCTTTTGAAGATAGTCTTAACTCAACGAAGGCAGCTCTCGAATCGGGGATTGTCCCTGGAGGCGGGATGGCGTTATTGGTGGCAAGCAATGCTGCCAAGAAGCTGGCCCTTGAAGGCGATGAGCTCCTCGGAGCAAAGATCGTCGCCCTAGCATGTGAGACTCCTATCCGGCAGATCGTCGCCAATGCGGGTCGCGATAGCTCTGTAGTCGTTGCGGAAGTGTTAAAACGGGGAGTTCCTTTTGGGTTTAATGCCTTGACGGAGCAAGTAGAAGACCTTGTCGCTGCAGGTGTCATTGACCCTGTAAAAGTCGTTAAAAACGCCCTTCTGTACGCCTCTTCAGCAGCTGCTATCACCCTCATCTCAGAGGCATTGATTGCAGATGCAAAAGACGATGAGGAAGAAGCAAAGTAGTCGTCGATTCTTTTACAAAGAGCAAAAGCGGGTCTGCTGCTTTTGCTCTTTTTCTTTTACGAGAGCTCTTCAGCTGTAAAATGCACATGCTGTTTGAGCTTTTCTATCCGTGTTTTTGTGATGCGGCAGAGTTCTTGGATCATCGTTGTCTGCTCTGTAGTCAGTGACGCACTGCTATTTGCTGTGTTATTATAAAAAAATGAACGCACTATTCTCCGAATAATATTTGGAGATTCTTTTTGTTTCCTTGTTTTTTTTGGTCAATTTTTTTGATAATTGATCGTTATATTAATGAAATGTTTTTGTTTAACACAACAAAAGAGGCTTCTTTGTCGCAATTCCACACGAACTTCGTAGACCTCTCTTCTGCTCCTCATTTCGATGTCGAGATGCTTTCTGGAAGTGAACATACACATGGGCAACATGAAGACTCGATGGTCACTCTCGAGTCAAACATTCACTTCTTGGCGCAGACATTTGTTTTTTTGACTCAAAGAGAGGCTGCCCATGCAGCTGCAACATGCCGCGCTTTTCGCATAGCGCGTATGATCTCTGACATCCGGCCCGTTAATCGGATTGCTCATCTTTTTGGCATCCAGGAGATTCGATTTGCGCCACCTTCATCGGGCACGTTCCCGCTCATACCTGATACTGATGCTGCCCCTCTTATGGAATCCTTGGAAAGGATCAATAGCACGTTGCCTGCGCAGGTCAGATTTACCCATTCTATCCGTGACCTTCCCCTGAATCCAACGGCCCTGCGCAGTTTTTTTCAAAATGCATATCATTGTCAGATGCTGAAAGCTTTTGGTAGAGAGGCTCATGTTGGTATGAGCTGTTCTGTTATCACACAAAGCAGAGGAATATATAGATGGTTTGCCACCTCTCATTCGACGCAGTTCGACGCCGATGCAAGGGGGCTTTTCGTGTTGCCAAAAGAAATATGGCAACTAACAGATCTTCAAACGCTTCGTGTCTCCCATAATCTGCTCAGTGAGCTGCCGGCTGAAATTGAGAAACTCATCACCCTTCAACGGCTCAATGTATCGTATAATCGTCTACTTCGGTTTCCAAGACAAATAGGGGCTTTAACAGTTTCTTCTGTAGTTAATCATACCTGATCATATTTGGTCAGTATGACTAAGATTTTAAGCATCGGAAAAGCCCCCGACTTTTTTTTAAGTCTCACCTCAAACGCTCCGTCGTTGGGAGTGTCAAGGAAT
>CAINFV010000020.1 GCA_903848235.1 Chlamydiia bacterium | reverse complement strand
GAATGTGAGAAAATTTTTGGGACCAGTATTTCGTGAATTGGCATCCCAAAGAAGCTCTACAATTGTGGAGGGACATATGGTACAGGATCATGTGCATATGCTGATAAAAATACCTCCAAAATATCCGTGGCCGAAGTAGTCGGTACATCAAAGGAAAAAGTGCTATTGCAGTGGCACGTCAATTTGGTGGACGACAAAGAAATGCGCGAGCGGCAGGTATGAACAGCTAAGTCTTAAACAGTGAGGATGTAGATGAAATAATACACCGAAGCTTACCTGTGCGGGTACGGTCCTGTACAGAAAGTGATATCATAACTCGAAAGAGGATAGCAGCTAGCACATGAAGCAATTCATGCTGACGAAGGAGCCAGATATCACTACTCAGGGAGGTGCCACGATACGGCCTTCCAGGTGCGCCAATCTCCATTTCTAGATGAAGCGCTGGACGAAAGTTTTCTCCTCAGATAAATCGTATACTCTGAGCGGAACCTGGTGGGTGACTGGTGACATCGCCTCGAGAAAAAGGCAGTTCATACTGACCCGTGAGAACCCATATTCTTCCACACTTTGTGGATAAATGGTTCTATAAGAAGTTCGAAAGGAACCATGATGGAATAGCTGTAGAGCCAACTCAAGTGCTCTACTCTAAGGGTTTACAGCATGTCCGGAGTAGAGGCAACTCGAAAGGACATACCGATAGAAGAAATAATCGAAGTACGGCTTCGTAAAGGAGAACGTTAGACATGAAAATCATAACTGTAGAAGCTTATTCACCCTCTTTAGATGAAGTTTTCATATACCTAAAAACATCTCTGAAGCCTACAAGAGGTTATTCGATTGTTACGGCACCAAGAGTAACCATTCTGTGAAAATAATTCACGACAAATTCAAAGTTCACTCCCTCACGGGAAGAATCACTTCTGAATTGATGCTTAAGGCCTTTAAAGCTGTTAAGAGAAACAAAGGTTCAGCAGGAATTGACAAAGTTTCTATTCAAGAATATGAAAGAAATCTTGTCACAAACCTCGAATCTCTAATGCAAGAGTTGAAAACTGGAAAGTTTCAGCCAATGCCACTAAAGCGAGTTCATATCCCCAAAGGAGATGGGAAGACTCGTCCTTTAGGAATCCCTACTGTTCGATGCAGGATTGCACAAGAAGTCGTAAGACGCTTGATCAATCCAACGTTTGAAAAAGTCTTTCATGAAAACTCATTTGGTTTTAGGCAACACAAAAACTGCCACCAAGCTGTTGAGCGAACGCTCGAGCTTGCTCGACAGGAATTCAGGTATGTAGTTGATGCAGATATCAAAGGATTCTTTGATAATATTCCGCATGAACTCATCATGAAGTCGGTAGCAGCCAAAATGTCGGATGGAAATATCCTTAATCTGATTGAAAAGTTTCTCAAGTCTGGAGTTATGGAAGAAAATAGGCTCCTAGCCACTATACGGGGCACCCCACAAGGCGGCGTAATTTCACCATTACTTGCAAACATCGCACTCAATCATCTCGATTGGTACATGGAGCAGAAAGGATATAAGTTT
>CAINFV010000019.1 GCA_903848235.1 Chlamydiia bacterium | reverse complement strand
TCTCCCATGCCGTCAACCGCGCACCCTGGAGGACCGGCCTTGTCTCATCGATGAAGATATGGAGGTTTTTCCCCTCTTCAACCGCCGCCCGGACCACTCCCAGGGCGGTTCCCCAGCCGGCAGTCGCCAGGGCGCCGGCATTGCAATGGGTAAGAAGATTGTCGCCGTCCCGGACCAGGGATCTTCCGTTGATCCCCATTTTCCGGTTGATGGCAATATCTTCCTCGCAGATGCGAATGGCCTCATTTACGAGAGACTGTTTGATCATTTCATAGCGATTATCGCCGGAAGAGAGGTTGTTTTCAAAACACTTCTTCATGCGCTCAATGCCCCAGAACAGATTTCGTGCAGTAGGGCGTGTTTGGGAGAATTGCGTGCACACTTCATAGAATGAGGTCTTGAATTCTTTTTGAGAGGCGGGGGTAATGTGGAGTGCGCCGAGGGCGATGCCCATGGCCGCTGCAACCCCAATAGCCGGGGCGCCGCGGATGGTCAAATCCTTGATGGCTTGGACAACTTCCCGGTAGTCCCGGCAGATGAGATACTTCTCCTCACACGGCAGGGCGTTCTGGTCGATCATGACCACGGAGTTGTCTTCCCAGAAAATCGTTCGGATCATCATTGCTGAATACAAAGGTTCTAAATTTCTAAAATACTTCCCCGCAAATATGCGTTTTAAGAGGCTACAGATAAATCACACTGAAAGTTTAGTATTATTGACGCGAAGAAGTCAATAAGGGAATGCAGAAGAATTATGAAACCATCTACATTGCAATACCTTGCCTTATAACCTGCATCTTTTTGGTTTGCCCTCGGCCGACTATTCAGTGCGGTACAACCAGGGGTTTTAAAATCTATAATTTTAACAATTTGCATTCACAGGTAAGCTATCCCCCTTTGCCTTTGGAAGGACAGCAGGGGGAGTTGTCCCCCGCTGGCGGGGGTAGGGGGTGGTTATCTATTCGGCCTTGCTCTATTCTTGAATACGAATTGGTATTAGGAGGGTAATTTCACAGAAGGGGTTAAAAAATTGGCGGGATTTTAAGTATTGTTTTCTTCTATTGAAAATTTACGCACTCCACCTACAACTAAATGTTTTCATGGAAAAATAATATCAAGGATTACGATTAAAATATATACAATGCCTGTGGAACAGACGAAGCCATCAGGTTTTGAGTCCTCCGTTTGTGCCGTTGTCATACAGCGTTATTGGTATTTTTTGTAAATAGGAAAACAGCTTTGACTTTTCTTGCCCTTTACTTTCCGACAATAGCTCACGGAAGGCTACTGCATCTCCAAGCGCTCGCTTGAAGTTGATTATATCGCCACGCTTAACCACGTTTATCTGCCCAAAGATCGAACCAAAACAGAGGTGGTGTGTAATGTCACAGACCTCTTCCAAGGTTTGCAGGAATACCTCATCTTCCCCTTCTGGGAAATCTCCGAGAATCATATCGGTCAGGAATACCTCTTTGTCCATGTGAGCAAGAAGTTTATTCCTTGCACGCAAAATTAGCCTTCTGAACGCCTCTGCTTTCTCACTCAATGAACTCAGCTTTTCTTTGACAGTTTGCGGCCATT
>CAINFV010000018.1 GCA_903848235.1 Chlamydiia bacterium | reverse complement strand
CTGTCTGATGCCCGCCGTTGGAAATTCGTAGTAAAATACCCGGGACAGACAGTGAGGACAGCGATACCTCGATCTTTAAGTTCAAAGCGAAGAGCTTCGGCAAAACTGTTTAGAAAGGCTTTTGAAGCAGCATATGCCGCCATCCCAGGGCATGGCAGAAGGGCTGCTGATGATGATACGAAGATCACCTTTCCACTCTTCGACCGGCTGATCAGAGCGCGAGACCACGCATAGGTGATGGCCATAAGAGCCATGACATTCACCTGTATGATCTGCTCAGATCGCTCCAGCTCAGTATCAACAAACAGCCCATAAGAGCCAACGCCAGCGCTATTGATGAGAAGATCGGGCACTTCGCGCTCAATGACGTCGATGAGCTGCTGCCGCCCTGACACAGTGGAGAGATCTGATACACACGTGTGAGCTGCCGCTCCTCTTTCTTGCACCAGATGTGCAAGCTGCGAGAGTCTCTCTTGATCTCGGCCAGAGAGAAAAAGCTCGACACCTGGACGAGCTAATTCCACAGCCAGCGCCCAGCCCAAGCCCGATGATGCTCCAGTAATCAGAATACGATGCCATTCCATGGTAGAGAAGAACCCCTAAAAAATGTTCTGAACTGATCCTGCCAAATCGTTGGGATCAAGATCAAGGTGGAAGAGAGTAGAGATGGACAAATTAAGTCTTTTAGACATACAATAACACTTCCTCTTTGTAAAAGACGCGGGAGATCTTGCTTGAAAAATCAAAAAACAACGTTTCTCATCCTTGGGCTGCTGTCAATCGACGCGCTCACTGGATACGAGATGAAGAAGCTCATGGAAGAGAGCATCTCTCACTTTTGGTCTGAGAGTAACGGTCAGCTCTATCCAGCCTTGAGTCAATTGAAGAAGGACCAGTTGATCGAGCTCTCTGACACACAGCACAAGGGAAAACAGATCAGCCATCGCTATGCGATTACAAGCAAGGGACGCGCCGCTCTTGAACAGTGGCTTGGTGAATCTACAGAGATGAAGCTGCTTCAAAGAGACGAAGAACTCTTAAAGCTGTTTTTTGGGAAGAACGCCTCGTACACAACATCCATCGAACTGCTGAAAAAACGACAGCAGAGGGTCCAAAAAAAGCTCGATCAATTCCTTGCCATTCACAAGGAAATAGAGCAATACACCGACTCACCTCACTATCTATACTGGCTCTTAAGCTTGAAGAATGGTATCTGTCGTGCAGAAGCTGAAGTGCAATGGTGCCAAGAGTCCATCCAAACAATACAAGACCACCATACTACGAAATAATATGGAGCTTTTATGAAAACATTTTTGACACATCTTTCACGGTCAATTCTTTTCATCAGCTTGATGATGGCAACAAGCAGCCTTCACGCATCTGCTGGACGGGAGACAGATATCACCTTCAAACATGATTGGACAGTCTCAAACGATCCATCCGCAAAAAAGCTACCAAATGAATACGACGTGATCGTTGTTGGCTCTGGGATTGGAGGCTTATCATGCGCTTCGATTCTCTCTACACATGGCTACAAAGTGTTGGTAGCAGAACAACACAGCCATGTTGGCGGGTATTGCACAGGATATGAACGGAATGGCTTCACCTTTCCCGTCGGCGCTGCCGATATCAGCGGGTGTGAACGGGGGGCCATCGCATCGCTCCTGCAGCAGCTCAACCTCAAAAAAGACGATCTATTTGTCCTCCATACCCGTACCTATATCTTCGGGGATAAAAAGATCACATTCACGGGGGCCAACAATGATACCGTCGAGAAGTTCTCTGAACTGTTTCCACACGAGCATCGCAGTCTCATCGACTTTTTTGCGCAAGCGCGCAGAGCCACTGATGAGTTTCTCGCTGCTGCCAAAGATCCCTCTCAACCCCAACCAACGTTTGACTCATGGAAAGCCGTCACCTATCAACAGAAGCTCGACGAGTTTTTTCAGGATGCAGATCTGAAGAAATGCCTGTGCTCATTGATTGGGTATTTAGGGACAACACCAGAAAACACAACAGCAAGTGATGCACTGCTAGCCTGCTTGAGGTACTTTCTATATGGAGGTCATTACCCAAAACAAGGTGGAAAGCTCTTTGCAGAAGCACTCTCTGCCACTGTGAAATCTCATGGAGGAACAGTACTCACGAATGCACCTGTGGATGAAATTCTCGTACATGACGGGCATGTCACAGGGGTGCGTGTTGGAACGAAAACGTATCTGAGCTCTATTGTCGTGGCCAATGCCAATGCAAAAACGCTTTTCTTACAACTGCTTCCGAAAGGCTCGCTAAATCCCGCCTTTACAGACACCATCTCCTCTCTTAAGACGTCCAAAACGGGAGCTGTTATTAATCTTGGGCTCGACCTCGACCTGTCTGCACTCTCTTCCAAGATCGATGCTTTTCCCGAGCTTAAGGACGGAAAAGTGGTTGGCGATAAGATCGACTTCATGGTGATCTCATCAGCAGACCCCGCTTCAGTCCCTCCTGGATGTGCTAGTATTTCTATAGGAGTAGATGCCCGCTATACCGACGTACCGCCACTTGGCACTCCTGAATACAGAATGTACAAAGAGGCTCTTGCTGAATCTGCGATAGCAAAAATTGAAAAACTCATTCCCAACATCCGCCAACATATTGTCGTCAACGATGTGATCACACCTCGTACCTTTGAGCACTTTACCTCAATGCCAGAAGGGGCATTTTACCCCTTTGACCAATCTCAAGGAAGTTCGTGCCCCTTCTTTAAAACACCCATCACAGGGCTGTACTTAGCAAGCGCATCGACCTTCATAGGAGGCGTAGAGGCTGTGGCGATGGCAGGAATGGTATGCCAGCGCGATATTGAACGTGCTAGAAAAACTACTACTACATTGACTCAGAACCTGTCACTGCCAGCGCCGTCGCTCACCGGCACTGTCTCATTGGAAACAGCTATTCATGAACGCCGGTCGACACGGCACTTCAAAAACCAGCCCCTCTCTCTTTCACAAATATCCCAGCTCCTATGGGCATCGCAAGGGATTACCCATCAAAATAGCCTGCGGGCAGCTCCTTCTGCTGGAGGCTGCTACCCTCTAACGGTATATCTAGTTGCAGGCAATGTCACGGGTCTTGCCCCAGGAGTGTATACGTACATAGTAGAAAAACATGCGCTTCAAAAGTGTTCTGACGGAGATCTTAGATCCCGTCTGTGCGCAGCAGCTTTTTCTCAACGCTCTGTCGAGGAGGCAGCAGCAACGATTGTCATCGGCGGCGTATACGAAGGCGTAGCGAAAAAATATGGCGCACACGCCCAGGACTTTACCTGGCTCGAAGCTGGATGTGTCGCAGAGAACGTCGCCCTTCAGGCCATATCGTGTGGCCTTGGAACAGTCTGTGTCGCAGGATTCACTCCTCAGGCTGTGCAAGAGATTGTTGGCATGCCAGAAGAGATACAGCCGTTATGCCTTCTACCTCTTGGGATCGCCGGCTAGACTGGAGATGTTTTCAGGCGAATTTTGGCTGGGTATTTGATACGGAAGTGGCCAATGGAAAGAAGGCAGCGGACAAGAGCTTTTTTCACGAGGCCAAGCTCTTCAAAACTTAACAGGCATTCGTCAAACTGACCGTCTTCCATCTTCTCGCGAACAATCTGATCAATAAGACGGGTGAGAATCTCTTCATTAATCTCGTCTATAGAGCGACACGCCGCTTCGAAAGAGTCGGCAATCATCACAATCACAGCCTCTTTACTCCTTGGCTTTGGCCCCGAATAGCGGAATTCTCTCTCATCGACGAGGCTTGCATCATGGCCAACAGCCTCCAGCTGCTTATGGTAGAAGTAGTAGACAAGACTTGTCCCATGGTGCTCGCGAATGATGTCGATAAACGCTTCAGGAAGTCCTGCCCTGCGTGCGAGATTAACCCCTTCTTGAACGTGAGAGATGATAACACGTGCCGACTCCACAGGAGTGAGAAGCTGGTGGATGTTCATCCCTGTCTGCTGGTTCTCAGTGAAATACTGAGCAATAGACACCTTGCCTATATCGTGATAGAGGGTGGCAACACGGCAGAAAAGGCCATTGCACCCTATTGCCTGGGCAGCAGCTTCTGCAATGCTCCCTAGGAGCAGTGAGTGCTGGTAGGTGCCAGGAGCCTCCATCATAAGGCGCTGCAGGAGCTCTTGATTTGGATTCATATACTCCATCAAATTGATGTCTGTCAGCACTCTGAAGGCAGACTCAAAGAAAGGAAGGAACCCCACAACGATGATGGCCGTCAGCAGCATAAAGACACCGGAGCTTCCGATATCTCCAAAAAGCGAGACTCCCCATCGGGAATGATCGTAGAAATACAACGCGATGATAATGGCACTCGCCGTGCACCACCCTCGAAGACAGATCGTAACGATTTCAGCACGACGACGAAGGGTGCGTGTGTAGAAGATACAGATAAAAGAGACGATGAGATTTGCCAGCAAAAAGCCTTGGAATTCAAAAGCTAAGCACGCATTGAAGAGAAGCCCGAGCATAGAAGAGAAGAAGATGGAGATCGATGGGCCCACCAGGATGCACAGAAGAATAGCGGCAAAGGGAATGAGAAGAGGGTAGTGGATTAGGTCTGTAAGACCGTGGGGTATGTTTAATAAAAATAGTTCACACAACTTGGCCAGGAATAGACAGAGCAAGACAATGCTGACAATAAGAAATAACGTCGAATTCGATGAGAGAATCGATGGGTGGTAACAACGCAAGAAGAGAGCCGACGTCAGAACCAACAGGCAGGTGAGGATCGCAGATCCTAGGATGGTCCTTGGATGCCAGAGGTCGCGCCGCTCAGCCATCACCTGCTTCATCGCCTGGAGCATGGTGATATGCCGAGATGTCACCTTCTCTCCACTGTCTATAATACGAGATCCAGCAGGAATCGTCGTATAGCGTGTTGGCACTTGAAGCCGCAGGAGCTTGCGCATCTTCCGTGTAGCGTTTGAGTCCACCCTCAGAAACCAGATCTTCTCACGGAGAAAAGAAAATAAAAAGTCAACGGCCGCAGGTTGCAGCGTCACCTCTGAGAACGCCCGTTGTCGTATAAAATCCCAGATTTTATCAGTAAAGCAAATCCCCTGACGCAAATCGATAGGCACAATCTCATAGAACTTGGCAACGTCAAGTCCTGCCTGTTTCATCCGCTCTATAGTTCTAGAATCGCCAAAGCGGATTTCGAATAGCGTCCTTCCTAAAATCTCATTCGCACGGCACATCTCATCAAAACTTGACTGCGGTGCCTCCACTCGCCATAACTGATCGTAGAGAAGGGAATTTTCGAATTCTATCGTCCGCTTGAGAACATCTTCGGGCTCGATGTAGTAGATATTTCCAATGTCAAAGAGCGCTGCTTGGCGAGCAGCAGCTGTCGCCTCTTCATCGGCAAATGAAAACGAGACTTCAGCGACAATATATCGAGGAGCAATAGTCCCGAGTTCAAGCATCGGGACGCGTATCTCGCGATTATGGAGGAAAAAAAAGGTCCCTAAGGTAATAAGCAGAAGAATGACAAAGCGCAACGTTCGACTTGTGTCGAAGAAGCTTCCGTCTTTTCTAATTCTTGATGCTGAAGCAGTCTCAATCGTCATCGACTTTTACACCTAGGACATATGAGCCTTGAGGCCAAAGGCTCCTTTGAGAAAAACAACTGTCTAGCGTACGCTCTTTTGTAAATATTTAGCGATACCAAGCAACACATATACCTCATTCTTGTTCCAGAATCGGTATATATCCGAACAACAACCGGCGGCAAGCCCCTAAAATCGCTAAAGTGCTAAATTCTACGGTGCTCGTTTGTAGATTTTTTTGGAAGACTCTCGTAGATTGATCTCAATAACCTAAGAGTCGCCGCCTATTCGTTAGGAGCAACGATGTTGCACCTAATAGAAGAGGCGGCAACTCTTAGGCCTACTACTCTTGGGGGGAAATGCATGGACGATTCCTACCTGGTTATTGCCAGGCGCTATCGACCACAACAGTTTGCTGATGTCATCGGACAAGATGCTATTGTCCGAACGCTGAAAAATGCCTTGCAGTCTGGCCGTGTCTGTCACGCCTATCTCTTTGCAGGCTCTCGCGGCACCGGCAAAACATCGATCGCACGGCTCTATGCCAAAGCGTTAAACTGCTCGTCTCTCCTCGCATCAGGAGAGCCATGCAATACCTGTCCTTCATGTGTTGAGATTACGGAAGGCAGGTCGTTAGACGTTCAGGAGATTGACGGCGCATCGCACCGTGGGATAGACCACATACGGGCGCTGACAGAATCTGCCTCCTACGCCCCTTCCTGCGGACGCTATAAGATCTACTTAATCGACGAAGTCCACATGCTCACAAAGGAGGCGTTCAATGCCCTCCTCAAGACCCTCGAGGAGCCTCCCCCATCTGTCAAGTTCTTCCTCGCCACCACAGAGCCTCATAAAATCCCGACGACAATCATCAGCCGCTGTCAGCGTTTCAACCTGCGCAGGCTGTCCCAAGAAGCTATCGTCTCAAAGCTGCAGCGTATCGTCACTGATATGAATGTCCGTGCCGAAGAGGCCGCTCTCCACCGTCTTGCTGGCTATGCTGACGGCGGCCTTCGAGATGCAGAATCGCTGCTCGATCAGGTGATCTCCTTCTCAGAAGGACATATCCGCGAGGAGATTGTCGAAGAGGTGTTTGGTATTGCCCCCATAGACTGGCTGCTGGAGCTAGACCGCGCTATCGCAACAGCCGATATAAGCGTTGCCTATACGATCAGCGATCGCGTGTTTCATGAAGGCAAGGATATCGGGCATTTCATTGATGACGTTACAGATCACTTCCGCTCCCTCCTGTTACTCAAACTCCGAATTCCATCGCCGTCGCTAGCGATAGGCACGGAAGCACACAAAGCTATGTGTGCTTCTGCCGCCCTTATGTCGCAAGAGCATCTCTTAGAACTTCTCAACATTCTAGCAGAAGCACAGCGCACCCTCAAGACGGCCGCCTCACAGCGGTTTTTACTCGAGTGGCTACTACTGAACATCGTTCGGATCCAAAGAAAGGTCCCCCTTCCCCTCATCGCCCGCAAGCTCTTCGAACTCCAAGAGCAGATTAAAACGCAGAGTGCCGCAACGCCAACGCCACATGCCGACAAAGAGCAAGACCTCACCCCTCAGCCTTGCCTTGCCCCTCCCGCACGCCAAAAGGCGTCCTCGTCGACCGATGACAGGCAGCATGGTGATGGCACACAAAAACCAGCGTCCCAGCAAGGGAAGGAGGCTCCGCAGGCAGCAGTCATTGTCAGCCTGCCAGTGGCAGAAGCGGCAGCTGTTCTGACGCCTCAACCCTCTTCTCGGAACAAGGCTACCAGTCGGAAATCTCCATCCCCAAAGACAGCGGACGCCATACATCCGGCCTCTGCGCTACGTAAAGAGGAAGGAGGCACGACCGCCAATGCTCTAGCCGCTGAAGTACAAGTGTCAGCACAATCTCACAGTCTCCCGCCTCCTGTCACCTCAATGCCAGAAGAGCAGGAAAAAGCTCGCCAAGAGAATCTTATACAATTTACCGCCGTAGAGCTCGGCGCCTCTATTATCAGACCTTCCACCCCTTCGTAAGAGTGAAAAAAAACCATATGGGAACAGGATTTGCTAAAAAGAAAAAGCAGGCACGCCAGCTACAAGCACAGATGAGCATGCTTCAAGAGTCTCTTTCCTCAAAGCTCGACACCATGGAGGCAGAGGGAACTGCCGGCAACGGCCTTGTCTCCATTACCGTCTCGGGAAGCGGAGAGATAAAACGAGTGCGGATTAACCCCGACTGTGTTGACAAAGAAGACATTGAGGGATTAGAAGCTCTTATTAAAGCGGCACATCATGCAGCATTCCAAAAGGTACAAGAAATGACAAAGGATGAGCCTACGATCCAAGATCTTCCTGGACTTTCACTGCTAGGCATGTGATGAACCACCGCTCTCGAGAACACTGGAGCTCGCATTTTGGCCTTATCATGGCAGCGGCAGGTTCTGCGATAGGCCTTGGAACGCTATGGCGAGTCCCCTATCTTACTGGAGAACATGGAGGAGGAGCGTTTTTCCTCGTCTATCTGCTCTGCATCCTTGTTGTCGGCGTCCCCATCTTCATCGCAGAACTTCTTATAGGACGCCGGACTAAGCACGCTCCCGTTCTCGCCTTTCAAGCACTGGACCACCCGCAATCACGTTGGAGAATTGCTGGGTGGCTGAGTGTTGCCAGCTCGTTTCTCATCATGTCCTACTACAGTGTCATCGCTGGCTTTGGGTTAAACTATTTCTTCATGTCCCTCAACCAATTCTGGACTGACAAGACATCTGAAGAGATCTCTCGCACCTTTGACATCCTCACTGCAAGCGGCGACATCTGTCTCTTCTGGCATCTGGTTTTCACTGCCATCACAGCATCTATCGTCTACCATGGAATTCGGAAGGGGATCGAAAACACAACGCGTATCGTCACTTCATCGCTCCTTGTCCTCCTCTGCTCGTTTTTCGCCTATAACTGCACTCTACCGGGGTTCGCCGAGGCTTATCGCTTCATCTTAACTCCAAATATCTCCGCCCTTACTCCGTCTGCCATCCTTGAGGCATTAGGCCTAGCCTTCTTTACCCTCTCCCTCGGGCAAGGGATCATGATAACCTATGGCAGCTACATGCGTCGTGATGACGACATCCCTAAGACAGCTCTTATCATTGCTGCCATGGTCTGCTGCGTTGCGCTCATCTCAGCCTTTTCGATCTTTCCCACAATCTTTACCTTCCATCAATCCCCTCGCGGAGGTTTTGGCCTTATCTTTAAGACGCTGCCAATGCTCTTCGCCTCTCTGCCAGGGGCGCTCCTCATCTCAGCCTTTTTCTTTTTGCTCTTTGTCTTCGCAGCCCTTGGCGCTGCTATTGCCCTCACCGAAGTCATCGTAGCTACCTTCATCGACCTGTATGGCTGGCCTCGCAAGAAAGTCACTCTTGCTGTTGGAGCGTCTACCTTTCTCTTTGGCATTCCTAGTGCCCTTAGCGGCTCATCGACTCTTTTTGCAAACTGGAGTCTTCTCTATGGCTCGACGTTCATTGAAACTATAGATCACATCACCGCAGCATGGCTTCTTCCCACCTCAGGGTTTCTCCTCTGCCTATTTGCCGGGCACCACATCAGCCATGCTATCGCCAAAGAGGAGTTCTGCTCCCATTCTGCACTTCGCTTTCTCTTTGTCCCATGGCTCTTTTTCATCCGCTACATCACGCCGGCGTGCATTCTCTTCATCTTCCTCGAACGGACAGGATGCCTGAATCTTGTACGTCCTTAAAAAAGTCTAAATGGAAGAAAACCGGCAATTTCCACATTAAAGCTACAATTTAAAACAAACTAATGCATACAATACCGATAAATATTATAATTACCATTCATTAGATTTTAATACAAAGTAATTTAGGATACTCTATGTCTGTAATACCCTCAAACAATAGTCAATCCATGGATGCTTTTCGAGCTGCACTGGAGACCCCACTTCCCGCATCAGAACCGAGTGGACGGTTTTCAGATGTAAAAAATTCACTCGAAACGAAGATACAGGTTCTTTCAAATTCAGAATCACCCGCTGAAAAAAGCACCATCCTTGATTCTATAGCTGAGGTTTCTCCGACAATTTTCTCTTCAATTCTTGAAGATGAGCGAAGCAGAATAGAAGCAAGCGAACTTATCGGAAAAGTTGCTCAAGCAATAATTTCTGAGCTTAACGAACAGATCGCAAGATCTAAAATTCTAAATGCACGAGGAGTCGAGCATAAAGAAGAAAGCCTTTTTATTTCGAAGGCTTCAAAATGGCTATCAAACCATCATCCAAGTGAAAAAAACTCATTCAAACGATTCTACATAACAGCTTTACTTGTAGAGCGACGTCTTGATGAGGCAATAGAAACTATTGAAGGTATAATTCATCTTTTCCCGACATTTGTGAGAGATCCTTTAGTTAAAATAATAGAGAACTACAAAGGATCAAAGATAGAAAAAAATGAAGCTGTCAAGCTTATTTCAAATTTACTTTGTGAAAAGAAAGCAGAAATTTGTAAAGCGCTCTCAGAAGCGGATGAAGAACAAAGCAAGGACAAAACCCTTCAGGACATTTTGGTCGAACCAGCAATTGTGGCTACACTACTGAAGTACTGCAAATTCTCCAGCCTCATCCTCGCGAACACCACAAAAAATCATAGCCCATCGGATGGGGATCTCGGTGCGGTAGAATACTTTAATGACAAAGCGGAAGAGGCATTTAGGCATCACACTTTTTCATTGGCATCTGCTCCGACAATCTGTCGCTCGATAGAAAAAATTGCTATCGTAGCCGTAATGAAAAACTATCGAGAATATAATTTGATAGATGAACGCCTAAAGAAGAACCCTGCAATCGCAAAGATCGCCGTTTTATCTTGTATGAAAAATCATCCAGAAGAACTCGAAGCTTTTCTTAAACAAATTCCAGAAGAACTAGAAAAAACCATTCGAACATTTGTTGAAAACGCTACCAATGACGGCGTTTCTGACAAGTCGCTTAATCATTACGGTATCTATTTCCACCATCGGTACGATCAATTTTTATCACTTGTACCTTTCGATGAGGATATTTGTAGATTGGCAGTACAGGAAAACGGCCTTGCTCTTGAGTATGCCAGCGACAGACTAAAAAACGATCCGAAAATTGTTGCGTTGGCAATGCGGCAAGACATTCTTGCTTTCGATTATGCCGGCGATGGTCCGAAAAATAATCTAGACATTGTTGCGTTGGCAACACGGCAAAACGGTCTTGCTCTTCAGTATGCAGGCAATGATCCGAAAAATGATTTCGACATTGTTGCGTCGGCAATACAGCAAAACGGTCTTGCTCTTCAGTATGCCAGCGACAGGCTGATAAACGACCCAAAAATTGTCGAGTTAGCAGTACGCCAAAACGGTCTTGCTCTTCAGTATGCCAACGACAGGCTAAAAAACGATCTAGAGATTATTGAGTTAGCAGTACGCCAAAACGGCCTTGCTCTTCAGTATGCCAACGACATGCGAAAAAATGATCCAAAAATTGTTGAGTTAGCAGTACGCCAAAACGGTCTTGCTCTTCAGTATGCCAACGACATGCGAAAAAACGATCCGGAAATTGTCGCTCTCGCAGTGCAAGAAAATTGGAGAGCTCTAGAGCATTCGGGCCCCGCGCCTCGCTTCAACGAACATGTTATCGAACTCGCTATTCAACAGGATTCGCATGCGTTTGAGCATATCAGCGATAGGCTAAAAAACGATCCGAAATTCCTCGCCCTTATAGTGCAAAAAAATTGGAGGGTTCTAGAGTATTTAGGCCCCGCGCCTCGCGACGACGAGCATGTTATCGGACTCGCTATTCAACAGGATTGGAATGCTCTTCAGTATGCCAGCGACAGACTAAAAAACGATCCGAAAATTGTCGCTCTCGCAGTGCAAAAAGATTGGGGAGCTCTACAGTATTCAGGCCCCGCGCCCCGCGACAACGAGCATGTTATCGAACTCGCTATTCAACAGAATATCCATGCTCTTCATCATGCCAGTGACAGGCTAAAAAACGATCCGGAAATTATCGCTCTCGCAGTGCAACAAAATTGGCAAGCTCTAGAGTATTCAGGCCCAGCGCCTCGCGACAACGGGCTTGTTATCGAAATCGCTATTCGACAGTCTGGGCTGGCGCCTATTTATGCCAGCGACAGGCTAAGAAACGATCCGGAAATTATCGCTCTCGCAGTGCAAAAAGATTGGAGAGCTCTAATTTGTTCAGGTCCCGTACCTCGCGACGACAAGCATGTTATCGAACTCGCTATTCAACAGGATTGGAATGCTCTTCGGCATGCCAGCGACAGACTAAAAAACGATCCGGAAATTATCGCTCTCGCAATGCAACAAGATTGGAGAGCTTTAGAGTATTCAGG
>CAINFV010000017.1 GCA_903848235.1 Chlamydiia bacterium | reverse complement strand
GTCATCCAGCAACAGTGGTCGATAGGGTATAAAGAGGCCCTCTTCTGGCTTGGCACGATAAGTCTCAACCTTGCCATTTTAAACCTTCTCCCGCTCCCCGTGCTCGATGGAGGGTATGTCCTGCTTTCTTTGTTTGAGATGGTCACTGGTGTTCGCTTGAAGGTGGAGACAGTGGAGAAAATCGTTCTTCCCTTCGCGGTGCTGCTCATTGTTTTGCTCGTCTATCTGACGTATCACGATTTGGCCCGACTTTTTGCCAATGTCTTTTCAAACCTCTCTGTTTGGAAGGGTTGATACCGCCTTCTTCGTCAGGCTCATGGTTATTTCCATGAGCCTGAAGAGGAGAAGTCCTTCGAAGCTTGTTTCCTCATAAGGAGCGTTCGATGAATCAAGACCGACGTGGGCGACTAAAGATTTTTCTTGGGTATGCCGCTGGTGTTGGGAAGACGTATTCCATGCTGGAGGGCGCAAGGCAGAAAAAGGCCGAAGACGTTGATGTTGTTGTAGCATTGGCGGTGACCCATGGCCGTAAAGAGACAGAACGGCTGCTCGAGGGCCTCGAGATAATCCCCACAGCGAAGATCCCTTATAAGGGCGTTGAGTTAACAGAACTTGACTTAGATGCTGTCTTACTCAGAAATCCAGCTCTTGCCATCGTCGACGAGCTTGCCCATACGAATGTTCCAGGCTCCCGCCATATTAAACGGTATATGGATGTAGAAGAGCTTTTAGGAGCAGGGATTGATGTCTATACCACGTTAAATATCCAGCATCTTGAAAGCTTTCAGGATCCTATTGAACAGGCCACTGGTGTCGCAGTTCGAGAGCGTGTTCCAGATCGCATTTTAGATGTGGCTGATGAAGTAGAACTCGTTGACTTAGCTCCTGAAGAGCTGTTAGAACGGCTACGCCAGGGGAAGGTGTATGTCCCAGAGCAAGCAGCACGTGCCATCCATAAGTTTTTCAAAAAAGAAAATCTACAGCTTCTTCGAGAGATAGCGCTGCGGAAGACAGCGGCTATCGTCGATACTGGAAGAGGGCGGCTGCCTGGTGAGGCAATCGCTGCGCAGGTGGCGCCAAAGCTTTTAGCATCGATAGGCCCGAGTCCATTTAGCGAACGGGTTATCAGAGTCACCAAGAGGCTTGCTGACATGCTGAAGGCGGAGTGGCTTGTCGCTTCTGTAGAGACTCCTGATATGGCATTTCGTTCCGAAGAACAACGGCGGCAGCTCTTACGCCATCTTCATCTTGCCGAGGAGCTAGGTGCCAAGGTCGTGACGCTTCCTGGTGAGTCTATTGCAGATACTATTTTTGCCTATGCTAAAGAGCATGGGGTGACGCAGATCATATTAGGCCATTCTCTGATGCCATGGTTTAAGAGACTGTGGAAAAAATCTCCTGTCGATGAGCTGGTGCGCAAGGATTCTGCGATTGACGTATATGTGATTTCAAGCAATTGGGGAGGGGCGGAGAGCGTCGAGGTTCAGCCAGAGTCTCCACGAGAAGTGCGCAAGACCTTTCGTCTGTTCTCTTCTGTTGCTATTCCTATTGGGCTGGTGGGGCTTTTCACGCTCTGCCTTGCTCCTTTTAGCGATATGCTCAGTCCGACATCGTTTGCCATTATCTACCTTCTTTCAACAGCGTTGGCAGCCCTCTTCCTTCCCCCTTTAAGTTTTTATGTCTATGTTGTCTCTGCGTTGTTCTTGCTAGATGCTGTCTATGTTACCGATATTGAGCAGTGGCTTACCCAGGGGGAGCCGATGCTCTTCGCGACAGCCATTCTTGTGATCGGCGTTGTGGTCAATCGCCTCACCTCGAAGCAGCGGCGGCTCACAGCGGCTGCTGTCTCGCGTCATCAGGAGATGCTGCGTCTTTTTGAATTGAGCCGAGATCTTGCTGCGGCTTCTGGGACAGAAGCGATGTTAGCGCGAGTGAATCTACATCTAGGGGGGTTGGTTCATGCTGAGGGCGTGTTGTATCTGAAGGAACATGGCGACTATAAGAAGCTCGGTTCTGTTGATGCTGTCTTTGATGCGACGGAACAGATGGCAGCGCGATGGGCGATTGACCACAGGGAGATTGCTGGCATGGGGACGAACACGCTTCCTTCAGCTCGAGGGATGTGGGTTCCATTGTACGTAGCTGACCGCCCAGTTCTTGGAGCATTGGGGATCTATCCAAAGGAAGCGGCCTCTCTTGACGAATATCGACCTATTCTTGAGGCGTTTGCCCATTTGATGGCGCTCTCATTAGACAGAAGCGAGGATGAGGGGAAGGGTGAGCGGTAGTGGGAACAACTCTTTTAAAGCATGTGCCGAGTAAAGACCTTTATTGAGAACAACTCGACATTCGATTATGGTGCGAAAGTACTTTAGTAACGAGTTTATATTGAGGTTCAAAGAACGATACGTGGAAGACATTGCAGTGTTTAGTCTCTTTGTGGCGATGACGTTCGGTGCCGTTCTTGTAGGCCATTTTTTTGGTTTTGTTTTGGGGAAACGGTCATGATGCCTATGCATATCGCGTCCCTATTCTTTTTTGGCTTATCTATTTTTGTATTCATGAGCTTGTTATTTCCGGAGTACTTTGAATGATTGGGGCATTGGCTGTCACAGTACTGTTCATGGGGATGATGGTTCTCCTCGCATGGCCCTTAGGCGGGTTTATCGCACGGGTGATCGAAGAGCCAGAAAAAATTACCTTTTTGAAGCCCCTGGCCTGGCTAGAAGAGAGCTGTTCTGCTGTTATCGGTACGGCATATAAAAGCGAGATGAATTGGAAGGAATATTTTTTTGCATTGCTTGCCTTTCATACCTGTGGCGCTGTCCTCCTCTTCCTCATGCTGCGTTTTCAAAGTCTTTTAGGGTTTCTCGATCCACGAGCTATTAACTTTTCTGGCTATGCGGCTTTCAACACCGCTATCAGCTTTGTGACTAATACCAATTGGCAGTCGTACGTTCCAGAGCTACACATGTCATGGCCTGTGCAGATGCTCGGGTTGACAACGCAGAATTTTCTGTCAGCATCTGTTGGTGTTACCCTTCTCTGCGCCCTCTCCCGAGCCTTCCGGCGAGCAGAAACCAACAAAATCGGGAATTTTTGGCAGGATTTGGTTCGGTTTACCGTGTATGTCCTTCTGCCATTATCCTGCTTGACGTCGATTCTCTTACTAGCAAGCGGAGTGCCGCAGTCTACGCAAGGCGCTATCTCATACACGACGTTAGAAGGCAGTGAAGCGACGATTCCTGTTGGCATGTGCGCCTCTCAAATAGCGATCAAACAGCTAGGGACAAATGGAGGAGGGTTTTTTAATGCCAATAGCGCCCATCCGCTTGAAAATCCTACTATCTGGTCCCATTTAGTTGAGCTCATCGCTATCCTCCTCATTCCAATGGCACTGTGCCGCACCTTTGGAGAGCTAGTCCGCTCTCCGAGGCAGGGCGTGTTTTTTCTGAGTGTCATGTCGCTCCTTTTTATTGGCGCTGTCTTTCTTAGTTGCTATGCAGAAGGGCAAGATCTTCCAGGTCTTGTCGGGGGTGATCATAGCCTTTTTCAGGCTGAAGGAAATATGGAAGGCAAGGAATGTCGTTTCGGCCCCTTTTGGTCTGTCTTCTGGGCTGTTAGCACAACGGCCACTTCAAACGGCTCTGTGAACGCTTCTATCACCTCTTTTCTACCTTTATCAGGCGGCGTCTCATTACTGTTGATGGAGATAGGAGAAGTGGTCTTTGGAGGGATAGGGACAGGGATG
This sequence comes from Chlamydiia bacterium, assembly GCA_903848235.1. Classification (GTDB taxonomy): domain Bacteria; phylum Chlamydiota; class Chlamydiia; order Chlamydiales; family FEN-1388; genus CAINFV01. The sequence goes on along the minus strand of CAINFV010000017.1, from coordinate 31,845 downwards.
ACAACAGCAGTCGTTTTTCTCCTCATCGCGGTCTTTGCTGCAGGGCTTATGGTAGGGCGAACCCCTGAATATTTAGGGAAGAAAATTGAGGCTCGTGAGATGAAGCCTGTCGCGTTGCTTGCTATTTTCCCAGCGGCTATCGTCCTCTGTCTGACGTCTGTAGCCCTGCTCCACTCTGCTGGAATACAAGCGCTTTCGAACCGCTCTCCTCATGGCATGTCCGAGGCTCTCTATGCTTTTTCGTCTGCCGCAGCTAACAATGGCAGCTCGTTTGCGGGGCTTTCATCAGAGGCTGCGATCTATAACGTGTTGACAGGGCTTGCCATGTACTTTGGGCGTTTGCTTCCTGCAGCATTAACGTTGGCGCTCGCTGGGGTGCTCGTTGAGAAAAAGCATGTTGCACAGACAGCGGGAACGCTGGCCACAGATACCCTTGCTTTTGGCATTTGGTTTGGTTTTGTTGTCTTGATTATCGGAGCACTGAACTTTTTGCCTGTCTTTACCTTAGGCCCTATTATTGACCACATGACCCTCTTCTTTCCTGGATAGGAGCAAAAAAAAGTAATGAGACATGGGAAAAGAGCGGCAATCACATTAACAACCTGGGAGTTGATTCGAGGGGCGGCGCCGAAGGCTTTTGGCAAGTTATTGCAGGTAGGACGGATTTTTCAAAACCCTACGATGGCCGTGGTGTTTTGCGTCAACCTTCTTCTCACGCTGTTCTTGGTGTGGGAATGGGTGCATCTCTCGCCCTCATTCGCGTTTCACACGGTGATCTTAGCGTCTCTCTGGCTGACATCGATATTTGCTAATTTTTCCGAGGCTGTCGCTGAAGGGCGCGGTAAGGCGCAGGCAGCTTCCCTGCGTGCACTGCAGACAGAGACATCAGCAAAACGGCTGATGGATGTAAAAGATAAAGAGCACTATGACACCGTGTCCGCTTCAGAGCTTCACGTTGACGATCTTGTGCTGGTGGCAAAAGGGAATATTGTCCCCTGCGATGGTGAAGTGATTGAAGGTGTGGCCTTAGTCGATGAGAGTGCTGTCACTGGCGAGAGCGCTCCTGTTGTCAGGGAATCAGGGGGGGATGTCAGTGCGCTTACTGGGGGGACAGTTGTTCTCTCTGACTGGGTGGTGATGCGCGTCACGGCAAGGAGCGGAGAAGGGTTTTTAGAGAGGATGATACAACTCGTTGAGGGTGCAAAACGGCGTAAGACACCTAATGAAGAGGCTCTTCATGTAGTTCTTACTGGGTTTACATTGATCTTCCTCATTGTGGTAGCAACCCTCAACCCTCTTTTTCACACTGAGAGCGCGTTTCTTGGCCTTGGGTTGCTGCTGGATCCTTTTGTCGTTGTGTCGCTGCTTGTATGCCTCATCCCAACGACGATCGGGGGGCTGCTTCCTGCCATTGGTATTGCAGGCATTGACCGCATGGTGCGTCATAACATGTTAGCTCTTACGCCAAGTGCTGTTGAGGCGGCAGGTGACGTCGACACCCTGCTTCTCGACAAGACAGGAACTATTACCCTTGGCAACCGTCAGGCTGTGGAGTTTTTTCCGGCAAAGAACATCTCTATCGCAGACCTTGCGCATGCGTCTTTGATAGCCTCTATTTCCGATGATACTGCTGAAGGAAAGAGCATTGTTAAGTTAGCCAAAGAGACATATGGCTGTAAGGAATCGTATGATTCAGGAACGTGGTCTTTTATCCCCTTTACTGCCAAGACACGTATGAGTGGTGTCGATACTCCCATGGGGATGTTTCGTAAAGGGGCTCTTGACGCCATCGAGACAAAGCTTCGCAAAAGTGGGCATACAGTTCCACGGGATGTTGTCGAACAGGTAGAGGTAATTTCCACGAAGGGGGGAACTCCACTTGTTGTTACAAAAAATAACGTTGTCCTTGGTGCCATCTTTTTAAAAGACGTCATCAAGCCTGGGTTAAAAGAGCGGTTTGTCCAGCTTCGTAAGATGGGGATTAGGACAGTGATGATTACTGGCGACAATCAATTAACCGCTGTTGCCATTGCTGCAGAAGCTGGCGTTGATGAGTGTTTCGGACAGGTTACTCCCGAAGAGAAGCTTCGTATCATAGAACGGTTTCAAGCAGAAGGCCATAGAGTTGCCATGACGGGAGACGGTACGAACGATGCTCCGGCACTGGCGAAGGCAGATGTTGCCATGGCGATGAACAGTGGGACGCAGGCAGCGCGGGAAGCTGCGAATATGATCGACCTTGACAGCGACCCTACGAAGCTCATCGAAGCAGTTGGCATTGGCAAGCAGCTGCTGATGACACGGGGAGCTTTGACGACGTTTAGTATCGCCAATGACGTTGCGAAATACTTTGTGATGATTCCCGTTGTCTTCTTGCCGATCTGTCCTCAGTTGAATATTTTTAATGTTATGAATCTCTATTCCGGGGCGACAGCCATCCTCTCGTGTGTCATTTTCAACGCATTTATTATTTTGGCGCTGGTGCCCCTTGCCCTCAAAGGGGTTCGGTATCGGGCTGTTGATGCACATCGTCTCTTTTGTCGCAATTTAATGATTTGGGGAACCGGGGGTGTATTTGTCCCGTTTCTCGGTATCAAGGCGATTGACATGGTCGTCTCGTGCTTTGCATAAGAAGGAGTTCCTGGTGTTACGATATATAAAAGCCTCTGTACGGCTGCTGATCTTGGCGACCCTACTCTTTGGCGGTGTCTATCCTCTGTGTGTCTGGACTGTCGGTCGTCTTTTATTCCCTGGCGCTGCAGAAGCGCATAAGGTAACCCTGCATGGCCGCACTGTGGGACTTCACTATGTAGGCCAGTCGTTTTCGTCGCCTGCCTATTTCTGGTCACGCCCCTCAGCAATTCCTAAGGAGTTCTTGCCGCTCCTTGTTTCGAAAGCCTCTAATCTTTCTTGGTCATCAGCAGCTCTTCGGGCAACTGTGGGACAGAGGACTCAAGCGTTAAAAGGTGCGGTTGTGGCTCCTCTTTTTCTTGTGCCCGACGATATGGTCATGGCTTCTGCTAGCGGCTTAGACCCACAGATCTCCTTAAAAGCAGCGCTGTTCCAAGTGCCTCGCGTAGCCACTGCACGAGGGGTTTCTGAAGACGAACTTCTAGCCCTTGTCTTTCATTTAGAGGAAGAATCTCTTTTTGGGCTCTTTCCACGGAGTGTCAATGTCCTGAGGCTCAATTGCGAGCTTGATCATCACTATCCTTTTTCAATTTAAACCTATGGTTTTTTTGCCGCGTTAAAGCCTCGATCTTTGAGCCATCAAAAAACATCCAATAGTACACTATGGGGTGTTTTTTTGATGGTTAAATCTCAAGCCTTTTCCACGACAAAAACACTGCAACTTTCACCTCTATAGAGGCACTTCCTCCCTTCCTTTTTGAACGAGCTTGGTGTGTTGAATTTTTAATTTGAAAATAAAAAAAAATTTGCGATGGTGGTGGATGTCATAGAGTAGTGACGGGGAGGTAAAATTATGGGTATAGAAGCATTGCTTAATAAAGGCAGGCCAGAAGGAGGTGTGCTAGAAAAATTTGCAGATGCATGTAATTCTTTGCCGCGAGCATTTTGGCTTGGGCGCACTGTTACCAGCTCAAAAAAAGACGACACAAGTTTGATTGTAGATACGGTTTACGCCACCAAGAGCATCTCTGCGCATTGGCTGGCAGGTATCGGTACCGCGTTTTTCGGTTCTGACATAGCTGGCCCGATCTTTGGTCCACTTACAGCGCTTGGTTATGCCATTGCATGTATTCCGGTTGGTCTGGCTGCCGCTATAGGTCTTATTGCAAAGAAAATCGCCTTGGCCGTTGACGACAAGTCAAAAAGGTATGTGAATTTTGTGCAAAAAACTCTCAATTATTCAGAAGAGAAGATGCATTTAAAGCCGCTGAATAAGGAGATCGACTTAAAAGTGGCGCAATTAGGCTCCATTTTGCAGAGAAAACAAAAGGCTGAGGAAGTACAGATTTCAGAGGCACAATCCCTCGACCTTTTTCAACAAAAGAAGCGTTTTCTGGCAGAATCCGAGGCTGGAATCAAAATGGTAACAGCTGAAATTGAAGGCTTGGAAAAACAAAGAAATAAAATACTCGAAGAAGACGAAAAAATTATGGCAGAGCTAAAAAAGGCGGAAGCTGACGCGTTTGGCGAATCTGTTAGCGTGACAATTCAAATTAAAGATTAACGCGCCGAAGAAAGCGCGGATGGTACCATATTTGGTATTCTAAGATGCATGCAATCCCTAAAACTGGTTTTCTGCTTCCTCTGGCGCCATCCAGATCACTCCTGGATGTTTTGATGTGCTGTTTGAATGACAGACCCATTCATTGACATCTTTTTCATTCGACAACACAGTTGCTGACAACAGGGCGGCGGCTTCTTGCGTAGAGTCTTCAGAATCGTGGAGGAGAAAGATGAGATTGTGAGGGACTGGATGACGATGGAGGCGGCCAAAGGAGTGCGTCAGTGATTCAATGGTCCCTGCAGCAAAGATCACATGAGAAGGAGCTCCTTTTGCCCAAGCTGCGATAGAGACGCTCACCCAGGAATCATCAGCACTCTCCGGTTGGATGAAAATTTTTGCGAAAGGAGAAAACCGCAGGAGTGAGGCGATAAGTTGCGTATCATGGGGAACAAACAGAGGTGATGAGGGGGCCTTGAGAGTGGAGATGAGGGCCAGCCAGGAAGGGATGGGATCTACTGAAAAGACACTCTGCTCTGGCCATGCTGTCCCTGCGATGAGCGGGGCGTGGCAAAAAAATTCATTGAGGCAGACAGGAGGCATAAATTCCCTTCCATCGCCAAAGGAAACGCCACTAGAATTTAAAATAAAGAGTTCCTGGCTAGCTCCTGATGATACATCATGATGTGTGGCGGTGGTTTCAAGCCACTTGCAGTCACTTGGCACGCCAAAAACAAACAGACTGTCGAAAGAGTCTTCTAAGTCAGTATCGATGGTGTCGAGCTGGATATAGCCCTGGAATTTTTCCGGCTGATATGTGCCTAAATGGCCATACAAGGCTTCAGACGCAATAATATCAGCGCCAAACTCCCCGCCTAAAATCAAGAGGGTGTGATGCCAAAGGGATGGCCAACATTCGGGTCCTAAGATGAAAAGAGGAGACTGTGCCTGCTCTAAACGCGAGAGGATGGTCAGCCAGCAGCTTTTGATGAGATCCCAGTCTTCATAGTTGAAGACGGTTTTTCGATAGCTGTGAGCTGGAATGTAGCTATGAGCAACCTCGTCGGGAAGCTCTATTACAACAGGTTGCAGCAGTTCGAGCGATGCGTCGATCGCTTTGTCGATTCGCGATGCGGCAGTTCTCCTGTCATCGATGAGGAAGTAGGCGGCAGAAAATCTTCTGACGAGAGCTCGCAACTCTTTGCGTCCCTTTTCGTGAACGCTTAAAGACAGGCCGCAGAGTTCTTTTGTCTCCACTCGAAGAGAGCGACGGACAATGAATAGCAGTGGAATAAGTTCGTAGGAGCTGAGGATAAGGCCGTCGAGAATAGCCGGTAGAAGTGTCTCTGATCCAAAGATAGCGCCAAACCCATCGCACCGAGAGATGCTTTGTCCTGCCCAGACGGCCTCTTGAAGGCTATCCCAGAAAACGGGTTCAAGGAGATTGTTTTTTTGCGACGATGATACAAGGGGGCTGCTTTCCATGCCGCGAACAGTGTGAAAGGCTGTATTGCCTAAGGTATGAAGCTTAAAGAGAATATAGTCGGCGACAGTCATCTTCGCAGCATCTGGCTCCACGCCCTCTGAACGCTCGAGATGACCTGGCTGCAACTGATCTGCCCCGCGCATAATCTCTTCATCCTTTTAGGTTGTACAATAACAGTACGAAAGTGATCTCTCTTTAGGCAAGCAAGAAGAGAGGATGCGGCACCATTCCAAGAAAAAGCTCTCCTGAGCGAATAATAACGCTGTCTCACACAGAGAAGTGCAAAAGTCACCATTACTGGACGTTATCATTTTTTGGGCCCGATTTCGCATTCGTTCTCTCTCATACTTCTTGCATTTATCATAGATGGCCTGCCCAGGCCGATTTATGATAAATGCAATCGTCTGAGAGACAACGCTTTGCGAACTCGGTGCCCAAAAAATGCTAAAGTCCAGTATTAGCAAAGCAATGGCGTTTGCTACGATATATATCGATATCACTGAGAAATGAGGTTGGCTATGCGTATTCCGTTGTCGTGGCTACGAGAATACATTGACGTGAAAGAAACTCCAGAAGAGCTCGGGAAAAGGCTCACGTCATTGGGAATTGAAGTAGAAAACATTATCCATGATACACCATCCTTTTCTGGAGTAGTGGTGGCACGGGTGGTGAGTGTATCTGTCCACCCAAATGCTACGAAGCTGTGTGTGGCTCGTGTCGATGACGGCTCTTCAGAGAAAACCGTGGTATGCGGTGCTCCAAACTGCCGTGAGGGGTTAGTTGTCGCGCTAGCTAATGTAGGGGCGAAAATTGGTCTGCGGGCTGATGGCTCCTGTGCCCTCGAGATTACGAAGGCAACACTCCGCGGCGTGGAATCTGACGGAATGCTCTGTTCCGAAGAAGAGCTTGGCTTTGCCACAGAAAGCAATGGCATCGTTGAGCTTCCTCCAACTTTTCAAGTGGGAGAAGACCTTGCCAAGCGTCTGTCGGATGTGATTATCGAGGTCGCTATCACGCCGAATCTTGGCCACTGCCTAAGTATCGAAGGCGTTGCTCGTGAACTTGCCGCAAGCTATGGCGTTGATCTTCGAATCCCCTATCAGCTGCCAGAGCTGCCCTGCAAAGCAGATGGCTGGAAGGTAGACCTGATAGATACTGAGGACTGTCCGTCGTATGGGGCGCTGGTCATCAGGGGTATTGCCCACCAACAGTCGCCTCTTGAGATGCGCCTGAAGCTTATGCGAGCTGGCATCCGTCCGCAAAATGCTGCTGTTGATTGCGCCAATTTCGTGATGGTGAGCATGGGGCAGCCGCTTCACTCTTTTGATGCGAAGGCCTTCCCTGAGCATAAAATTATAGTTGATCGGACACGCGGTGGAGAGGCCATTCAGCTGCTAGATGGCAGGCAGCTTGTCCTCGCGCCAAACGTTCTTGTAATCTCAAATGGAAAGACGCCCTGTGCTGTTGCTGGCGTCATGGGAAGCGAGGAGAGTTCTGTCACGGAAAACACGGACAGTCTTGTCATAGAATCTGCACTTTTCAATCCTCGAGCTGTTCGAAAGAGCGGGAAGGCAACAGGAACTTTTAGTGAGGCCATGCGACGGTTTGAACGGGGCATTGACCCGAATGGAAATCGGCGTGCTTTGAAGCTCTACTGGCATCTGCTCTCGTCGTCATGCCCTCAGAGTACCCTTGATGCCGCCATATTCCAAGGCAGAGAGTCTGTTCCTCCGGCTTCCATTTTGTGCCGCCGTTCACGGACGAACACCATCTTGGGGACTGATATAAGCGGACAGGATATGGAGCTTGTGTTCTCACGACTGCACTATCCTGCGCAATGGGTAGATGGTGACACGCTTTCTGTCTCTGTCCCTCCCTATCGGCACGACGTCACAGAAGAGATAGACTTGATCGAAGATATTGCCAAGCTCACAGGCTTTGCGTCGGTGCCCAATGAGAAAAGGGTGAAAATAGTTCCTACCAATCTTCCAGACCATCCTCTCTATGTCTGCGAGCACAAAACGCGCCGCCTGTTGACGATGCTTTCCCTCCAGGAGTTTTTGACATGTGATTTGATTAGCCCGGCATTATGCGACCTTGTCGCTGATCAGCCTGTGCCGCGCCATGCAATCATTACTGTCATGAATCCGATCTCAGTTGAACAATCTGTGCTGCGTCCTTCATTATTTCCAGGGCTTGTAGAGTGCTTGCGTCGTAATATTGCCTTTGGAAATAAGTCGATAGCAGCTTTTGAGGTTGGCACTGCTCACCTGCGTAATGAAGGGAGGTTCACAGAACGATTGGTTGCTGGCGTTCTATTGTCAGGCAAGAGAAATCCTGAACATTTCACAGAAGACACTTCTGATGTTGATTTTTTTGACTTGAAGGGGATCTTAGAGCGATTTATTCAAGCTCTTGGCATCGGCGCGCTGTCCGTGCGGCCTTCTTCGATACCCTTGTTCCATAGCGGACGCCAGGCGATTGTTGCTTGCGGCGGGCAGCAGGTGGGGATGCTCGGAGAGATCCATCCTAAGGTTCTTGCGACTCTTGACATCCGACAGCGTGTCTATTTTATGGAACTTGATGTGCAGGATCTGTTTGCCCATGTCGGTGGTGTAGCGTCTATGAAGGCTCTTGCCACGTTTCCAAGTATGGAACGCGACTGGACGTTAACGGTTCCGGAGTCTCTTTCCTACCAAGAGCTTATCGATACAGTCTTGACCCATCGAACGCCGATTGTTGAAGATGTAGTTCTGAAGAGTATCTTTCGTCATGAGCGAGTAGGAGAGGGGAAGAAAAACGTTACCCTGCGGATGATTTTCCGTGATATGACGCGAACACTCACCCAAGCTGAGGTTGATGAAGCGTTTTTGAGTATCGTTCATGAGGTTAGTCAATGCCTTGGCGTTCCGCCGATGGCAGAAAGTATGGAAAAAAATTGAGCGAGAAACAAAGTTCGATGTAGACTTACATTTTTATCCGGCCCCTAAGGGCGGAAGAAGTTCTATAGATCAATTAACTTGTGTGGTGTGTGATGAGGAAACTTCAATCTTCAGCGCGAGTGCTCTTCATCTGTGGGGCATGTCTCTTCGTGACAGCTGCGTGTTCCAATCCTCCTCATGAGGAGATAGTGAAAACAACATTCTATCATACCTATGGCCCCCAGATCGCCGAAGCGGACTGGCAAACACGAGGGTCGACAGGAGAGGTCGTAGAAGTTCTCAAAAACGGTGTGGAAGTTCGACGTGAATATGTGGGTGGCGTTCTCCATGGGACCTCGTCATGGACCTTCCCTCACACCAAGGTGGTCGAGCGGATTGAGCAGTACAAAAATGGCAATCGCATTCTTGCTGCGAGAAACTACACCTCTGGGAGTCCCCAATTTCAAGAAGAATGGCTGGCTGATGGTCCCCGCGTGGTGCATGCGTGGTATGATGATGGCTCGCCACGAATTATAGAAGAGTATGATGGCTCTCGCCTCATATCGGGACAGTACTTTACTATTGCGGGCGAAATTGAGGCTTCAATTGCTGCAGGATCTGGTGTAAAGGTCGAACGCTCTTCACTCGGTGAGCTTCTCACCCACGAGCAGTTGAAAGGAAGCGAGGTTATTGCTACAGAATCTTTCTATCCAAACGGGCATCTGCGAGAGGCTATTGCCTATCATGATGGAGAGCGCCATGGCCAAAGTCGACGATACGCAGAGTCTGGTGAGCCGTTGAGTATCGAACAGTGGACGCAAGGCGTTGTCGATGGTACCCAGCTCTTCTTTGAAGGCGGGCAGCCTATCCGCCAAATTCCCTATGCCATGGGAAGAAAAGATGGTCTTGAGCTCCATTTCCGTCCTGGCACTGAAGAGGTTGTCGAAGAGATCTCGTGGCGTCAAGACAAACGCCATGGTGCGTCGAAGACCTATCTTGCAGACCAGACGCTGACCGAATGGTATTGGAGAGGCAGCCAGGTCTCAGAAGATCAGTTTGACGCTCGTAATTCGATGAGTGATGTAGCCATGGCATCGCCGAAGAAACGAATGTAACCTCGGACTAGCGGTGAGTTATTCTGATGTTTCCAACAAAAGTCTTAAGGCAAGTGGAGACTTGACTCTTGAAAAGGTTGGCAGAAGGAGTTCTTCTAGTCTATTTGGATGGATGGATTCCTTCTTAACGCTTTCCGGGAAAACGGGCTGGAAAAAATCGACGGGTAGATGATCTTCCGGCATTTGAGAGTTTAAATAGTCTTTCATTGTTTGTTGTATTTGGGTAAACATTTTAGCTACAAATTCGGAACAAAACATTTTGTTTTCATCGAAGGATAAGGAAGCAGGAGGAAGATGCCAAGGCAGCCCTCCTCCTTTTTCCCAGTGGAAGAATCTCTTTGAGACACTCATGACAAGATGTTGAAGTGCCGTTGGCGCCGACCGAGTCATATCCAGAAAATAGGCTTCCGTTGATTTTTGACAATCATTCACAAGCGATCTGAGTTGCGGTTCATGAAGAGCAAAATATTGCCTTAAAGTATCTGTATACAGCTCGATCAGCTTTCTGTTGATTTCATCTTGAGATAATTCTCCCCACAATTGCTCAAGAGTTCTTTTTCCATCAGGAGTGAGGAGAGCCAGAAAATCGGGTCGATAGGCAACGTTCATGCAGGCATCTTCAAAGGTCATAGGATGGCTAATAAATCTACCCGTGATCTCAAACGTTGAAAGAACTCCACCTGAAAGAATAGTCATGCCAGCATGAGTTCTACTGCCAGTAAAATACGGTTGAATTGCAAAAGGGCCTCGTGCAGCGCCCTCTTTGATGAGAGTCTTGAGGCTTGTTGGGTGGCGAAGAAGGCTGATCTGTGAGAAAACAGGGCCTTCTTCACCATGAAAGCGACTAATTAAAGCCTCATCATCAAGAAAAATATCCCCAGAAGAATAGGCTGGCAGTAGCTGAATGAGCGAATCGAGGTTATGAGTAAGGTCGTGAGCTTCGGTAACCTCTTTTTCGAGTAATAGCAGTTTAGGATCTCTGAATGAAATGCCCAAAAGTCTGAATTTTGCGAATGATTCCTCAAGTCGGGCATAGTGGAAAATGGTTCGAAGGTCGGAAACGTGAAGTGGGGGATGATAATCTTCAGAAGGCAATCCGCTGCGTTCGAAATCTTTCAGCATGTTGCATATTGTTTGGAGGGACTGTGTACACGTAGCAAGGGTTTCATCAATTTTTGGCATGTCGTCAACGATCGGCTCATGAATCGACGGTAAAAACTCCTCTTGGGACGCAGCGGCTTTTCGCAATTCGTTTATCGCATCTCCTAGTCGAGAGAATCTTTCTTTAGTCTTTTCATCTAGAAACTCTTGCAATTGGGATTGTGATTGATACGAGGCACTCGTGAATTCATTGAGGATGGCAGAGATATCTCTAATCTCTCTTGAAAAACAACTGAACTGCTGTGTTTGGAGTTTTTCGAGGAGTTTCTTAAGTTTTTGTTTGCTTTGGGTATAGGTTTTGCATTGTGTGAGAAAAGACTCAAGTCCTGTTGTCTGAAGCCCGATTTTTACGTGCTTTGCGGCTTGTCCACACGTGGGTTCACCACGTGACGTATTATATGAGAGGATGCAGAGAAATTTTTCTAGAGAAGATTGGGGTATCTTTTGGTATAGTTTTATACTCAATTCCCTGTTTCCAATAGCATCGAAAATCACTGATTCGATGAGAGCGAGTTCTTGTGGTTCGAGGCGGGTCTTTGCAACATCCCCCCCTTCGAGGGATGGTTTAATGCTCTCAAATATACGATTTGCTTGGGCGATTTTTATGTCGGCCAGAGCTTCCATGACCTTTCTGTGAAAGATCTCTAAGCGTTCGGCGTCGGGTAATTGGGTAAGCATAGTTAACTCAGCGCGAAACTCTATTGGGAGATCGAGAATCAACCTGTGTAGTATTTCAACACTTTCGTAAAAGTCTTTTTGCAGCAGGTGAAAAGTAAATAAATTAGATAAATGCCTCGTTTGTCGAGCAGGGTCAAATCCAGTTAAAAATTGCAAAAGATCGATTGCCACAGCGTTTTTCTCTCTCGAGTCGTCAACTTGTGATAGGCGTTTTTGAACCGTATCTAGGAGTGACTGAAGCAATCCTTCTAGCGCAGCATTTCTTTTAGCCGGAGAAATGGGCGAATCTGCTTTTTCTTTTTTCAATAAGCGCATTGCTAAGATGACGCTGGAAAGAGCCTCTCTTTGTTCTTTCTCGGTAGCACCCCCATTGATTGCTGAAATCTGTTCTTGCAGCAGCGATTGCTGATGATCAAAATCAGCCTCAGCAGCGAGTATTCGAAGAGCATTCAAAAGTTCTCCCGTTTCTACCCAATTTGAGCGACCTTGATGGACGGGCTCAACGCTATCGACAGTGCGTCGGCATAATTGCTCGTACCAAGATAGTGTCGGAGGGGCCTTAAGAGCATCGACATACTCTTGGGGAAGATGAGGGATAGTTTTTGCTTCTTGAACAAATAGATCTATTTGTTTCAGCTTATCCAGCACATCTTTAATTGCTGCAACTTGTTCCTGATGTATCGATTGTTGATGGTCAAGATCTGTTTCTGCAGGGTGTGAGTGAAGAGCTTTCAAATGTTTTCCCGAAGACAGATCTTCGGGAGTTCCAGATATACTGAGCCCTTCTTCCTCTAATGCCGTGGCAACTGCGCTCTCCGAGAAACTCTTCACTTGGTCAAGAACATCGAGGTCAGCGCGAATATATGGAAGTATCTCATGTAAATTTTCGATCCCGAACGGAGCGAGCAAGGACACAATTTGATCAATTTGCTTATAGGCCTCATTTTCAAGGCTCAATGTTTCAAGACAGGCTGAAATAGATTTTTGAGAATAGTCCATCGGAAGTCGCGTTTGAGGATGACCCTGGAGCACTTCTTGCATCTTAGTCGTCAAGGTACGAAAGTTTGCCAAGGTCGGTACCTGGCCCAGCAATTTCAAGATCTCTTGTGGCAATGATGTAAACGTTTGAGCCTTTTTATAAAAGGCTTCCAGCCTGCTTTTGCTCTCTTGGATCTCTTTATGGTTTGAAAACTTTTCCTCAAAGGTTCCAGACACGGCGAATCCGTTTTCTTTCAGCTCTGTGTCCATCATCTTCTCTAGAAATTCCTTCACTTGGTCATAAATACTAAGGTCATCACGAATATCGGGAATCATTTCGCGCAAATTTCTAAAACGGCTTTGGAACGAGTAATTTTCTCTCGCTTCCTCAACTGTTTTTGGTTTTTTATACCCGGGTATATCGATCTCGAACGGTGCGAGCAAATCATGAATTTTAATAACTTGGCCCCTGGACCTATTTTCAAGTCGAATTTTGCCTTTTGGATCTTCAGGGTCAAGTAATTTAGAAAGATCTCTCAAGGCACAAACATATTTGTCCATTGTTTCAGTATTGAAGTCGGCCGGAGGATCAATGCCATATTCATCTGAAATTGATTTTAATAATCGTTGGTAGTCTTGCAGTTTTATCTCACCCTGCAAATAGCACCGCAACTCAGGTGGAGACTTAAGATTTCTTACTTTGTTCCGGAACAGGTCGATGGCTTTGATTTTATTGAAAAGGTCCCTACATTTTTCCACATTCACGTCGAAATCTTTCTCAAGAGAAATCCCGTGTTTTTCAAACACTCTCGCTATTATTTCTTCCATCGATTGCTTTACCTGTTCGAGGAAGTTTTTATCCAGGCGGGAAATGTATGGCCAAATCTTATCGAGCTCTTTGACGTACTCATTGAAATCAACTCCGTGTTTGTCTTGTTTCAGACCTCTAATGGCCTCAACATTAACCCCGAATTTTTCAAGAAGCGTACAGACCTGGTCAACGCTTTCAGGGGATCGATTTTCATCCCGAATATTCTTCTCCGCTCGCACTGGCTCAGGAGGGTGTGTGGCATGGATATGCCGAAACTCGTGAATTCGTTGCTGTCGAAGAGCGCGCGTCCTCTCCGCCCGTGCTGCCAATTTCTCCTCGAGCCCCCATGCCCTTTCGCAGCTGAGCCTACTATCAACTTTTTTTATTGATCGAAGTCTATCTTTTACGGTGTGTTGAAATGAGGCATGCATCAGCATCGGTTTCAGAGCAGCAATTTTTCTTATCTCATCGTTGATAATGTCTATAGAGGGTGTTTCTTGAGTCAAAAGAATGGTCTTGGCGATTTCAAGGGCGCTTTTTACCATCTGAAGCTGTTCAGGGGCCGAGATCCTGACGCGTTTCTCTATTTCATGCAACAAGCCGAGAATTTCTTTTGATGATGTTGGTGAAATTTCTTTTAAACGTTCAAATAAATTATTCAAGCTTTTTCTAGAAAAAGAGGCTCCTTCAGCTACAGTTCGTGCCCTGAGGGTTCCACTCGCAGATTTTTTTCTTTTGTCTGTGATCGGCAGGCGATCTCCTTCAACACCTAGAACTGACATAGTGATACCTAATCCTCACCTAATGCAATGATCTACTAGATATGTTTTTTTACAGAAACATGTCAACAGCCGTTCAATCGTCAATGGGACAAAGTGGATGGTTAGGGATACCCAAGTTGACCGGCTTTTCATTAGGCTCAACTTTGTTGAAAGGCAATTTAGCCAGCTTCGCTTCTAGTCAAGACCCCTCCTTTTTTTGACTTCTGTAAAGGCAATTCTTCAGCTAAGATGTGTATAGTCGTTGAGCGTTAAGTGTTAAAATTGTATTTATAAGTCGGCTATCTATACCTCTTCTTGTTCAAGAATCGAGTTGACGCTTAAGAAAAAGCTCTCGCGATTCGCCGATCAAAAAGGGGCCAACATTGCAATATGGGCTCTTTTTTGATCGATCGAATTCCGAGGCTTTTTCTAAGCGTCAATCCGATTCTGGAATAAGAAGAGGTATGCTAAGAATTCCATGGAAAATAGGGGAAATGAGCATGAGTACTTCTGACTACACTCCGATGGACGTGACCCGAGAGCTTCTTCCAGAGAAGGGGGGGGTATCAGAAGGTGGGGCAAAGAAGGGCGCCATGGCGGGAAGAGTTGTTGATGGGTCTATTGATAGTCTATTGCCGCAGGAGGCCTTAGAGAGGCTGCAAGAGACGTTTATGGATTTTCAATCCGGGTCTTTGGTTCAAAAAGCAGCTTCTTTGGAAAAAATGTTTCAAGTAGCAGTGGTTGTTCAGAGTTCCTGTAAAGGAAGGCGCTATCTGAGAGGTAAACGAGGGACGCAACATAGAAGTGAGAGCGCAGAGTCTGGTTCCAAAAGTGGACTAGGAACGTTGTCGAGAATTTATTCTAGTGTGCGCGATTCTGTTCGACATGGAACTCAACTGGAGAGTTCTCCTGAAGAGTATGAATTTGCCATGAAGTGTATGAAGTGGTTGTCAGAAGTTGATACAGATCGACGCGTTGAGTATCTTCGCTCTCTTGCCTTGATGTATGCAACGTCTGGCAGAGAAGAGGAGCTTTTGGAACTTATAACTCCTCACATGAATGTATTGACGAGCGAAGAGAGAGCTAAGCCTAAGGAAGAGCAAATCCATCTCATTTTTTCGAGGATATCGACGCAAACCGCAGCGTTGATTCCTTTGCATGAACAACCTGTGGAGGGGGCTCGTAGGACGCAAAAAAAAAGAATCAGTGTTGATGAATCGGTATCGCAGATTCGTTCAGAACAGCGCCTTCGAGATCTTCTGGAGGCATTTCGCGCTGGCAATCGGGAAGAAAAAATTGCGATGCTAACGCCGTTACGGACTGAAATCGCCATTGTTGAAAAAGAGTTTCAAGGAGGGTCTAAAAAAGATAAAATTCAGAAACAACAGAAAGGAGCGACACCGCTTCAAAAGCGCCAACATCCATTTCTCGAGGAGGCTTTTAAGGAGGTCTCTTCTTTCATTGAAGAGATCATTAGCTTGCCAACAAAAGACGAAAATGACTATCAGGCCGCGAAGATCGGCTTGGAATGGTTTTCAAAAGTTGATCGTCCTGAGAAGTTTAGCTATCTCAAAAGGCTTGCTGGTCTGATGTATGAGTGGGGGCGTTATCAAGACGTTATTACTCTGATGAGAGAATACTCAATCTTTACCCCGTCTTCTGAGTGGCACGAGAAACTACAGAGCGTTGATCCTGTGAGAGATTTTCAAAAACTTCCATTTATCGCCGCGAATTTTTTCGAACATCTGGCAAAATTGCCATTTGAAACTATTTTTAGGACTCTTTACGCACCATTGAGTACCCTGCCCCCTAACGGTCCCAGGGAAACCCCGCTTACCATCGATGAAAAGCGCAAAATTGAAGCACTTTTCGAGTACATCCAAGGCGATAGCAGAGAAAGGCAGTGTATTCGAAAACTAATTGAAGAAAATCATGGGGGGGTGCTCGCATCATATGTGCTCAGGCTTAGCCTAGCCAGACTTCAGGGCCCCTCTTGTCGTCCGATGATCGAGAGCCTAATGTTGTTGTTTGATAGAAGTGGCGCCTTTGCCGTTTTTGACCACCTTGAGGCGAGTATTAAAAGCCTTACGGCACTCCGAGAACAGCTTCGGAAGGTTGCCTCGATATCCTCTGATGAACCGATTAGGGCACGTCTTTCTATCATGCTCGCCGAACTTGATTCTTTATTGCCAGAGGACCCTGAAGACCCACGGGCAAAGCAGAATTCGGCGCTTCGTTTACTATCCGGTCAGGCCGCGTCGTCTATTGAGAAGATCCTTGCTGATGTAACAGAAATTGGTGCTGATAGCGCTGTGCTAAAGCGTCTTTATGAGGGGAGAATCGATGTAGATGAAATCTATGAACAGCTTGTCAAAAATGCGACTGAAAGTCTGACGGAGATTCGAGCCTTTGCAGAAAAAAATCAAGAACTTATTCGCTATTGTAAACAGCATCAGGTATCTGCTGCATCCCAGCAAAGCGACTGTCTTCAACTCTTCAATTCTGTTGGATTATATGGAAGTGAGGAGCTGCAGGCCTTGACGGCGGTGCTGTCAGAGAATGGCGTTTCATGGGGGCCGGTATTTGATGAAATCACACAGGCATCACTGTTATTGACTAGGATCGAAGGGTCGCTCACAGAGCTCCCAGCAATTCTTCCAGGGGATGTTTTGTTTGAAGATGAAATACGTCAAGACCGGTTACGGGGGACTCCTGAAGAATCGTTGTCTGCGATGCCATTGACCTTAAGCAATATGTTAAAAATAATTCAAACTCTCTGGCGAAACCAATCGGTGTTTAGCGTTCAACCATTTTTTACGGGGCCGCTTCAACATGCAGCATTGGGAGTAGAGCCTGGAAAACATATCGACCTAAAAGCAGGCTCCCAAATCCACATCGAACCCACCCCGTATACTCATCTCCTCATAAGTAATATTCTCCGGCCAAATTTTCTTTCCATGCTTACGGCTGAGGGGAGGAAAAATGTGGAAGTGATTTTCGATACGTCGGATATTTCAGAACTCCAAGACCGGATGGCACGCTTTTATTCTCAAATTTTCCGAGTGTTTGTGGAGAGGCACAGCGAGGAGTTGGAAAAAATTGAACTTTCACAGTGGAAGTCTTTTCACAGTATGTTCGTGAGTTTCGAGGATGCGGCATGGAAGATCATGTCAAGCCCAGGAAAATTACTCCTCGCAGCCAGTGGATACGCACTAGGCTGTGACGCACAAAGGGCCACTGCTCAGCAGTGGTCATCGTTGCTCGAGTGGGCTCAAGGTCGTGTTGCTGATGCGGAAAGAGTAGATGAGGCAAGAGTTGTCTCAGAGCTATCTGTGAAACGTATGTTTTGCTCAGAGTTTGTGGCCTCAATGTTGGTTATTACGTTCAGGGAGATGGATGCAGTCCTTAATGAGCGTCTTCCAGAAGGGGTTCCGAAATGCACTTTTTTCAAGGATATCTTTCCAGTAGATACTCGATACGATGCTTTGCATCCTAATATGCTAGCCACGATGCTTTTAAAAAGCGGGTTCTTTGTACAAGCTCCTGCTCACCCTATTGCGCAATTGTTGATGACTGAGGCGCCCTGATGCCAGGGGAGAGGACGGGAGCGGAGGCTGGAGAGGGAATAACACTAAGGGACAGTGTGTGAAAAGCGGTGCTTTTCACACACTGTCTTGAGAAGATGCCTACCACGATTTGATTTCGAGGACGAAATAGGCTGGCAGTGCGAAGTGGTGGTTTGGTCGAGGGGTGACCATCAAATGGACTGGCTGCCCGGCAAATTGATTGAGGTCTTGGCGGTTGCTATACAGATAGGCAACAGGGACTTTTGTCTTTGCGTCGACCAGCATGAAGTCGCCAGGGCGGTTTTTCACTGGGCGATCATAGGGAACGAGTTGCCCAGAAATCTCTTGTGCGTTCTTGAGCTCTTCGGCATAGAAACTATCTTTGTTTTCGATTTTCCCTGAGCGGAGCGCTTGATCTAAAACCGTATTTTCTTGCTGCTCGAGGGCGAACGATGACAGATGACGGATATCCGCGGCAAAGCCTTGAACGGATGGTGCATCAAGGGATGCGACTTGCGCTTGTGCCGACGGATGACCAGATGCTGCTGTCTCTTTTGAGGTATCGAGAGGCTTTCTCAGGCTGAGTTGAAGATATTGTTCTTGGATCGTTTTGATCAGAGACTGTGCCTTGTCAGCTAGTTCAGGGAGATCTTGATTTTGGGCGACGATGATTTTAAGGTCGTTGACAAATGGCACAGGCTGAATCTCAGCAAAGGGCTTTTTTAATTCATTTTGAATGTTTTTATCGACTGTTTCTAGATGGCTGGCAAGCTGCTGACGGCGCATTTGCGTGCGTTTATAAAGAGTAACGTCTCCAATGTTTGCTACGAAGTCTTTTGCAATGTAGAACCGCACGGTGTCGGGAAGGTCTACCATCAGCCACTTATTGTTCTCGGGGCATGTGGTTCCTTTGATACTATCACCCTGACCTAGCTGTGTTAAGATCGGTGCGTGGACATCTGGCTCGAGTCGAAGGTTTACATTATTAGCCTCTACGACATTGTCGAGCACATAGGCCCGATAGATATATCCTTTGCATTTTGTCTCTGGCTTTACCGCATAAAAATCGTCCATTTCGCCAGTGACGATAATTAGCTCTCCTTGATTGAGCTCCTTGAGAATAATGCCATCCAGACTTGGCTGTAAGCGAACCCGAACTCGCGATCCAGTAACCTTTCCTGTGAAAGCTTCTATCGCCTGAGGAGGCTGCTTTTTCGTGACTATTTCGGGTGCGGGCTTAGAAGGTTCTTCTTGAGAGACGACTTCAAATGTAGTATCAGGGCAGTCTAGCTCTGGAACAGATTGAGACGTTGAACTCACTGGAGCACCCACTACTGCAGCAGCGGTGATCGCGAAAAATACAAACCCCATGAAACTCCTCCACCATTCTTAGCACTATCTACAACATGTTTATTTCTACCCACAATGAGAGAGAAATACGGTTGGCGCAGAGAAATCGGAGTCTACAGAGGTCGACATTTTGCGACAATACTTGGCATGCGCATTTGCTGAGATTTTTGCAAAGCCGAGAGTATCACTCATCTTTCTTTCTATTCTTTCTATCGGGTATTCTATGGGGAAAGTTGTAATTCAACAGTATCTTCCGGAGACACCATGATTGATATTCGTCTTATCCGTAAGGATCCAGCTCTTGTCCAGCAGCGCCTACAAACGAAGGTTGCAGATGCTGATATCTCAAAAGTCTTATCGCTTGATGAATCTATCCGGTCAAAGAAGACTGAGGTAGAGCAGCTGAAAGCCAAGCGAAATGATGCTTCGAATACCATTGGGCGATTGAAGCGTGAGGGAAAAGAGTGTGGCACAGAGATGAATGAAGTCTCTGCTATGGCAGATCGTATTCATCAGTTGGACCATGAGATCGCTTTGCTTGAGCCTGAATTGATTGATGAGCTGGCTCGGCTGCCAAATCTTCCTTATGATGACATCCCCGTCTCTCCTGATCCAAAAGATAATGTTATGGTCAGATCTTTCGGAGCTCGTCCTACCTTTGCCTTTTCTGCCAAAAACCATGTCGAGCTCAACGAGCGTCTTGGATTGTTTGATTTTGAACGGGCGACCAAAATATCTGGTTCTGGGTGGCCATCGTATAAAGGGCTAGGAGCTCGTCTTGAATGGGCATTGCTTAACTACATGGTTGATTTCCACGTAAAAAATGGGTTTACCCAGTGGTTCCCTCCTATTGCCGTGAAAAAAGAGGTGCTCTTTGCCTCTGGCCAACTGCCGAAGTTCGCTAATCAGCAGTATAAAGTCACTGACGGAGAGCAAGAGCTATATATGATTCCCACAGCGGAAGTAGCTCTTAATGGCTTGTTGATGGATGAGATCATCCCCGAAGAGTCGTTGCCTTTGAAATTCATTGCCTATACCCCTTGTTTTCGCCGTGAGGCAGGTGCTGCAGGCTCCCAAGAGCGGGGATTGATTCGCACCCATCAGTTCAATAAAGTAGAAATGTTTGCCTTCACAACGCCTGAGCAAAGTCCTGAGATTTTCGAAGAGCTCGTCCATTCTGCAGAGAAGCTTGTCGAAGGGCTTGGTCTCCATTATCGGTCTATGTTACTGACAACAGGGGATATGTCCTTTGCATCTGCCAAGACCATTGACGTCGAGGTATGGCTGCCAGGGCAAGATCGGTATTATGAGGTCTCGTCGATTTCAAACTGTACTGACTACCAATCCCGACGATCCAACACACGTCTGCGTAGAGGGAATGATAAGCCTCTGTTGGTCCATACTCTGAATGGCTCTGGATTGGCGACTTCGCGGCTGATGGTAGCTCTCTTGGAGAATAACCAGCAACCCGACGGTTCGGTGATCATCCCTGAGGCGTTACGTCCCTATCTTGGGGGGTTGGAGCGCTTAACGCCGCAAGCCACGCCAAGGTATATATAACGGAATTTGCGATGAGCGCCTCTACACAGGTCGTTGATTGTGACCATTTTCTGAACAAAGCTTTGGGGCCGATCTTCGATGTTCGGTCCCCCTGTGAATATGCTTCCGGTCATATTCCAGGATCGCATTCCCTTCCACTTTTTACTGACGAAGAGCGTGCTGTCATTGGCACGCTGTATAAGCAGCGAGGCCATGATATTGCTGTCCAGATGGGGTTGCAGCTAGTAGGTCCTAAGCTTGGGGACATGGCCAAGGCCATACGCGATACGCTTCGCCACTCTCATGAGACTACGTGTCGTGTGACCTGCTTTCGCGGGGGGATGAGAAGCCGCTCTGTTCAATGGCTGTGCGAATTCATAGGGTGTCCAACGGTACGACTCGATGGCGGATATAAAGCCTTTCGGCATCATGTCTTAGATACCTTTTCACGAGATTTTCGCTTTATCGTCATCGGCGGTCCTACTGGCAGTGGAAAAACCTCATGGATCAAGGTCCTCAAAGAGAAGGGATTTCAGGCGATCGATCTAGAAGAGCTGGCCAACCACCGGGGAAGTGCCTTTGGCCTTCTGCCAGGAGTTGTCCAACCTAGAACGGAGCATTTTGAAAATCTTCTTGCTGAGAAGCTCTGGATGATGGATCCCCAAGTTCCGATCTTTGTCGAAGATGAAAGCCTCCGTATTGGGTCGTGTGTTATCCCGCAAGGGATCTACGAGAATATGGATCGCTCAAGGGTTTTGTGGCTTCAGGTCGGCATCGAAGATCGACTTGCGCATATCCTTGCTTCTTATGGGGATCTTCCAGAAGAGTGGCTGGTTGCGTGCACGAAAAAACTCGATAAGCGGTTGGGTGGGCAGAGAGTGCAGAGCGTGGTATCGGAGATAGAACAGGGGCGCAGAGGAGAAGCGGCCAGGCTTCTGTTAGAGTACTATGATCAAGCGTATCTCCATAGTCGATCTCGTCATCCAAGAGAACATTTATCCATCACCTGTGACGAACTCTCGGCGGCCATTGAAAATAGATCGCTCGAGACCCTGTAAGCCAACAACCGTGATTTTGTCTGAAAGAGGGAAGCTCGCTTCGTGCGGATAGATCACATACAGATGGTCCAGGCCCAGGTCTTCTAGCGAAACAAGGATTGATTTTGTAATTCGTGGTGTATCTCTGTGTACTTTATCTTAAAACGGATTCGCCTGCCGTCATTGGATGAATTGCCTAGCCAGCGTCGTTTTGCCCACTTGTCTGGGCCTAACAGTCCACACACTGAGTGAATTTTGAATAGAAATTCTATCTTTTGTAGAAAGTGAAGCCGTTCCATGGTCTTATCCTTGCAATTGTGATCTTCGTCTTTCAAATTACAAGGATGATTTATATTCTGCAGTCTCAAATCGCTGAAGTGTTTTTTTGAAAACTTGGTTCAGGAGAAGAAGCGAGGAGGGCTGATATGGACGCAGCAATCCATTTGAAGAGTTTTATCGGAAAGTGTAGTGTTGACCTGGACTTTAGCATTTTCGAAAAAAGTTTGTGGATTGAGTTTGTGTTGTTATCCTAGGCCAAAGACAAAGAGGTGTTGGGTGAAAGCTGTTACTATTGAAAACTTTGGTGGAATCAATCAAGTAAAGATTTCTCAAGTGCCCACGCCAGAGCCTTTGGATAATGAAGTGCAAATTGCCATCGAAGATGCTGCTGTCAATCCAGTGGATTGGAAGATTTGTGAAGGTGAGCTCAAGTCGATGTTGCCACATGAGTTTCCTATTATCTTAGGCTGGGATGCGGCTGGCGTTGTGAAAGCTGTGGGGAAGAAGGTCCGAAATTTTTCAGTTGGTGATCAGGTATTTGCCTATTGCCGTAAGCCAACAGTGAAATGGGGAACCTATGCTGAGTATGTCTGTGTCGACGAGAAGCAGGTCGCTTTGAAGCCGAAAAGCCTGACCTTTGCTCAAGCCTCTTCCATTCCTCTGGCTGGCCTTACCGCATGGCAGGCGCTTTTTGATATTGGAGGGCTTAGAAAGGGAGAGACGGTTCTCATCCATGCCGGATCGGGAGGCGTTGGGAGTATTGCCATCCAATTAGCAAAAAACGCAGGCGCTCGTGTCATCACAACGGCATCATCGAAAAACCATTCGTACGTGAAAACTCTTGGGGCGGACGCGGTCATCGACTATCAAAAAGAAAATTTTGTAGATTCGATAAAAAAAAATATTCCTGAAGGAGTTGACCTTGTGATCGATACCATTGGGGGATCGACTCGTCAACAAAGTTTGAATGTTCTCAAATCAAATGGCCGTTTGGTGACCATGGTGGAGATGATAGATCCTGCCACCCGCTGGCCAAACAACATTCGTTGTTACTCGATGTTTGTTGAGCCAAATGGTTCTCAGTTACAACAGATTTCCGACCTTGTGACGCAAGGCAAAGTGAAGCCCCCCAGCATTCTGGAAATGAAGCTTGAAGAGGCTGCCATAGCGTTAGAAAAAAATCGCTCCGGACACACCTGTGGGAAAATTGTTTTGAAGATTCGATAATTGAAAAAAACCTTCCTTAGCCAGCGTTTGCTAAAGAAGACTCCCGTATACACCGGGGATTCCATCCCGCGATAAAGCAGCTCAATGGGCTGACGAGCTGTTCTATGGACAGGGATTCATCATAGGGAGCGACCAAGTCGTCGAGTACCTTATCCCTGTCTTTTGGATCTATTTTGGCAAGCTGTTCGTTAATCAGTTTTGCCAGCACCCCAAGAAAATCATTCGGTCCGACGGTAATTTCACCTGTGATGACGGCTCTGAGTTCTTTTCCTGACACCCCGCCCATATTCGATTTGTAGAGAAGAGCCATCCCGACCAGAAGCAGTGATGCCTTAAAGGTCGCAGAGATGGTTTCTCCCTTGCTTTGGGTGATCTCCCCCCTGGCGACTGCTTGGCTTAAGCTTGTATGGAGAAGTTCATCAAATTGGGGATTGTTTACCATTGAGGCCATAGTCAAGGCAAACGCTGATGCTGCATCTTTCTGGACTTGAGGGTCAGAGATCCCAGGAGGGTGAGTCGTGATTGACATTGCTATCGGAGCTGACCACATCAATGTTGAGGCAAGAATACCAGCAGAGAGAACGCTCAAGGTCGCTGCTACTGAGCCTGGGAGAGCTGCGGCGCCGCCTATCGCTGATATAGGGATGAGAGTTGCTATGGTCGTCATCATGGCAGCATCAATGAAAAGTGCGCCGAAGAGGACGGAGAGAGATGGTTGTTTGACGCCTTCTTGTTCTACCAGCGCCTTTTGGATGTAGGATGAGAGTATCTGCCTCATCTTTTCGGCATTCTGTAGATCTTGTTTTTTCATGGCCTCTTTTTGGAGTTCAGCTAGTTCGCTCAGTGAATCGCTCCATTTTTGGAGAAGAGCAATGACAAGCTGTTGCTGTGCAAGAAGAAAGGCTTTGAGAACAGTATCTGAAGGAACTGTTTTCAGTGCTGCCTGAAGAGCTGCCAATTGTCGGAGTAACATTTGCATTGTCAGAGCGTCAACGCCAACGATCTTCCCATGCTCAATATATTCCTTTAATACTGCTTCAAAGGGATTTACCGTATTTCCAGAACGAAGAGCTTGGACAAGGTCGCTTTCGGAATAGTCCTTTGACTTCGCCCATGAACCAAGAGCTGCTAATGTGATGGCGCTTTCGACAACGCCAAACGCCCCCAGCCCTCCAACACTTGTGACGAGGCCAATATTAAAGAAATCTTGGAAATTGAGAGCAATATTCTGAAAAAGGGCGATGTTAATTTGTGGCGGAGGGATGACTAAAGATCCTGAGAGAAGAAGCTGCTCGATGCGCTCTTTCTCGCTGACTGAAAGCCAGGGAGATTGAGAGACGGACGATAAAAGGCTTCCATAGACTTCCTTGTCTCCCATCACTGATGGAAGGACTCCGAACCAGGGCCAATAGCTTGAGCCGCCGCTCACCGCTCCAAGAGTACTCATAACTTTCAGTGTCCTTTTGCTAGCCTGTAAGAGTGATTTTTGATTGTGGCATCCTATCTTGCGCTGTTCGCATATATGGAGACAATTGGCGCATGACGGAGTATCCAGGATTTATAATATGATCAAGGAATATTTTGTTAAAATTGCCTAACCACGGAATCGTTTTTGCAAATGCTTCATATGCCTGTGTAGTCCTGCTTTGATCAGACAAATTATTGAAAAACTTTCGAAACGATATGCTGACCTGGTCTAGGACTTGAGGAGGAAGCGTAAATGGAGCTTGGTAAGGGGCGTTGATCTCTCGTCGTATAGCTTCTTCCCTTTGGCGTAATTCTTCGGGGGTGGGTGTAAAAAGGCGGGTGACCAAATTGGTTTCGAGTTTTGACAAGGACAATTCCGCGCCAAGAGCCGTTGCTTTTGCCTCTTTAACGACTAGCATGAGCAGCGACGTTGCCTCTGGTGCCGTAATGACACCTAGTCGCATAGCGAGCATCAGCGCTGCCTTTTGATCGCTCGAAACACCAGTGATCCCCGCTAATGCAGGCTCATTGGCGACGGCTGCTAGTAGCTCGCTTTTTAAATCAGGAGAAAGAGGGGAATACCACGTCTCATACTTTGAAAGAATCGCACTTGGTTTGACAGGGACAACGGGCGTGGATTCCGAAATTGGAAGCGCCGGAGCTGTGAAGATTGATTGAAGCCTTCTCGATACTTCGTCGATTGCAGCAGCTGCTTGTTCGACGGGAGAAGGTGTCGGGCCTATCGCTGGTTGTGAAGTATATCCTAACAGGTATGTTTTAAGAACTGACTGTTGCTGCAAAGTGGCAGTGATCGACAGCTGACTGTAGAGTTCTTTGAGAAAGTCTGGGCTGTTGATATTGACCGTCATGGTGATTCCCCTGTCCTTGAGCGCTGAAAGAAGCGTGTCAAGGAAGGCTGGGCCACCAGGGGCCCCTTCTGACAGCGGGATGTTGCCTTGAGAGGCGGCAATAATGGCCATCAACATCGTTCGTGTCGTTGGATCAAAGCCAAGGGCAGAAAGAGCGATTTGTAGTTCATCGTACCCAACGACTTGTGACGCTAGCTGTATTGCCAGTGTCTGCGGAAGTCCGAGGCCCATGAAGCGAGAGATCATATCGGCGGTGCTAGCATCCGCTGAGCCGAAAATGGCAGTTGCCATCTGTGCTGGGGTTAGCCCCATCGCAACTCCTAACATTGTCACTATGTTCAGCAGTACCATCTGTTGCATCGTCACCAGCCCTGAAATCAGTTGGCCCAACGCCTCTTTTGAGAGACTTGACAGTGATGGGAAATTCTGAAGGATGTCGATGGCGCTTGTGCTCAGAGCACCTTGAGTGCCGGCAGCAAGGGCAAGCTGCTGGATAAGGGCGTTCACAAGCTCTGCCTTTGTCTGTGTTTCAATATCTTCGCCAGTCGTTTCTCCTCGAAGTTCAAGAAGGTCGGCTAATGTCATATTTTTATTGGTGAGCTGCCCGAGAATTCCTGGAAGGGAACCTGCTACCTGAAGGCCAGCGAGCATAGAGGCACGTTCTACGATGAGTTGTATACTATTCAGAAAAATAGAAGAGTTTACCACTTGGCTCAGGGCAGCGCCAAACGCCCCTGCAGACGCTAGCAGGCTTCCTCCAAGGCCAATACCGCCAGTGGCGCCTGTTGCCCCGCCAAAGAAACCAAGAATCTGTTCGAGCTGTTCCTCGAGATCTTCTGTTGCGCTTTTTTGGCTTTTGGTACTTATCCCTGAGAGGGTTGTTTGCGAGAGGAAGCTATAGAGCAAATCGAAAGAGACATTCAGCATCAGTGCTTTCGTCATCAGGTCTTCAACAGGCAGAAATGACTCTAGGAGAAAATTTGAGAGAACAGGAGGAGTTGTCGCAGAGGTTGCGGTTTGTAGCGCTTGCTCTACTAAGTCGGTAAAAGGAGCGATTTTTACGAGGAAGGCTGTGATGGCTTGGTTAAATGGAGCTAATAAGTTGGTATCAAGAGTAGCTCGTCCAGGGTATGTAGTGTATGGTGGGGCTGGGAGATCTGCGAGTGTCACATGATCAAAGAGTGGGATTGGCGTAAAGACAAGTGGTTCTGAAGGAGTAGGGGGAGTTGTTGCTATTCCAGTAAGATGGTCGAGGAGGTAATCTGGGGCCTCAGAAACTGAAATTTGCTCACTAAAAATAGCGCTAACAATAGCTGGGTCCATGGCATTGGCGGCGTCGACAAGAGCCTGTCCACGAGCATTTTCGGCCTCAATTTCTTGGTTGACTTGGTCGATGACGCCGTTAATTACAGAAATGTTATTTTGGTATGTCGTATATGTGGCGACGAGGCTGTCGTACGTTTGTCCGTTATTGATTTCTATCTGCGCATTAAAATCGATTTGCGCTTTTATCAATTCATTAGACCAATCTTGGAGGGCGGCAAGCTCGTTGGCAAACAGCATGAGGTGGCTGATAGCGAACTGAAGGCGCATGGCGGTAATCTGATGTTCTGAATCAGCAGCGCGTCGGATCACCTCTTCTGAGGTGAGTTCTGCCTGCCCTAAGATTCCCATGAGCTCCATCATAGACATCGAAGACGATGATGCAGGAAGTGTCGGGGTAGTTATGGATTCTACAAGGTAGACTCCAGCGGTGGTGAGGGCTGCTTGAACGGCAGCAAGCTGGCTCAAGATTTGTGTGATGGATTCAGGAGAAAGTCCAGGGTGGGAGGCGGCGTAGTCGGCGTTAAAATTCGCTACCAACTCCTGATTGGCAAAGACGAGTGCATTCATAGCATCCTGGAGTGCCGTCGAGACAGCCGTTTGGGCTGCGTGTACTACATTCTCCGTCCAGTTTGCGCAGAAGGCAATGACAGTCTGCACCGTCAGGTCTAGTGCAGGAAGAGGGGTCCCGAGATTTTTTACGGCTTCATACGTTGCCTCATATGCTGAGATGCTGCTGTTGAGAGCAGTACTCAACGTAAGTGCTGTCCCTAGATCCGTTGTGAGCTGAGTGTGCATCGTGTCGTATTGGAATTGTGCAGTGTCATAAGCTGTTTGACAATCAGTGAGGTCGTAGCCGGAAACTCCTGCGATAGCTAGGTTAAGGTCATGATAGGCTGCCGTCCTGTTAGCGTCGAGGTGAGCGAGCGAATCGTTATCGCTGGCCAACCGCCAATAGATATTTCTGTAGTTGAGAAATGCGGTCAGCAAATTGTGCAGTACCGTTTTCAGTTGTGTGGCGGGAGCATTGGTTACTGCAATAGCCGTCAAGGCATCTATTTGCGAGCTCGATAGCCATGGGAACACAGGAATTCGCTGTCCTAGCGGTGTTGACGACGGCACTGATTGGCCGAGAATACTGGTGAGTGCGGTAGTGATTGTCGAATCGCTTGTCTGGGCATAATAGATTTGTTGGTAAGCCAAGTTTGTTACGTACGTTGTGGAGGCGCTATTTAACTCAACGACTGCCAGCTGCCATGCTAAGGTAGGTGCGGCGAGTGCGGTAACAGCGGCTGTGTAATCATCGAGTGTTTGTTGAGTAGGAGTTTGTTGATAGGCGAGATACTTGGCATTAGCGTCGTTTACAAAGGCAGTATAGGTGTCTTTGGCGTTATTGTAGGTTAGTAAGGCAGCATTATACGCCGCTTGACTTGTACTGATGAGGTCGAGAATGTCTGATAAGGGTGTTCCTGGAGGAACAGAAGGGCCAGTAGGAGGGGTGTCTGAAATCGATCCGGTAGCCATAGAAACTCTCCTTCTCTATTGTGCATCGTAGGCATAAAAATGGGGGAAGGATGGGACTCTTGATGTGCGGCATTCTCTTCAGAGGCGCTCTGCGCTCCAACCATTGAAGGTGGAAAGCGCCTCCACCCGCAGGAAAGAAGTCCCACCGCGTGCAGTAACTGTGATACTCCGCACTGCCTCCCCCTAACCATCATTGTACCATAAAAAATATTTACTTTAAGCGCTAGATATCGTTTTCAGTTTGAAATATCAAGAAATAACTCACGATCGCTCTGCTGCCGTGGTTGCCCATTGCCACCATACTGGTGACTTCAGTAGAATCCAGAATATTTCTTATATCATGAGAGGAACTACGGGTATGATGCCGCAGCAAGATCAGAAAAAAGACCATTTTCAAGGGAAAACGGCACTTCGACATATTGCAGAGGTGCGGGCCGGCGGTATTTCCGCCGCTAGGGAGACGCACGGCGCTGAGGCGCCAGGGCCATTCTTTGCCTTTTTAGATGCCTTTCGGGAGGCGGCGATTCTTTTTGCGTGCGCCCTCCTTGTCTTCGATGCTTTTGAGCTCCTTACAGAACAAAAAATAGCTCTTGGGGTGAGCTTTCTCGTTGGCTGGGGGTTTTGGAAGGGAGCGCGGGGTGCCGCGTTGGCCTGGTCGCGCTTGCAGCGAATTCATAGGGTTGCTGCAGAGGAAAAAGAAGAAATTGAGTCCAACCGCCCGCAGGAGCGAGAAGAGCTAGTGGCGCTGTACGGGGAGAAGGGGTTTTCAGGCCCCCTTCTTGACAAAGTTGTTGATGTGTTGATGGCTGATCAAGATCGCCTGTTGCGAGTGATGTTGCAAGAAGAAATGGGGCTGCGGCTTGAGGAAAATCCCCATCCTCTTGTGCAGGGGCTCTTTGCGGCAGCAGGAGTTGTTGCCTCGGTGATCGTCCTTCTTCCGTTTGCTATCGGATGTTCTTCGCAGGTTGTAATGATCTGCTCTACGGCGTTGGTAGCTTGTATGGGTAGTGTCTTTGCAAGGCTTGAAAAGAATGATGTGATTCCTGCCTTTTTATGGAATGGGATGTTGGCGGCGGTGACCTTGGTTCTTGTCCGCACATGCACGGAGATCTTTGTTTAGATGAGATTTATGCATCCCTTTCGCTTTACGCCGTCGTGGATTCTAAGTCGTCGTGTCAGCAGTTTTCAGCGATTTTTTGAGCTCGGACAAGAAGAGAGTGCTAGCCCTTTTCTTGACGCTCGGGCGAAGCGTATTAGCAGGAACATAGCTCTCAAAAGCGCTGTTGCGTCTGCCATCCTTCTTGGCATGTCATGGTTTTTTCGGTTCTATATCGCTGAGCCGTTCTGGCCAATCCCCCTCTCGTTTGTCTATCTTTTGGCTGGCACCCCATTTCTTATTGCCGCTGTAGATGATGTCCTGGTGCGTCATGATGTGAACATCGACGTTCTGAATACCTCGGCAGCTTTTGGGGCGTTGGCTATAGGAAGTCCGATGGAAGGCGCCTTGTTGCTTGTTCTCTTTACCCTTGCCGCATCGCTTGAGGATCTTGTGACGCTGAAGGCAAAGAGTACTTTGTGCGCTATCAATGAGATCGCTCCGACAAAAGCCTATGTTGTTGAAAGTGGGGGGCAGCTGTTAGAGCGTGCTGTTGATGACGTGAAAGTAGGAGAGACGATTGCTGTTCGGGCAGGAGAGGTCGTTCCTCTCGACGGTGTGGTTCGGAAGGGGCAGGCGTCGGTTTCCATGGCACATATGACGGGAGAGAGTCGGCCGCTCTTTGTTGGGGTATCCCAGGCCATCGCTTCTGGCGCCCGCATCCTTGACGGGTCTATAGAGGTGGAGGTTCAGGTTACAGGTCATGATTCTACAGTGACAAAACTGATAGGGCTGATCACAAGGGCGCATAGCTCGAAGCCAAAACTGTCGCAGACGTTTGATCGGTATGGGCGGATATATGCAATGTGCGTGATAGGAATAACGTTTTTTTTGATGGTGTTCTTTCCTCTGGTGCTAAACATCCCTTTCTATGGCGATGAGGGAGGGGTTGTACGGGCCATTAGCTTTCTTATCACAGCTTCGCCTTGTGCGCTTATCTTGGCCGTTCCTATCACCTATTTAAGTGCTCTTGGCGCTTCAGCGAGGAAGGGCGCTATTTTGAAGGGGAGTATGATTTTAGATCGTGTGAGGGTGTGCGGTGCGGTGGCGTTTGATAAAACGGGGACGCTAACGGAAGGGCGGCTTGAAGTAGAGAAAGTGTTGGCATTGACAGGTGGATCTACCATGTCAGACGAGAAGGTGCTTTCCTATGCTGCCTCTGTGGAGCGCCATGCTGTGCATCCAGTGGCGCGTGCCATTGTCGATGCCTTTTCATTGAAACAACTGCCGCTCCTCGATGTTGATCATGTCCAGGTCATCCCTGGGGAAGGGGTTTTGGGTACAATCCATGATGACGGAAAAGAGATATCGATTTTTATCGGAGGCATGGAGGGGGCGCTTCGCCGTTTAGGAGAAGGAGATGAAGAGGCTCGAAGACTTGCGGGCGCTGAGCAGGCCGATGGCAAGGTGGTGGCGGCCGTTGTGATCCAAAATCGCGAGCTGTTTCTCTTTGTATTGAGTGATACGATTCGAATAGGAAGTGCTGATGTTGTCAATGAGTTAAAGGGTCTTGGCAAACAGGTGGTTATGCTGACGGGAGACCATGCTGAAAGTGCGCAAAGAATAGGGGCGTCTTTAGGGATTGATGAGGTCTGTTCTGCTCTTCTGCCAGAACAGAAGGTGGAGTTCGTTGCCGCCTTGTCGCGTGAGAGGGGGGTTTTGATGGTAGGAGATGGAATTAACGATGCCCCTGCTTTGAGTCGTGCTACTGTTGGGGTGTCGATGGGACAGCTGTCAAGTGCGGCTGCTCGAGAGGCTTCTGATGTTGTTTTGTTGAATAATGATCTTGCTGTGATTCCATGGCTTTTTGGTAAATCAGTACAGACGCGTCGTATTGTCATTCAAAATTTGGTCATCGCCTGTGCGGCCATTCTTATTGGTACAACATCATCGCTTCAAGGAATCCTTCCTCTGTGGGTGGCGGTGACTATTCATGAGGGGAGCACGTTGATTGTCGGCGTGAATGCCTTAAGACTCTTAACGTTAGGGGCTGCAAAAAAATAATATGGCGGCCATCGATCCGCTGATGGATCACCTCCTCGCCCATAGTACGCTATGGGGCTCGTTACAATTCTCGACATCTCGACGACCTTGCTCAATGTGCGCATGTTATTCTTTTACAGTCTCTTACTGGCCTAAGATTCTCAAATCAGCAGCCTAACGCTCCGAGTGCTAAAAATACTAGATCTTGAATTGGCACATTGGATATACTGAAAAAATCAGACAGGAGAGAAGTCGGTGAGTACACAAAAAAGGGCGGGTCGTAAAGACCCGCCCCTACCTTAATCCAAAATTCACCATTCAAAATTCAAAATTTTAGTGTCTCATTTAACCAGGTTAATCAAGTCCGCCGCAAAGAGCGCGGGGCGCGATCCAGGCGGAATACGGTCTTGAACTCCGAGTTC
>CAINFV010000016.1 GCA_903848235.1 Chlamydiia bacterium | reverse complement strand
GAGGTGCGCCTGCGCATCACCGGCGACGAGGGCTCGCAGAACCTGCGCCTCGATAACACGGGCTACTGCCCGGAGCTGCACCAGCGGCTCGTCGAGATCGTGGGCGAGGGGAATCTGGTGGTGGGGTAAGGGGACACTGGGAAGGCAGATAGCCACGTGTACATCCCGATGAACTACAGGTCATTAATAATCATATTGACTTCAAGATAGCCACCGGGTAATATTATCCAATATTCAAAACGCCTTAAGAAGGCGACAACTTCGAGGTTTAAAAATTGGGGACTATTATAGCTAGTGTCATATTTGTATTATGCAGTTTGGCGTTGGTTTTTAGCCCTTATGTGCTAATGATAATAAAAAGGGAAAAACGCAGGAAGATGTTAGCAGGATGGGCTTCCTCACACAACTGGAGCTTCACAGAAACTGGTGGCGCTGAACTATATCAACAATTCAAGCGTCTCCCACAGGTGAGTAAATTCTATGGCTCAAATATCATCATAGGAGATATCGGCAAATGGACGATATGTGCCTTCGATGTTCCCAGGGGGGATCAACTGTTGTTTTGTATACAGACATCTCTCTAAAGCCACTCTCTATACGCCATGAAGGCCTTGGTGATAAAGTAGCTGATTCACTCAACGCCAAAGATTACGACGATGTTAAATTCGAGTCCACCGAGTTCAACAGCCAGTTCCATGTCAAATCCCCAGACCTCAAATGGGCTTACGATGTATTGTCCCAGGCAACAATGGAGTTTCTTCTGAAATCACCGCGATTTCACTTAGATTTCTACGGCAATACTATTATTGCCTATCGAGATGGTGTAGGCTTCTGCAAGATCGCAGATTTCGAGGATGCGATAAAAGTTACAACCGGCATCTTGGATCGTTTGCCAGCATCTCTCATACAAGAGCTAAAGGAAGTGAAATAACGCTGTTTCACGCGCGTGAAGGTGTTCCTCATCTTCGCCTCTGTTACCCTCACCCCCTTCGCTTTCGCTCAGGGCAGGCTCCGGTCACGTTCGCAATCCCGTCGTTTGTATCGTAGAATAGGGTATTGGGCTTTGGGTTGTGGGTAATGAGCTGTGGGCTCTGGGCTGAAGGATTGGGGGAGTGGAGGAATCGGGTGGTGGGCGCACAGATGCGGCTATCAGGGTGTGCAGAGGGCCTTCCCTCGCCGGGGTTTTAGGGGTGTCCCCTAAATCTTTAAAGTCCCCCAACGCTTGGGGGATTTAGGGGGTTCGGCAGGGGGGGGCCAGGGGGTTGACGGACAAAAAGGGCTTGATGAATCAAGCCCCTACGAGCGGGCAGGCACAAGGCATGCCCATACGGTTACGTCATCGTCATTCCGGCGCAAACCGGAATCCAAGCGTTACGTCGCAGACTGTCACATGATATCCTACACAGCATCTGAATCGGTAGAAGTGGTAAAATACTGATATGGGCTTTACGAAGAGCAATTACTACCAGGAAACAATTACAAAAATCACATTATCTAAAGAAACAGTCGCGGAAGTTGAGTTTGAGGAGTGTGAATTTAAGGATTGTAGCTTCATAGATTGTAAATTTGGGAAGTGCAGGTTTATCAGCTGTAAATTTGATGGTTGTATGATGAGCGCTGTTATCCCTACCGGCAGTCGCTTTGCGGAAGTAACTTTTGTGAACAGTAAGGTAATTGGGGTAGATTGGACAAAAGTCCAACACATGGAGGAAATAAGCTTTGAGAATTGCCAGATTAACTACTCCAACTTCAGCCAACTAAAGCTTCCTAAAATAAAGATGATTTCTTGTGAGGCGAAGGAAGCTTATTTCACGGAGACAGACTTAACCGAAGGTGACTTTACCAATACGGATTTTGAGCGAAGTGTATTCCTTAAAACCAATTTGACAAAGGCAAACTTCAAGGGAGCTAGAAACTATTATATCGATGCCCGGCATAACACTGTAAAGAAAGCACATTTCTCTTTGCCGGAAGCGTTATCTCTACTGAGTAGCCTTGATGTGGTTATAGACTAGCTGCTTATCCCGAGTTTGGTGAAAACCCGCAGCAGGTTTTCACGCTCGCGAAGGTGAAAAACACCTTCGCCGCGTCACCCTCACCCGTTCGCTTTTGCTCAGGGCTGGCTCCAGCCTTTCTCCACAAGGGAGAGGTAACCAACTGTCATCATCCGGCTTGACCGAGTGATCCATTAATGATGTCATTGCGAGTAGCCCGAAGGCGACGTGGCAATCTCGTTGTTTGTATCGCAGAATGTAGGCGAGATTCTTCGTTCTGCTCAGAATGACAGGGAACGTGGATTGCCCGATCAAGTCGTGCAATGACAAAAAATTAGCTATGGCTGACATGAATTCCGGCTTTCGCCGGAATGACGATCAAAAAAGTAGGGGCAGACACACAGGTCTGCCCCTACGCAATTCCATCTTTGTGAAAGCGATTACTTGGCCGTCTGCTTGGCCGCGTTCTTGCCGGCGCGACGTCCTGCGAACACGCAGTCCGCAATGGATGTGCCGCTGGCGAAATAGACGTTTGAACAGAGACCTATGGCATTGCGACCCGCGGCGTACAAGCCATCTATCGACGAGCCGTCTGCCCGCTTGACCTGTCCAGTTTCCTGGTTCACCACAAGTCCGCCCAGCGTCATCGCAGCCGTGGGGATGCCGAACTTGGTTAAAGACAATCCCTGAAGCGAGCAGTCCACGGCATAGAAGGGCGGCGTATCCTGCGGCACGAAGCGTTTCTGCATCTTGCCCAGTGGATCGGGTTCGCCCTTGGCGGTGATCTCGTTGTACTGCTTCATTGTGGCTTCGAGGCCTTCCGCGGAAATCTTGAGCTTCTGCGCCAGCTTAGCCAGCGTCGGCGCCTTCTTGCGGCTGATGAGCACCATGGGCACCGTGGT
>CAINFV010000015.1 GCA_903848235.1 Chlamydiia bacterium | reverse complement strand
GCGGACAGAAGCGCATTCTATGCCAGCTGCACAAAAAAGTTGCTCTTCGCCAAATGCTGAGTATCGATATGTCTCATGGACCTGCCGTGTGGCAGTGTCTACAAGTGCTGTTATGTTGCCACGGTGATCATGGATAGGACACAAGACGCCGCCATCGATCTCAATTCCGACCGATGCGCCAAGCTCTGCCCCTTTTCCCCGTCCTAACACACGAAACTCTATACTCTCATTCTGCTCATCTGCTGCCCCAACATCTCGGTTCCCAAAGTATATGAAAAAAATCTCTTCAGAAGGCTGCCAAGCATTATCTGTCCACACACACCTTTTCTTGCCAAGCCTGCGATGTGATGCGTCATACACATACTCTAACCGGAACTGTGTTCGGTCGCTCTACCTCAACAAGGCGGTCAAGGGCGTCATAGAAAAACGTCAGATGAACGTCACCATTCGTAATCTCAGTACAATTTCCGTTTTTATCGTAGCTATAGATCGCGCTGCTCTATGAGAGAAGCTGGTTTAGAGAGCTGACCTGATATGAGGAGTCGTTTTTCTTCAACCGATTGCAAATTGAATCAAACGAATAGTCGTCGGAAAAGACCCCTTCTTCATGGATCAGCTGATAGAGGTTGTCATATGAATACCGATAGCTGGCGTCTCCAATACTGTCGTGGACAGTTGTCTCTAGAAGGTTGCCAGCCTTGTCATACCCATCAGGAGGAATTGTCTCCTGCCAATAGGAAGTGGTGCAAGGCGTTCGATACCGTTCACGGGCGCACTGCGCCAAGTCAACCATCACTCCTTGAAATCACCCCTCAAGGTACTTCCAAAAGCTGCTCAATTCAATGGATAAGCCGTTAAAATCCATCGATCATCGGGTTCAAAGATGACTCGAATCACCTTATCTTCGATTTTTCCATCCGCGATAAATTTAGGGGGGCGACTTATGAGACCTTCCATCTCGGTTATCTGCTTCCATGGAATTTTAGGATTCGTGATTATTTCAGTAACACAATCCAATATTTTTTCTTCGGGCCAGTCGGCTGGAAAATGCCTCTTGTAAGTGAGTGGCATGATATGTTACCTCAAAAATACAACCTTGTTATTAAGGCCAACTGATTTATTGAATGTTAAAACCTATCCATTCTGATGGATCATGGCTTAAATCGTGCCAAATTGAGCGCAACTGATCAACATCCTTCTTCGATATAGGAATCTTGTTATTGATTAGGCAATATACTATGTCATCGATTGCCAATGACAGTTCTCCAACAGAAAAAAATTCATCAATTTGTGCTGCCCCATCAGGATCGATTGATGGCCTTATCTTGTTAAAAATCTCCATTACTGGTGTTTCAAAATCCGGGGAATCTCCCCATAACCTCTTTAATTGATGACTTTCGGATTCTTCTACCAAGAGAGGACACCATGATCGTATGGGCGAAATTTCAAATTTTTCTGAAACTTCTTTAAGCATTTTTCCAAGAAATTCAGAAATAACAAGGTTTTGATCAAAGAGTCTGTCGCAGACAAATTCAATGGTTAAATGTAATTCATCACGATCAAGAAATTCATCGATCAGCTCAAGATCCTGTTTGTTAAGAATTTTGCATACCTCTTCTCTTATAGAAAAAATTAATAGTTCTAATTCCATGGTTTATTCCCTCTATCGCAGTGGAAATCCAGAAATGATTCCCTCTTTATTTGGCTCTATAATGACCCTAACGCGCTGTCCTTCTCTAACCCCCTCAGCTATGCATCTCGAGGAATTGTTTTTTGCAATTTGCCAAGGAATTTTTGGGTCTGTGGCAATATCAGAAACAACATGCATTACTTTATCTTTATTCCAGTTTGTTGGAAAACGTGTTTTTCCAGGGAGCCCTGGATACAGATGTCCGCCTTGATAGGATCCTTTTTCTAACCCTAATTTTTCTCCATACAAAATATGATTCGTCCTAGACTTTGAAGCTAAATTTACGTATTCACCACTTGACGATCGAGCGCTCTGTAAAACTTCTTGGGCCTTGGCATTGGTAACGATCCCTGTTCTTGCTTCATTTCCAGCCAAAGACATGCCAACAGATCTCTCAGCAGAAATTAGCGCGGTTTCTTTTGCTGCAAAAGAGGTTCCTCCTTTTTTCGCCGCCTGCTGAACTATTTTAGCCGCAATCCGTGCATACCCTTGCTTTGCTATGGCTATTCCACACCGGAGACCAACGTTTGCCATTTCACCTAGTGGCATAAGAGCAGCTGCCATTCCAGCCACTTCCCCAGCCCGCGCACAAGCAAAGTTCGCAATGTCTTGTCTAGAGACATTCGAAAACTTAGAGAAATCACCGTTATAGATATCGTGGCCCAAACCAACGAGGCGACCTGAATTCTCATACAGCGTATCGAGTGGATGGATAAATCCTCGACCCAATCCCATACCGGCCTCAATACCCGCCCCACCAACATCCTCCAT
>CAINFV010000014.1 GCA_903848235.1 Chlamydiia bacterium | reverse complement strand
GTAACGCCGAAGATTGTGTCTGCCCGTGTTGTGAAGACAGAAAGATTTTCAGTCATCCCTACGACCGGAAAATTAATCGCCACCCCTTCGCTTCTGCCGATCCAATTTCGTTGGAGAGCTTTTAACGATTCAGGCCAGTCTAGGAGATGCAAATCTTCCAATAAGCGATCTGCATAACTGGTAATCTTGAGCATCCACTGCTTTAATGGTAAGCGGATGACATCATGGCCACCTTCCGTCGACTTCCCGCTTTCCACCTCTTCATTTGCTAGCACTGTCCCCAATGCAGGGCAGAAGTTCACAGGCACTTCTGCCTCAAAAGCCAACCCCTTTTCGAACAGCTTCGTGAAAATCCACTGTGTCCATCTGTAGTACTTCGGGTCGCTCGTTGAAATCTCTCTTTCCCAGTCATAGCTAAATCCCAATGATTTCATCTGCCGACGGAAGACATCGGTGTTTTGTTTCGTAGTGATCGAGGGATGGACTCCCATGCGTACGGCATACCTCTCGGCAGGCAAGCCAAAACTATCCCACCCCATGGGGTGGAGAACATTATATCCAAGCATCCTCTTATAGCGTGCCACGATATCTGTTGCCATATAGCCTACAGTATGGCCGATGTGAAGCCCTGCTCCAGAAGGATATGGGAACATGTCGAGGACATAGAATTTTGGTTTATTAGCATCAACACTGCAGCAAAAGGTGCGATGTTCATCCCAATACTTTTGCCATTTTTCCTCTATCGCCGCATGGTTATATTCACGCATATATCCCCCTGATCAACAGTCATCATGCAAAAAATTCTAAAGTCCAGCTAACCCAAGTTTACATGTTATGCACGGGCTAATCCCAGATCATTACTGAGAAGAGTGTACAAGAGATCCCGTTTTGACTCCACGATCTTCGTTTCTCCTTTCCAAGAATCAAGCTCTTCAACTACCATCTCGACCATTTTTTTAATGACAAAACGGGCCTGAGATATAATTGTGAAGATGTAAGCCAACACCCCCTGTCGAGATCTTTAAGGATTATTAACGACAATTCGTTACAAAGAGTTCTGTTTTTTACATGAAAGCATAAACCATTCCTACTAACGAGGCTGTATGGCTACCACGCTCGTCGAACCGTATCCAAAATTTCACCTCGGCCACGGCTTATTTGTCCGTAGAGATCCATTATATATCCCAGAGATGCGTCGCGGGACGCCTCCACTTCCTGCTGAAGCGTACACCTTGGTTCAGAAGGTTCAAGACCTTAGAAAAGCCTTGGACATAACGACTATCGACCCTTCAGAACTCCCTCAAAATGGACGACCCGTCTTACATCAAGCTATTTCAAATCTTCAGCTCAAGATTCGCACTCGGTCTACTCCCAGCACTCCCACTGCTTCTTTGTCCACAATAGAAGTTATTCTCTCTTGGCTGAGAGAAAAAATCGTCGCCATTGCTACTGCAATAGTGAAGGTCGCTCTTTCGATTTTCAAAAAACAACCCCCAGAAGCCACAATCGAGGCAATTCTCGATGAATTAAAGATCTGCCAAGCCATCTCCCCTGCACAGTATGAAACCGTCCTCCAGATGTCCAAAGAGCCAGAAAGAAAACCGGCGCTGATTCTTCTCACAACCCTTTTGGGCTTTTCCACCTCAGAACTATCTGATCTCCTCTCTAAATCACTGGACACGTCGCCAGAATATGCTTTTTCTCTTCTTCTCGAATGTTTTCTTATCAAGCAGTTCGTTTCCTTGCCTTCTCTAAAACCCATTATGAACGAAGAAGACCAGAAGTCACTTTCAACCATCTCTTTTGACGGACTTCTATCCAAAGAACATATCAAGAGCCAACTCCGATCTCTTCGTTCACTGTCCTATCGTGCCACCGTTTACTCATGGACCGAGCATCTTCCCGACCTCTTTCAAACACAAACACCACCACCACTCATAAGAGCGTGTGCAAAAGCTCTTAAAAACAACGATCCAGCGACCTTTGTCAAAGAACTTTCCCCTTATCTCTCAGAACTCGCATCAGGCCCTGTTTCCAATGAATCGTTGTATGCAAAAGAGCTTCTTTCCTTTTTTTCATCGGACTGGACTTTTGACACTCTTGCCATCGAGATTCGACGTCAGAAATTCATCAGCCATTGGGGAGATCAGGTAACGGCGATAAAAAAAGCAGGGCAAGCGCTCCTCGCCATGAAAAAGTGCTCGACCATTGCCCATCGAGAATTGAGCAACGCATTCGCCATCCTCTCCAACGAGGCTATTCATACACGGTATACCCCTCAATGGACATCCGTCTGTTCCACTTTTCGAGCAACACAAGAAGGGGCTATTGCACGAAACATTCGTAAAATTGAACGGCTTGTTGCCAGCCTTGGATGTGAGCTAGGAGTTGTTGATCCAGTCGCGGAAGCACAGAAGCCAGCGAAGCATGTTCTCCATCTGGCCTGCTCCTGCGGTGGTGGCCATAATGGTATGGTTCAAGCTCTCGAAAAGTCTTTCGATACAGCATCTCGACTCTCACACTATCATTTTTCCTCTGATCGCCTCGACGTTCCGAAACAAATAACACGCAAAACAGACTCCGTATATAACCTCTTTCACAAATTTGGCCTCGATATAGACACAACGGAGGTGTATAACTTCCTCTTGCGAAATGACCTCTGTTCTGTGATCGAATTCTTAAAATGGATGACCGGTGGAGATCCTGACGCTGCCACCACGGAAAAAAGGCAATCGCTCATCAGACAAGCGATTTTGGCTCATGATCCTGATTTCTTAGATATGGTCTATGCCTTTGATGGAAACGACATTGATGAAGTATCACAACAATTGGGGCTGCCTCTTCTCTATGTAGCCACCGATCTTGACTTAAATGATTGGAAACGTCTTCCGACCTCTCCCTTCTTCAGAGAAGCCGTCCCCTCGTTGCACCATCCAGAAATCCGAAAAACGCTCCATATCCCTGAATCGCAGGTAGAAGAGATAGGGCTCTGTGTAGGTCCAGAATTTGAAACCTCACTTTCGGTGCAACAGCTTGATGAAGTACGAAAACAGTATGGTATTGCGCCTAACACCCAGGTGGTGGTCTTTAGCAATGGAGGCGCCGCACTTCAAAATACAATTCCAGAACGCATTGCGTTAGAGTATAATGACAGGACAAAACCAATTCACTTTATCGTAATATGCGGGAAAAACGAGACTTTTAAGGAGTACTTGGAAAAGAACGTTCTTCCACACATGTCCCAAAGCCTTGATACGCCCATTAAAATGACGATTCTTGGCTATCAGGGAAGGCGTCAAATGGCCGAGCTCACCCAATTAGCTGACGTCATCATTGGAAAGCCAGGCGGCATGTCTACGATGGAATTTATAAAAAGCGGCACTCGTGTTATCTTTGATGAAACAAGTAGCCGACTGCATTGGGAGCGATTTAACGCCGATATCGTTGTTAAAAGCGGCCGCGGGGTAATTATGAGTGATCCCGATCAAATTCTCTCCTTGATGAAGCAGTCTCTTACTGCACCGCGTAGGTCTTTGATGCAGATGGCACAGATACGGGCTTCGGAGCGATATGTCGACGTTGTGAATAGGCTGCTTTCTGCTGCGGATCGAACAGTCGCAGAAGATGGGTGGCGAGAAAAGCGAAGAAGCTGGCACAAGATGAATAAACAGATGGCGAGAATCCACATTGGATAATGAGACGATGAAAGTAGAATTAGCCTATATAGGCCACCCCATCCTCAGGAAAAAAGCTCTTCCTGTCCACTCCATAGATCAACCCATCCTTGATCTGATTGCCCATATGAAAGAGACTGTCTCGTCACACCGGGGGCTTGGCCTTGCCGCCCCCCAAGTTGGAGCTCAGCTGGCAATTATCGTCGCCTGCTTCCCAGAGACTGATCTTTCTGGTGAGGTCGTCCCGGGAACTCCAAAAGCCTATATCAACCCCAAGATTTCAGAGCCGAGCGAAGAGACATGGGTGGAAGAAGAGGGCTGCCTGTCTATCCCTAAGATATATGCCATGGTACGGCGTCCTATTTCTGTCACCGTCACCTACCAAGATGAAGCTGGAGCGTGGCATACAGAACGCCTCTCAGACTGGCCGGCCAAGATTGTGATGCATGAGAATGACCACCTCAATGGAGTTCTGTTCATCGATCGGCTGGAGAACAAAGATAAAAGGGAAGTTGCTCACGACCTCGACCGCCTCAAAAAGCACTATAAGCTTCCAAACGAGCATCTGAAGCTGTGGAAGGTGTCAACTTCGGGATAGAACAGTGCTAAAATCGTACACCGATTGAGCAACAGCCGAAGTGTGATACGATTCTGATAATAAAGAAACTAATTCTTCCATTTGCCGTTGTTTTTGTTGGGATATTTTTGGAATAATAGACTTTAACCGCACGGTCATGAGATTAAGGGAATTTACTATAGCAGTATGCTGTGGCGTTTTCCAGGTCCAACCAACAATCCACTGTCCAGATTGATTTTTCCAAATGCCTTGCCCAAATCCCCAACATTTATTTCTGGCTTTCTGAAATTTTTTTAACGCGATAAACATAGTAATACAATCTTGGACCTCTGCTGCGATACACGGTAGTATTTGTTCTCTATTGTAAGGGGCTGGAAATCTGACTTTGAAATTCAATGAATCGCCTTCTAGGCCATTTGCCCATGAAAGCAGCACTTTTTCTGCCTCTACGTTTATCGTGAGTATTTCTTGAGCGCAATCTAGCCGCTTTTCTAAATCAATAAGACGCCCTTCAATCTCTTCAAATGCCTTTTGTGCTATTTTTGTTTTCTTCCCTGTTCTCATTACCTCTATAAAATTTTTCAGATGTAAGACTTTATTTTCAGGATCGAAAAAAGTGGTTTTTAATTCACTTAAAACAGCATCAGCATCTGATTCTAATTGAGAAATTTTTGACAAATAAATTTTTCGAGCCTGTTCGACCGGGTCGATAATCTTCTGACCATCACATGCAAGAAGTCTTTCGAAGAACATAACATCATTTGCGATGGAAGGGTCTTCTTCAAACTCTGCCTTCAGT
This sequence comes from Chlamydiia bacterium, assembly GCA_903848235.1. Classification (GTDB taxonomy): domain Bacteria; phylum Chlamydiota; class Chlamydiia; order Chlamydiales; family FEN-1388; genus CAINFV01. Next base: position 16,922 of record CAINFV010000014.1, on the reverse strand, counting down.
ACTTCAATCTGCCGTCGAAGAACAGAATCTTCCATTGCACAATCGATGAGACTCGAAATGGTAGTACGAATAAAAGTGTGTCCCTTATCAGCAAGCAATGAAAGTATTCCGTTTTTTGCGATCTGTGCTTGTGGATGAACAGCGCAAACATATTCTTGAATATACTGTGACATAATCTCAAAGCCGTTTTCTCCGAGTTGTGAGCATCTGGCCAACAAGGCAATCCGCTCTTTCCTGGTAAGAGCTAAATCGCCAGCAAAAATTTTAAGACACACACGGTTGACGAGAAAAGAAAACTCTTCGTGCAATAATGGAGGTACAGCATCACCATCTATCGGATGGACAGTGCCAGAGCGAATATTGACAATAGCCAAAACCTTCCCCTTTTTAATGTCTCTTGAAAAAAAGCCCTCAGCACAGATCGCTGATGCATCATGTTGATCAAGTGCAACCATGAAGGTTCCTTTTGCGTCGCTCATATATAAGGCTAGCTCTATGGGCTTAGAGTATACGGAGAATAGTGAAAATGTTTTTTCGCTTATTGGATGAAGATTTTCAGAAGACCCAACATTCTCGGGTATGACACAGGCAAAACGCTTCGTCTGTTCAGTAGAAAGAAAAATGTCCCTAAGCCCAATGATACGTGCGTAGTCGCAGAAAGGCGCGAATTTAACTGTTTTATCGAAAACATTGTCAAATGTACCTCTTTCTACAAAATTGGGGATACTTATGGGGCGTTCGAACCAGCTGAATGGAATATTTCCAACGGATGATACTACCTTGGTTTGAGTTTGAGTTTGTGTCTGCGTTTGTACTTGAACCAATGTTTGTTGATCTGAAGAAGTGTCAACAACGGTGCATGGCAGCACATTTTCCATGGCTAGAAGGGCCGTCAGCTCTCTATTGGCCTCTATCGGATTTAAAACACCTTTTTCAATCAAATATGCGTAAGCCCGAGATTCAAGCATTTTTTTTCCAACTTCTTCGAGCTTATGACGCGTTGGAACGGGTACCAGTATTTCTCCATATTCATCGAATGGAGCACTAGGTTTTTCGGATATAAAAAGAGCTTCACATGCCTTCAGTGCTTCTGGAATCTCTTCAGGCCCTATCCGCAAGAGAAGGTTAAAAAATGCTTTTTGAAGTATGCCGTCGACTTTGTGTTGAAATGCTCGATAGTTATCTGTCGCCTGGCGATCGATCTTTTTTGCTAGGCCGTAGGCAATGACGTGATGTACCGTTACTATCTCAGCTGGTGAAAGACCTAATTTTGTCCGAATGAGCTGTTCAGTCTCTTCACTAATTACGACATGAATGTGCTGACCTCGCCCCAACTTCCTCAAACGCCAGATCCCTTGAAAAAATTGAATGTCAAGGTCATCTTTACCTACGTAGACCATGCAGTGCGCTTGCGGATTGATTTTGAAATCCACCCCAGTCGTAAAAGCATGAGCCCAAAAAGCTGTTAGTCTCTCGGGCTTGAACTCTTCTGAAGGATATTGGTGGACCAGGCCTTGCCTGTCGACGATGAATGGGAGCCCATGTTCATCATGATAGATGACCCCTGCTATAGAAGGGTCGCTCTTTTCAAGAATTCGTCGCGCTACATCCTTCTCATTTTGGTCTTTCAGAGCTCCTCCGATATCAATGATTCCACAATTAGATACAAATAGATCTGAAGCTGTTTTAACAACTCGTACCTCTTGGTCTTCACGCGATACAATCGAAAGAGTCTTACCGATTGTTTCTTCGGATGACTCGGGTATTTTGGACGTAGGATACGTCTCTTTATTCCATAACGTTCCTGAGAACCCCCTCAAAAGGTGACTCATAATCCCGAACATTTGGCTTGTAACCCTGGTAAACGCATTTGGCCGTGAAATTTTGGGTAGAATCTGGTGTTCGATAAATGTCATTTTTTCGTCTGTATGATCTGCATAATATTTGACGAGAATAGCAGCGCATTCTTCTGGCGAAGAAGAAATAAGTTTTCTTGCAAGAACACCCCCAAAAATGGATTGCAATTCTTTTACTGCGTCTGTTTCTTCAATGATCAACCCGGGACATTCTATGAGCTGTCGGCGAGCACGATCATGAAAATCTTTTATATATGGGTTCAGAAATGAAAGTAAACACTGTTCGGGCAACTTTGAAAACATGAGAATAGAGTAATCAATTTCTTCCAACGTATTCCCAAAACGAGATCCAAGAACAGGCTTGCCTTCAGAATAAGGGATAGGATAAGGACTTGCTAGAGTTGCCGAAGATTCTTTTCCATAATGAATGCCCAGAACAGCTGTGCACGTCATTGGCAAAACCGTTTGAATTTGTGAATATGCTACTGTTAACATATCCTTGATTGGATGCGGAAGATGTTGTATGTCTGTTTTGGGACGCTTGCCTTCTAGGTATTCTTCTATGAGTTTTTGTTCGTGAGCTGCCGTTTCCCTCAGTATCGGGTCTTCACTGCTCATCAGAAAACGAACAAAATCATTTCGAAGGCTTGGTGATATTTGCTGAATAAATTGTGATGAATCATCAGGTACACGATACCTCGAGAGGAGTCTATGAAGAATCATAGACGTATGAATCGTTATAGGGTCAATTGGCTCAAGAGCTCCCCTAGACAATAAATGCTCTTTTAGGACATCCCATACAATGTGAACTTCGTCGAAAAGAAAAGCCCCCGATGTTGCTACAAGACTAAAGATCGATTGAAAGAGCTCGATTTTTTTGATTGTTTCATCGCTTTGTTCAACCTGTGCTGCATCCAGAAATTGAAGAAAGAGGCCGGTTATATCTTCAGGACGAATCAAAACCACCTGTCTATTTGTAACTGCATTTTTCAATCCCCTTTCGATTTTTTTAAGTGCGGAGTACGAGATCGGTGAGTCCGACTGTAAGCGCCATGAGAAGACTTGTGTGAAAAAGCTTTCTTGGAGCGCCTTTGCGATGTTGGGAGCCATCGACGCAAAAAGGTTGGAGGGAATAATGCCAACGGAAAGATTTCCTCTTTGTGCCATGAAATAAAGGATCATCGGCATCAACACATCTGTCTTACCAAACGCCATGATCAGCTCTTTTACTTTTGCTTCCGAAACAGCCTCCTGGGACAAAAAATCTCTCAGTACTTGAATTTGTTGCGGCCTCAGAAAGTGCCCAAAGGCATCTTCGAAGACTAGGTATTCCGGCGCTTCTTCTGAAATATATTCCCGCTTTGTTTGAAAAAGTTGATATACATCCGAGATCTCATCTTGAGATGGGTTTTCCTTGTCAACGATGTGTTCGCATTTTTCTTTTAGTTCCTGTAGATGGCGCTGACGTGTTTTGTGTATTAAATACGTCACAGTTGCTCTCCGAAGCTTTTGTGCATCGTCTGGGGAGAGCGCTGGATTTAACTGTAAAAACCCATTTGGAAAAGGTGCTAAAAGTGCGTTTATGGCATCTTTAATAGAAATTGTACGCGACGTTTTTGCAATGCTAAGTGAGGCTTGTAACGATTGTAGTTCATCTTTGGAAAACGACTTAGACAATAGACTTTTAATTTTTCTTCTATCTTCCTTAAGGGTGCCCTTAAGTTCGTCGCTTTCTTTTTTAATATCGACCACTGCTTGGCGCAAAGGCTCTTGGTTGAAGCCAATAACGCCAGGTGCATGCATAACAAATTTTCTAGCTGCCGAGCTAAATTCGAATCCTGCCTGCCTAGCCAATGGAGAAGGATCTTGGATGCATTGAGTAATTGCATCAGCGTATTGTGCCGCAAGGGCAAGTTGTTTTTCCGCAATGGTTTCGAAAAAGATTCCTCTTCCATCGACTGGCGCTATAGACCGATCCTCAATGTGCCCTTCAACCTCTTCCATAGGCAAGCCGTCTTTGGCACCAACTATTTTCTCGACAGGACGAGCGAAGTACAAATCAGCTCTTTCTGCTTCGATTTCCATAGCGGCGTCTTCGGAAAACTCAACGTCTCGTGTCAAGGGAGCCCCTTTGACAGTCATATCTGTTTCTAAAACATCCTCAATTTTTTGTGATTGGAACAAATCCCGCATGAAAGAAAATAGGTTGTCTATTTGATATGGTTCTGACAAACGTAATTTATCGGAGAGATCACATTTGGCAAGACACATGCCTGGATTATCGAGCGCAGTCAAAAGCATGGCTGCCGCAGTTTGACCCTTTGAGCATCGCGCTCTGGCGGCAGAAGTGAGAATTTTTCTACATTGACCGCGTTCTTCTTGGGAAAATTCTCCAAGTTCAATCCCCATTGCTTCCATGAAGACTTCTTTGACGATCCCCCACGACTTTTGCAATTCGGCTGGATTCGATGTAAAGATACGGTATAATTTAACAAATGATTCTTCACAAAACAAAGGACGAAATATGCTTGATTTTATGCCAGCACCGAGACGACTTTTTGAATCAAAAGGAGGTATTCTATCTACGAGTTGTATGGGAAATAGCGAGCCTTGAACGGATCTTGTTTTGATCCGTACTTTCATCTCTTCGGGGTTCATTTCAAGAATTATTGCTTCGTCGCTGGTGAGAAAGACGTTGGTACATAGATGCCTACACGAGAGATAGTCTAACGCAAGGTTATGAACGGTGTCATAAACGGTGTGTTGTAATTCACGATTGAAGAGATCGTGCTGACGAATGAGTATTGCCGCGGCTTTTAAGCGAACAGCAACGCTGTCTGGATCGTGGTCGTGAGGGGCTCCTTCTACGAGCCATTGAATAATTTTAACCCCCTCTTCTGAAAGCGGCAGCTGAGGAATGCTTTCCAGCATACGCGCCGCGTCTTCATATTGCTGTTGCCACAAGTATGTGTATGCAAGATTCAAAGCTCCTTCTGTTGTCTCGGGAATTAAGCGATCTTTTTCTTTTCGATAGGAGTACACTGTAATCTGTTGCTCTGGATTGCTTTGAGAAAGATCGCTCCTTGTATCTAGCGCAGAGCGCACATCTGATATAAAGCCCTCCTTTTTCATTACAGTTTTCATATGATGACATGGAATAAGAATTCGTTTTTTTCTCGTCTTTTCGCTCATAAGGATAAGCTTGTGAGTCAACCGCAATGTTCCAGCAAAAAATTGGTTTGGGATAAGAATCTCATCATAGTTTTCAGCATTTCTATATGTCTTAGTCTGCGTGTCGTAATTGAATGTCAACCCATTTGGCCCAAAACGGGTAAACGTAATAGAGGAAATGGATGTACCGTCGTCCGATCTTGGAATGATATATTCTGGATCTTCGACTTCAGAAAAAAGTTCTGGTAATGCTTCAGTAGGCAGGATCGTGCATCTTCCTTTAATCTCTGATAGACTATATAGCAACCTAGGACCTGATACTCGGAAGCCACGCCATTTGAGTTTATCCTCCTTTCGTGCCGCAGAAGAGCAGGGCTCTTGCAAGCGGTCAATAATATCCGAACTTTGAGACATATACCGAAGCGTTCCATCTCTAGCTTCAATTCGAATATGGTAGTTTTTTTTGTCTGCTGTACACCACACATTGAGCCCTTCGTACAAAGCCTTTTGAAGGGGACGGCGACTAAATTTATCGAACCTTTTGTCGTGACGGGATTCAAGAATCCCATTTTCTATGAACTGAAACCACATATCACCTAGAAATTTATATATGTGTACTCCATCTTCATCGATTTTTACGTGAAAATGGATAGCGTCTATTTCAAAGGAAAATAAATTATCTAAATTCATTACCATTTGTAGAGGAATACGATCGCTTGTTGCTCTCTTCATCATTTCTGACGAAAGGAGATTGACTGGGGTTCTTACAATCTTTTGCCGTGAACGCATCGTAACGATTCCAGTTACTGCGTTGTATGTTAGTGGCTGCTTATCGTCAGAAAAAAAGATTGTTGGATTTGCAGGATCCGATTTCCATTTTCGCCCCTCGCTTGAAGGGGATATGACTGCATTGAGCATAGGGCTCACATCATGTGATGCCAGCCATTCTATACTATCCGCTCTTCTAAAGACCATGTGAGCCAATGAACCAATGTTATATTCAAAGGCAGAGCCCTGTCCTTGCACACTTCTTCTTGCAATCAAGATCGACCGAAAAAGAGATTCGGCCTCCTCTTCAGAGAGGCTGGGCTGGCAGGCAAGAAAACATGCCCGCTCATAATGCCAGTGTACACGTTCCGACTCACATTGTTCCGAGGACATGCCCTCAAGATGTCGGTGGACATTGTCGAACCAATAGGTTATTTCTGCTTTCATTTCGACTTTTTGATCTCTTGTGACAAGATGAGATCGTTCGAATACTCGTCGATATAATCTCAGAAGAAATATCGCCAGATCAATATTTTGTGGCTGAACCAGCGCCATTGAAAGCTGATTTTTTAAAAAATCACATACCAAGCGTGGAGTCTGCTTGAGGGCCGAATGCGCGCACGTCTGTTCAAGACGCCGCTGTGAGAACAGGGCTGCCTCAAGAAAATTTTGCCACTCTTTTTGTTTCAACAGTGATGGAGAAGAAGAAAATGTTGCAAGTGCAGTATCAATCTGAAATGTTTCATCTGAAGTAATAAGCTGAAGATCCTTATACGGTGGCGGGAGCTCGGGCAGTTTCGGAATATCAGTTCCTATTACTGATGTCCTCCTACGGGCTGGGTCAGATTGGTCATATGAATACGGGCTGATCATAAGATCTGGAAAGACTGTATCTGTTAATGAAAAAGGTACCGCTGCTCTTCCGCGGACTTGATATGCACCACTTGATTCAAATATTTTTTGCGTCAAATCCATCTTTAATCCATAAGGATGAATGGGTGATACTACCCATGCCATCAACGGATCATCGGCATAATTACTCGATGGAGATTGAACAATTTTTCTCTTGCCACGTTGAGATTCATATACGAATGGCATGAGAGACAGTAAATCCTGAAAATGAAAGAATTCTGCGGGAAAAACACTCTGGAGTTTTTTTCTATTTTCGAAAAGAAGCGCGGTTATTGGAATATCTTCATCTTTTAACCGAAGCCCTAAAGCAATTTTCACCTCCTCTTTATATCGAGCAATTACAAAACTGTTAAAATCGCCTTGTAAATTATAGTTCATAATTCCAACCGGTTGATCGCGTCCAGTTAGAATTTGCATCACTTCTACGTAAGGGGCAAAAACAGATTGGGCTTGACCTGGCCTACTCTCGGCTGTTCTGATAAAAGCTTGTTCGTCGCTGTAAAACTCAAATCGAGAATAAAAGTTTTTCAAAATACTTTCGCAAACAGCACTAAATGTAGATTTGTATTGTTGTATTATTTCGACATCTCTACCGACGATAACAGCACTGTCGATAAGGTAAAGCAATGTTGCAGGTATAATTGGGTTTGACGGAATTTCAGTAGAAGTCTGCAGACAATGAGAGATCAGCGACCGCACATAAAGCTCTCCGAGAATGTGTAGATTTTCTATAAGTTTCGACCGAACTTTCGGATCAAAAGCGATTTGGCTTTCTTTGTCTCTCACGGCTTCAACAAGCGCAGGCGCAAGCCGTTCTATTTCATGTGCAACTTCAGAACCGTTTCCAAGTGATTTTTGAAGAGTCGCCCATCGAATGGCATTGTCAACGGTCTTTTCTATCTGGGCGACTGTTGACAGATCCATCGGAATAGGTGACGGCAGTTCCGACACAGCCTGTACATGAGGATCCTCGAGGATAAGGGGAAGATAATCAGTTTTGACATCGATATTTTCGTATGAAGAAACCTTTACGCTTAGAGGAGAAGTCATTTTTTCGGGCTTTTCCGATATAGGCCCCAAAAGGAAAATTGTTTTGGAAAACTGTATTCTCCGTTCCTGTATGGTTTTTTCGAATTCAGAGAGTTTTTTTTGGATCGTAACAAAATCGTCTTGATCGATCCATCCTTGTGCTTCCGCATGCAAAAGTTGCCTAGAGAAATTGATTATAGATTTTTCTGCAAGGGCGAGCATTCTATCAATTCTTTCGAATTCTTCGGGTTGCCATCCTTTATCAAGTGTCAAAGGAAAAGATTCGAGAGAATGTACACAACATTGGATCCCTTTGATTCCTAAGGCGACAAGAAGACGGCCATACTCCTTTTCAGAAAGCTGTGTATGCAGAAAAGCAAAAAGAGAGGCAAAACTGCAGGTTCCTGAACGTTGCAGCTCCGAATAGGGTAATTGTTCTATACGTGTTGGTTTACCAAACATACCTGAAAAAGCACGGTATACATCTTCTGCATTCCATCCTGGACCATCTTTTGGTAGATCGGTAAATGGCTGTAGACAGCGAAAAAAATTCGGATCAGCGAGTTGCGATCGATCGATTCCGTCAAAAATGAGGCATGAGGCCTCTTTCATTTCAGCAATCGATCTCAGGCCGTGATATTCCGCTCCTGCACCAACGTTGTAAACAGCAACTTGATATTTTCCCGGAGAGGAAAGTCGAATTCCATATACCATCGCATGGCCAGGATCTCCCACCCATCCTCCGGGTATAATGAGTGATTCATGTAGAGAGAGACCATCCAGCATCTTTGCAAAATCCACCACGGATCTTTGGGTCGATCTTGCCGTAAAATCATGTATAGTTTCGTAAATTTGAATGCCTGTTTTCAACCAATCCCGTTGCTTCTGCACGGTTTCCTTGAATTCTTCAGTTTCTGAGGCAGCAATTTTATCAAGAAAATAAGCAAAATGACGCCAGGCTTCAATTTGATTATATCCAACTAAATCTTCCGATGTCGCTCCCATTGAATCATCCACAATACCGTACAACAGTCCAGGAGCAACACGTGGTAACTCGGATTGCTCCAAAAGCTTTTTAAATGAATTTACCAGCGGGAGTCCCATAGGAGTGTCGATGGCGGCCGCCTCAGGGGGTTTCGCCGCCTGTATCTGACTTCTTCTTAATGATGAGATTTTTTTCTTTCGTCCTGATTGTGCGAGAGTAAAAATATGTCTGGCTGTGACGGGTCTTGATTTTTCCATGGAAACTTGCGCAACTTTTTGAGTAAGGCGCAACGATCGCACTACGTCTTTTGTCCTGTGTCGTTTTTGAGCCGTCTGTTCTCCCTCTTCAGGGCCCATTGATCTTTGCCTTTTTTGTGGCTTCGCAGCAGTCGGAGGGCTCTTAAAAGGGTGTATTCTGTAACGTTTTGCTTCTGAAGACGGAGCTTCTTCTGAAATTTTTCTTTTCCGCGCACCATGCGCCAATGTACCAAACACAATTTTTCCAGTTTCATCTACTTGACGCCGTACCGTTAAAAAATCTGCTTCTGTGATGGGCAAAATGGAATTTTGAAGAATTTTTTCGAACTTCTTGATAATTCGTTGATAGCTGCCATACTGTCGAGTATCGTGCGGAGTTAATTCTTGTAAAAATAACAAATTTGCAACGATTTCGCGCAAGTTTTGAAAATATGCTTCTGCATCGATCGGGACGCCGCCGCCTTGTCTTGAAAGTACCAACTGTAAAACAGCTTTCAAGCTCTCATTTATTTGAAGTTTTTTCTTTTGAATATCGTCTTCCTTTGGGGGTGGGGCATAATCTGGGAAAGGAGGACCAAAAGCGTCACGTGGTTTTATCGACATAGCAACTCCTTAGTGGTTTGCCTCAGCATATATGGTAAATAATTTTTTATCGATTTTTTTTTGTCGATATAGAGCGCGGAAATCGAACGTCTAAATCTAACGATTTTCTAACCAAGAAGAACTTAAATTACATCCACTCTCAAAAACAATCATTCTATTGAAGAAAATCCCGGTTTTATGTATAATAAAAAATAATTTTGTTTATAATAAGTAGAAAAGAGGAAACATTGATGAGCGTCCCTAAATTTGGAACACATTGGGCCCATAGTCCGCAAGAAGCTAAATATAGTGGTCACCCAGGAATGTGGGCTTATAAAGAGTTCGAGGAATGGTGCCAAAAAAATTCCCGTATACCTGATGACCAAAAGCACGCTATCACGAGACAATTTAAAACAGTTCATGACCAAATTCGCGACATTCCGCAAGCAAAGGCACAGCAACTCAACGACAGGATCGCAGGTATGCGCAGTGGAATTGATCCTAGGACGCTACCCTTCATCCAAGGCAAAGCTGAAGCAATCTTTGCTCAAGAGGATCTCTTAAGACGCCAAGGGCATCCTGCTCGAACTTCTGCCGCAGCGGCTGCTCCTTCTGGAGCCCCTGACGACCGAAAAATTGAGCAACTTGCAAAAGCCCATGGCTTTATATGGTTTTATAAAGCTCCTGAAAACAGCCTTACCGCCTGCTTTGGAAATTTCTACGAAATGCCAGGCGGCGTTCTTGGCTGTAAAACCGCCGAAGGCGCTTTCCAGGCACAGAAATTCGTTGACGAACCCTTTGCCCTTTTCGCCCAGCTCGATGGTGATGGTGCTTGGCGCCTCGGACGTTCATATCCTGGAACCATCAAGGCCGGTTGGAGCGATGGTGTGAGAGAAAACGCCATGCGAAGAGTTATTCATGCAAAATTCGCCCCCGGTTCGGCACTTGCCGGAACGCTTCTAGCGACGCAGGATGCCTATCTTGCCGAGCATAACCCAGTAAAAGGGCGTGACACCTTCTGGTCTGATGATAGTGATGGTACCGGCAGAAACATGCTCGGGCAGCTACTCATGGAACGGCGCGGTGAACTCGGCGGAACTGGAATCGTCGCGGCACCGCAAGCCTATTTCACAAACGTTAGGAACCTTCACTAACATCAAATTAGGAGTCGGGCGAGAGAATATTCTCGCCCGACTCCTTAGCTCTTAGGGACTGTCCAAAAATAAGTTTGACAACTACGCTGGCTGCGTCCATTGATCTGTTGACGATCGTTCCTCGCCCATAGCACGCTATGAGCGTCGTCTCGATCGTCAACATCTCAACGGTCTCGCTCAGCCTACTTGTCCAACTTATTCTTGGACAGTCCCTTACTGATCGACAACTTCTGTAGGTATGATGCTGGAAACTTGTGTTCGTGCTTTCGAACTCGTCCAAAAAGAGAGCACGACGCACGACGTCATAAAAATGACGGCAAGCCACCCAGTAAACACCTTAAGAACCTGAGGTGTTGAGACACCAAAAAGAGAGTCTCCAGAATCGCCCCCAAAAGAGGCTCCAAGCCCCGATGACTTTGACTCTTGGATAAGAACGACTACCGTCAAGACAAAGCAGAGGAGCAAGAAAAGAATAATCGAAAAATAATACAGGACAGCCATGAGATAAAATATCTCCTTTTGTTATGGATGAGCATTTTCGCTGAGATGGGCGATTTTTGCAAAGGACTCTGGATCTAAAGATGCTGTTCCTACTAAAAATCCATCCACGCCCTCTGTTGCTGACAGGGTGGCAGCGGTAGAAGGAGAGACAGAACCGCCATAGAGAACTGTCATGCGAGATGCTGTGTCGTCACCATACAGAGAGGAGATCACCTGCCGAATCATCGCATGGGTTTGCGCAACTAACTCTGGCGTTGCTGTTTTCCCCGTTCCTATAGCCCAGATTGGCTCATAAGCTATCAGACAGGTCAGAATCTGCTCTGGCATCACCCCTTTTAATCCCTCTGTCAGCTGGCGCTCAAGCACAGCCTGAGTCTTATCCCCTTCTCTGTCTTCATATCCCTCACCAATACAGAGCACTGGGCGCAATGACGACTCTAGAGCACGAAGTACTTTGCGGTTAATAAATTCATCTGACTCATGAAAATACTGCCGTCGCTCTGAATGGCCAAGCAGCACGAAGTCTCCTCCTGCCTCTTTGATCATCACAGCGGCAATCTCACCGGTAAACGCCCCACTTGTCGCGTCATTCATATTTTGAGCGCCGATGACAAAGGGATTTCCCAGCCTCTGACGAACAGGATGGATTGCCGTAAAAGGAACAGAAAGCCATATCGGCATTGTCACCCCTTCAAGGAGTGGCGGCAGAACTTCTACATACTTTAGTGCTTCGCGAATCGTCTTATTCATTTTCCAGTTGGCAATCAATATGCTCTCTTTCTTCGGAAGCTGCACTGTCGATTCTTTTGCCATATCTCTTCCCCTTGTATACCTTTGGTTTGCGCGTATACTGTGGCAACTTAGGCTGCCAATCGTCAAGTCCGGCTTGACTCTTCACCTCTATTACGACTATACCTTGACATGATGATTTTAGAGAGCATGCTTTTGCATCCTCCAGCGAGCAATGGTCCGTTCCATAAACCAGATATAATGTGCTATGCAACAGTCGCCGATTATTCTTTCTGTCAGTGAGATCACCAATGCGATCAAGTCGCAGCTCGAGCCAATGTTCAGGCACATCTGGGTTCGAGGTGAGGTCACCAACTATCATCTGCAAAGCTCAGGGCACCACTATTTCTCTCTCTCTGAAGGGGGATCTGCGCTTGCCGCAGTGATGTTCAGAGCTTCTGCCGCCTCTCTTGTACAGCCGATTAAAAACGGAGATACCATCGTTGCTGAAGGCGAGATCTCCGTCTATCCTCCCCGAGGAAGCTATCAGCTGGTCGTCCGCCGGCTGATGCATGTAGGCCTTGGAGAAGCTCTCCTGAAGCTAAAGGCATTAAAACAAAAGCTCCAAGCCTTAGGGTGGTTTCACGCTGAGAGAAAAAGAGCTCTTCCTTCGAACATCCGTACCATAGGCCTTGTGACAAGCCCCACAGGGGCTGTTCTCCATGATATTATCAACATTTTAACACGCCGTCTTGGCTCATACCACCTCATCGTCAATCCTGTCCGCGTCCAAGGAGAAGGAGCTGCTCTTCAGATCTCCCGTGCAATTCGCGAGTTCAACGCCTTTTCACTGGCCGATGTCATCATCATCTGCCGAGGTGGTGGCAGTGCCGAAGATCTTGCAGCCTTCAACGAAGAGATCGTCGCTGCAGCATGTATAGAAAGCGCGATTCCTATTGTCTCTGCCATAGGGCATGAGACAGATCTTTCCATCACTGACCTTGTCGCCGATCTTCGGGCGCCAACTCCATCTGCTGCTGCAGAGCTTGTCAGCCACGAGCGATCTGAACGAGTGCAGAAGGTTACACTCCTTTCAAACAACATGCAGAGGCTCGTCAAAAATCGTCTGCAAGCCGCGTCGAGCGCTCTTCAGACTTATAGACGACGTTGCGACCAGAGCAGCCCGCAACGACTGATAGAATACTACGCTCTTCGCCTTGATGAAATGTCAACAGCACTGACTGAGGCGCTGCGCCGCGTGCTTTCTTCTAAAAAAGTTTTTCTCAGCCAGACAGCACGCGCCCTTCGACAACAAGCGCCCACAACAAAACTTACAGAACAAAAAGCCCGCCTGTCACACCTAGAAAAAGAGATCTTGGCAAGGCTTCCGATGGCCATTCTTATTCGGAAGACAGCGCTGTCGCAGACAACACGGCTTTTCGATGAAAAAATGAAGCGCCATCTGGTGTCAGCACAGCAACGCTATGGCTCTCGAGACTGGGACAAAGAGCTGCAGGCAGCCATCACTAGGCGTCATATTGGCCTGCACAGACAGCTGTCAAGGCTCACCTCAAACCTTCAAGCTCTCAACCCCCAGCGGACGCTCGAACGGGGGTATGCAATTGTTTTTCGAGGAAATTCAAAACAGGTGATACGCTCAGTGAATATGGTACAGCCACAAGAACCGATCACGATCATGGTGGCTGATGGTACTATTTTTGCAACGGCACATGAACCACGAAGGAACGTAGAACAATGACGTCAAAAAAAGAAGAGATGACTTTCGAACAGGCTTTTCATAGGCTTGAAGGCATCCTCGAGCGCATGAATGCTCAAGATGTCCCGCTAGAAGAATCGCTGACTCTCTTTGAGGAGGCAAATTCCCTCATCACTCTATGCCACAAGCATCTTGTCGATGCTGAAAAACGGGTCGAGGTATTAGTGAAAAACAGACAAGGAGAACTCGCCTTAACTCCTTCTGGCCAACCGCAAACAACGCCCCTTGATGTCGAAAGGGAGTATTTATGAAAATCGCCCTTTTTGCTAATGAGCAAAAAAGCCAAGCGTCAGAAGTCTTAAAAGATCTGTCGCACTACCTCAGAGAACGCGGTGTAGAGGTTCCTATCGAACAGGTCGACTCTACTCCTGCGATGGACCTCGAACCACTTCGAGCCATCCTGCAGACCTGTGACTTTGTCGTTTCAATTGGCGGTGACGGCTCTATCCTTCATCTCGTTCATCGCATTGGCATCCCCCATCCTCCACTCATTGGAGTTAACTTAGGAAGCCTTGGATTTTTAGCTGATATACCTGTCCATGATATCTTTGGGGAGTTTGACGCGATCTGCCGTGGCGCCTACCATATATCGGAGAGGCTCGTCATTGAAGGCTCTATTTCCTCAACATTCAACAATTTTGCTGTCAATGAGATCGCTGTTCATCGCAGCGATCATCCCAATCTTGTCGACCTCACAATTCATGTCGACGGGCAGTTCGTCAATACCTTCTCTGCTGATGGGATGATCATTTCAACGCCAAGCGGATCAACAGCATACTCACTTGCTGCTGGAGGCCCTATCGTAGCGCCATCTCTAGCCGCACTCATCCTCACCCCCATCTGCCCTCATACCATCTCGAATCGCCCTATTGTCCTGATGCCCAAAGAATCGGTGACCATTGAGCTGTGGCATGGCGCGCCAAGAGTCGATGTTGCGTTCGATGGCCAGCCACCTGAGCATCTTCTCCTTGACCAGACTTTAGAAATTCGGGTCAGCGACAACACATTCAAGCTTGTCACGATGGCAGCAAGCGATTTCTTCACGACATTGCGGACGAAGCTAGGATGGACAGGAAGCTTGAGAAATAGGTAAGGAATTGAGCAAGAATAACATGCGCAGTCCCTAACATCAATCACACGAGAAAAATTGGGGAATTAAGTTTACAAGGCTGGAGGGCCTTCGTCGGTCTTTTCTACGATGATGCCAAAGCTTTGAAAAACATTCTGCAGCATCTGTTTCTTCGAAAGCACGGCGATCATATCTCTTTCCTTGAGGAGTCTCTGCATAAGATGTAGTCGTTGTCCTTCTGCGCCACGCTGTCTCACTGTTTCAACAAGAAAAGAGAATCGTTGTTGTTCTCGAACTTCTGCTTTCTCTGGAGCCTTGAGATATTGATCTATTCCCTTATCAATATCTTCTATTGTAGGGATCCAAATAGCCTTTTCAAAACGTGCCATAAACAACTGTTGGAGATTCAATAATTGACTGTTCACCTGCTTGATCGACTCATCACGAGCTGAAGACGAAGAGGAGCAAAGAGCATCAAATCTCGACATGAGTTGCCGATACTTGTCCCGTAGTTCTTCCTGAGATAACAAGTTAAACTTCTTTATAGACGAAAGCACGTCACGATTGGGAGGTAAGATAGCCTGTCCAGGCATAATCCAGACCCGACATAGGCAATAATACAGTTTTGATAAGGCTTGAAAATAATCACTTTTGGAAAGAAGACTGCCGGTACTAGGCGTCATTGCTTGCTTATCAAGCGATTCTAATTTCTTGGAGAGTCTGTCTATTAAAATATTTCTCGCCCATTCATTTCCAGGTTGCCAGATAGATTCGAATATCGGCACAGCTTCTTCCATTTTCTCTTGGGGCAGGGCAAGCATCGTCTCAATATCCTCCCCTGTTACCTTACTCCTCTTTGGAGGGCTCTGACTTTCCTCTAGTTGCCCTGCTGCGAGACTAGAGCTAGGCTCAACCACTTCAAGTGGAATGCCAACGCCTTCCTCAACAGGAGGCATGACGTAGCCTTCCTCAACAGGAGGCATGACGTAGCCTTCCTCAACAGGATATGGATGTACCACACACATGGTTGCATTCAGAAAAATCTGCTGAAGTATTCTTGATGTTTCTAGATCCTCAGAAAGGTCAGCTCTTGCTTGGATTTTTTCCCACATACACACAAGTTTTTCTTGAAGAGCAATTCTGGCCTCCTCATTTCCTGGAGACATGATTGAGAGAAATATCCCGCGGGTGCGCGGGAGCATCATTTCAAGAGGGCGGCAGAGCTCATTTTCATCCATCTTCTGAATTTCGTCTCGAGTAATTATTAGAGTTTCAGCTTGGCTTAAAAGAGGAACTGATGGTTCTGCTGTACCCGGAAATTTAGATGCAACCTTTTGAAGATTTGAGAACTGTTGGTAGAGCTGAAAAAACTCCCCTGACACCTTCCTCGAAAATTCGAATGCCGTTTGTGTCCAAGCCTTCTTGCCTTGTATCAGTTGGATAAATGCATCGCGACTTTTCCCACTCCCTAAACCTCTAAAATGGTTAACGAACTTCTGGGTTCGTGGCGACCATTGTTCTTCAGGTAAGGAGAGTTCATGTTCAAGAAGCGCACGATGTTTTCCTAGCTGCGAACGATAATAGATTCCCAATATAGGATTGGCAACGGCTTTGACGTGACTCGCCAATTGAAGCCCCGCATTTTTTAGGCCAGTGAGTACTGTCCATCGTGCAGGTTTCTTCGCGTCCACCTGTCCTAAACGAGACTCAGCAATGGTTTCTGGCCTTACTTCATCTCGCTTCAAAACTGTCTCCGGTTTAGAGGAAAAACGTCCACCAAACCACTGTCCCTGCGAGAACAATCGTCCAAATTTTGAACTTCTTTTTTTCAGCTCTCTTGGATTGGGTACGGAGGGAGGCCCTCCAACTTCTTCCAAATGTGGTACATCGTCAACCATATTCATCCTATTTGAGCACCCCTCCATAAGATGGGTGACATCCCTATCTCTATAGACTTTGATATATGCCAATTTGTATTTTTGGTAGAGAGAAGAATTGTTCGCGCTTAGCTCAACTGTGCAAATTTTTGGACCCTCTCTTCGAGGGAGAAGCAAACCACAGCGTAATAAATTTCGAAGGAATGGGTATTTTCACCCTTCCTGAGAAATTCATTTAGCTGTGGGAAGCTTCTC
>CAINFV010000013.1 GCA_903848235.1 Chlamydiia bacterium | reverse complement strand
TGTCCCCGAGCTTCCTCTTTCTGCTTCTGACTTTACGTCTGAGTATTTTACGCTAGATAACCCTGGGGATCACCATGCCCTTGTTGCCATTTCAGACGTAATTACGCCGTGCACTATTTTCGAAAACTTGGAAGGCCAAATTGTTGTTACGTCGGGCACAAAGCCGACTGTTCCCCTTCATCTTTCCTTCGGCAAATGCTTGATTGAGACGGTGAACCAGGTCAACGGCACCTTTTATGATTCCCCTACAAACACATTGATTATTCGAGAATCCAAGTATATTTCGGCAACTCTTCATGCTGTTTGGATGACACCTGGAATGAGCTTCTTTTTCTCCGAACGAGCCATACATACTGATTTTCCGAAATTTGATTATACAAGTGATGGGCCGAATTGGGGACTTATTCTAAATCCTGAGTCCGCCAAAAAGGTTCATATAACTATCGGAAAGGTATATATGAAAATAAAACAGTCTCTGGAGCTACTGAAACTTGAAAGCATGCGTGACAAAATTCACAAAATATACGACAATTGTTATTTAACGCCCCGAAAGGGGGTGAATGGTTTTGATTTGGAAATCCAGGAACAACTTATAAACTGGAAGCCGTTTCAGGATTTTGATGTTAACACCTTCATGGAAACTGTGACAACCATATCAGATTTATTAATTGTTATGGATGCTCTTCGAGAGACGAATCTTGGTCCCACAAATCGTCTCGGGGCTATTGCCTATTTATTAACTCTCGAAAAACCCTTCCCCATTCAATTAATTCGCCTCAAGGACAATGCCCTCATTATTACAGACGTTATTGGACGCGAATTCAAGGGAATGGACATTCTTTTAGGAATGGTTGAAGACAAATATTACCCTTATATTACAGATTTATGTTACTTATCCTACAGGCACTCGGATGAGGAGTATGACACTAAATTTCATTTATTGGATGAACTGCGCAGCGATCGTGCGGACTTTGGAGTTTTGTGGACCCCCTTGATGACCCAAGATTACAATTGTGTATTAAACTCAGGGTCCTCCGCAGTAAATGCCGGTCTCCTTCAGTTGTCGACAATCTCTGGAGTCTGGAATATCCCCAAACAAGTTAACACACCTACCACATTTATTACATGGCCGAGTTTTGAAGGGATTAAACCGTTCAAGCATCTCCTAGACACTTTTGCTCCTCGCCGACTTTCACAGTTTATGATTAACTCGGTTTCTGAATTATGGACGACATGTGAGGCCCAATTTACGGATGATTTTCTACATAATGTTTATGAAAATGAAATGCCTTCGCTCATGTCGGAATTGGATTCCGCAAAACTGGCGGCACAAATGATGGCATCACGACCGAATTCACCTAAATTTAAATATTATCATGATGATGACGTGATGCCTTCGCTGATTTCGCACCCTGTTGAGAAAAAGGGGGGCCCTCGCACGATGCAAGTGTGGCGTCCCAAGGCCCCCAAGGCCTCATGACTACATGAATTAAAATGGCAGACTGCTGGCGTGATTTTCCCCGTCATTCACTCTGCCCTTGTAGGTCAGGTTGATTTTGCGACCCCTGACTTACCGTCGTCTGATTTTTCGTTTATTATGCCATCCGAGGAAGATCTCGTGCAGCACAGATCTCGGCTGGCTAGCTTGGAGAAATTAGTTTTTAATATTGAACAAGTACAACACTACGCACTTTGTGAGCTATCTATTGCAGCACGCAAAGGCCTACTTGGTTCTCGTTTTGAATTATTACAGAAAGAACTGCTGGACAGAATTAACAACTTGTTACCAGTGTTTTCCACAAGGCCGCATATGAATGGCCGTCAATTTTTACTAAATATATATAGTGCAGTATGTACGGTGGATTTTCAAACGCGTCGAGCTGTTGCCCATTCGATTTTCCGGGCGACAGCTGAGTATAGAATTACGATAGAAAATGGTGGAAAGGATTTTGAAAAAGAATGGACATGGGAGCCGATTATAGACACCGGTGCGTCATGTTGCATGACAAATAACAAAGATATTTTAGTTAATTTTAGGATTTTCTTACCCCAAGATGCCCCAGGTGTTACCATTGCCGATCATTCAGTTATTTTGGCAGATGGTACTGGGGACCTGCACTTGGCAAATAATTTGATTATTAAAGATGTGCTGTACTTGAAGAAACTAGGCACAGATTTGTTATCAATTCGACAATTACAAAATTTATTACGCACGCGATACACTGATCACGAGGATGGTTATTGCATGCTTACAAAAGGAGACAAAGAAATTGGAGTAACCTACATGGACACTGTACATGGTTTATACCGTATTAAATTGGTGCTGAAAAATCCCTATTTACTAAAGGCAACAACGTATATTCCCCCTACTTTTGAGACAAGGGTCCAGCAAGCTTATAGTGCTCTCCCTGTGTCCGCTCGAATTCCTAAATCGCTTTTACCGCCTGGTTGGAATGAGGACTACCGAAATGCCACGAATCATGATTTATATATTCTTTACAAACTCTGGCATGCACGGCTCCTGTATCAGTCACCTGACTCGTTGCGAAAATTGGAGAAAGGTGGATTATTAAAGGGATTTGCCGTCCCTCTTTACCCCGAGGGGTCGTGCCCTTGCATCACCTGTGCGCGTTGCAAGATGGTTACGGGCACACATCCCCAAGCAGATCGCCTGAAATTTAATGCACGCGGTGCTTTAATTTGCGGTGACCTGGCTGGCCCTATTACACCACGCTCCATAGGTGGGAGCAATTATTTTATGGTTATTACGGATTTTTATTCTGGTTATGTTGTTGTTAAATTTTTGGTGCATAAGAGTGAAGCCGCGAAGGCACTTATGGACACGATTTTGTTGTTCAACACCCAGCTATCTGAGGGTGGAGAGCGACATGTCGTGAAGAATTTTAGGTCAGACAATGGAGGCGAATTTCTCAACAAGGAACTTGATGCATTTTTTATCACGCAAGGCATTGTTCGACAGACCACTGGAGGCTATAACTCTGAGGCAAATGGAACGGCCGAGCGTATGATCCGAACCCTGAAAGAAAAGGCGCGATGTGGTATGTACGCGAGTAGCTTGCCTATGAATCTCTGGGCAGAGGCTATCAACACTGCTGCCTTTGTGCAGAATTTTTCTTTTCATTCTCGTACGAAGATGACCCCCTATGAATTATTTACTGGCTTCAAACCTGATGGGTCTATTCTTCGTGTTTTTGGTTGCCGTATTTTTGCACTTATTGCCTTGAAACTGCGCAGCAGTGATGGTCTTCCTTCGACAAGCTTTTCTGGAGTATTTTTGGGCTATGCACCAAACAGCAAGGGATATCGCATTCTTTATTATGATCCCAAACTTGGCCGCAATCGTATCCGCGTTATTAGGACTGCAGACTGCAGATTTTTTGAAAATGAATTCCCGTATTACAATAATAAAATGTTTGAATTACTTGACGCCTCGGCACCCCTGCGCGAGCACCTTACTGATGAACAATTTTCTACTTTACTTCCGGATTTACCCAAGAACACACAGGGCATGTCCACGCTGCCTGATACTATTGATGACACCCCTGATGAATTCGCGAATGCGCCTTACACGAGTCACCCGACAATGGATCCCTGGTCGATGCCGCTGCCGAGTGCCCCGTTACTTGTTGACAAAGTGTTTCCCACTGCCTTGTTGCCCTCACCTGCTGATCAGGGGGTGAATGTTGGTGGACACCAGCTTCGGTCAACGGAACGACGCAAAATTGATTACTCGGTTTATTTTACCCCCTCTTTAACTTCAACGCTGCTTACAAAAATGAAAGACGATATTTTTGAGTGCACACATTACTGGACTTCAGGAGAACACTCGAGCTACTTCTCAGGGGGTGTTACACCTTTGCCTATTTTTGATATTCCTACTTCCCCTATCTCAATCGCATCGGGAAGTGAAACTCTGTTTTCATCGCCCTCTGCCTTCTCTGCCCTTCCTGGTGGAACGGATCCTAACCTTCCTTTTGGGTCCGCTGACCCGTGGCTTGGACGAAGGGTAGCATCGTGTCAACCAGTTCCTGATTCGGAGGCTAAAATGCGCAAGCATGAATTTTGCGATGGATGGATTCTAGCCATGGAAGAAGAATACAAATCGCTGTTTGAAATGGGAGTTTTTATTGATATTCCCCGGTCCGAGATGTCCCCAGGTAGAGTTCCCATGACCTGTCGCTGGGTTTACACGTATAAGGAGTCTCCGGATGGTTTAATTACTGCTCTGAAAGCACGCTTTGTAGTGCGTGGCTTTGAACAAAAGAAATATATTGATTTTGATGAGACGTTTGCTCATGTTTCCCGCCTTACTTCTATTCGAGTTATCTTTGCTGTTGCGTGTGCGCGTGGATATGAAATTCGTCAGATCGATTTTAAGACTGCATTTTTGAATGGAGTCCTTGATGAGGAGGTTTATGTTCTCCCCCCTGCTGGTATTGGACCCGAAACTGATGGGGTCTGGAAATTAAATAAAGCCCTTTATGGATTAAAGCAGGCGCCTCGTGCGTGGAACGAAACACTGCACCAGGCCATGCTCTCACTTGGTTTTCGGTCGTCTGAGGCAGAGCCGAGCCTTTACTACAAATACATTTCTTCTGGTTTAGTTCTTGTTCCCTTTTATGTTGACGATGGCCTTATTGTTGGCACTGCCTCTCCTGAATTTGAGGAAACTGTTCAAGATATTCTCAAATTATTCAAATCAAAGGACATGGGGGAAGCTGAGAAATTTGTTGGATTTAAGATTACGCGCGATCGCCTGAACCATACTCTGATGCTTTCACAGGCTGTTTACGCGCAAGAAGTTGTTGATCGATTTTTACCTTTTGCTGATAATAAGCACCCCCGTCGCTGCTGCCCTATTGATCCCTCGGAGTCACTGGCGCGCGACGATGGTTCCCCGTTATTGGACACAAAGATTTACAAATATGCGTCTCTTATTGGTGCCCTTCTGTATCTTACGAACTGCACAAGGCCGGATTTAGCCTTTGCTGTTAACAGTCTGGCAAAATATATGGCGTGCCCCACCACAAAGCATTGGCACGTCGCCCTTGAAGTTATACGCCATCTTTCCTCTACAATTAATGATGGCATTGTTTATTCTGGCACATCCCTTGTGCCTATTGGATGGTCTGATGCGAGTTTTGCAAATGATCGTGATGATCGTCGATCTGTGTCCGGTGTTGCCTTTATTCTAGCGAATGGCATTGTTGACTGGGCAGCGAGTCGTCAGACGGTTATGGCCAATTCTTCTACTATGTCCGAATATATCGCAGCCAATCTTGCAACCAGGAATGCGCTTTACATTTCCTCCCTGCTTGATATCTGCCAGGTTTCTTCTCGCCCGTTACATATTTACATGGATAATCAGCCAGCCATTTTATTAACTCAGAACCCTTTGACAAATGGCGCTGTTAAACATATTGAAATTATTTATCATTTTGTTCGTTACAATGTTCGTGTCAGGAACATCTCAGTGTCTTACATTTCGACAGCTGATATGCTTGCTGATGGCCTTACAAAATTATTACCTACTTCAAAGCACAACGCGTGCAAACGCGGTTTCGGAATTCGCAGTTCTCTTGCTCCCTTTACTGGCCAAACTTCTGATGGGCCACTTGAATCATCGGATGAAGATGTTTACGCAGGCGTTGCTGCTCTTCTTGATTCATTAAATCCTTTTCGCTGAAAACTGATTTACGTCTACAGTTACTCGGGTATTGATTGATTTGTTCTTCCTTTATGTTTGCCCCTTTAAACCTATATGCCGTCTGGAGTGCGCTCACTCTTAGACATGAGGGGGTGTGTTAGTTGTTAGTTGCTGAGTTGATTCATGTCTTAGTGTGAGCTCTAGACTTGCCTAAGTTGAGTCGAATCTAGTTTAAGTCGCTTAGGAAACCAGATTGTCGAATTGTGACAATCTTGGTCTACACTCTTTATGAACCCCAATCATCTATCGGTTATGGAGTCCCGCGACATGAAGTGCTAGCGATCACCACCTAGCTCAATCGGCGTGTGGCAGTGACTGTCGGAAGTCCACACGGAACAGGTGTACGGGCGCTGCCCGTCGCCGCTTGGAGAGCCTCGCTACCATCCGTCAAAGTGAGATGGGGGGCCCAGGGGAAATATGCTATGTACTATATACGCACGGAATGATGCCGGAATGAAGCATATAAATCAACTCGTTATCAGCACGGAGCGTGACTAGCACCTTGTGTCTGATGGGACTGAAAGACCGATAGAAACGAGATAGAGGGTAAGACGGGGAGGGGGATTCCAAGGTGGTCTCCTGCAGGGACTGTTTTAAGAGATCCCTCCCCTCGACAAATAAAAGAAGAAGTACCCTGGCTTGGGACGGGGCTCCCAGGGCAACCCTGCGGCCGCAGTGACCCCTTTGTGACCAGAGGTAGACGCCGGTCCCAAGGGAAAATGGCCGACGTTGCGGGCGAGGCAACCCCTCGCAGCCTTCGAGAAGATGAGGGGGGAACATCTCCCCAAAATCTAACAAAACGGCGGGACACTTTCCCGGCTGACGAAAACGCAACTCCTCACCGGAGTAAGCGATATGGTGTTCCCAACGAACAAGGAACACACACCAGAAGCGACAAGAGTGCGGGTTAGCTCCCCGCCGCGATAAGGTCGTCGTCACCTTCTTCTCGAAGGTGATGGGATCCTGTGAGAAATACGGAAATTTTACGTAGAGAATGATCTGGGAGGGAGTGACTTTCGACCGCCCCAGTTACGGGAACTATGCCCCCATAGTTTTAAGGGAAGCCCCGACCGGGGAGGAGGGCCGGGGAGGCGTTACTCCCTGGTGCCGAACAAGAGAAAAGATTTTTACAGATTTAAAAGATTCTTACAGATTTAAAAGATTTTTACAGAAGATTTTTCAAAAAGATTCTTACAGATTTTTTATGGCGCGTGAATGAATACAGGCTTGGACTCGACCTTGTGCCTGATGCATGTTGTCCCTCGTCCTGTTTGAGACTGAGAGACACCACGAGCCGGGAGAATTCAAGTTC
>CAINFV010000012.1 GCA_903848235.1 Chlamydiia bacterium | reverse complement strand
TTGGGCACCGAGTTCGCAGAGCGTTGTCTTTCAGACAATTGCATTTATCATAGATCGGCCTAGGCAGGCCATCTATGATAAATGCAAGAAGTATGAGAGACAACGAATGCGAAATCGGTCTCAAAAAATGCTAAAGTCCAGATAAGGACAAATATGATTCGCAAACAACGCGGCACTACTGTCTGGTATGAGTTTGATCTTCTTCAACCCTTTCCATGGATTCGACATGGCTGCCTCACCTGCCACTCTTCGATGAACCTTGCCCCTTCTCACCGAGAAGATCGCCGCCTGATGGCAGCTGCACTCTTTGGAAGCCCTTCCATTCCTCTGATCGGCATGCACCAGGCCCACGGCACGCATGTAGCATGCATCTCTTCCCCGTCTTCGCCCCTGGAGGCATGCGACGCCATGGTAACATCACTGCATAACATCGCCCTTCTCGTCGTGCATGCTGACTGTCAGGCATGCATCTTCGTTGACCCAGAACATCAAGTGATCGCCAATGTCCACAGCGGGTGGAGAGGCAGCGTGCAGAACATCTACAAAGCAACCATCGAACAGCTGCAGAGCAAGTGGGGCACGCGGCCCGAAGAACTCATTGCATGCATCTCTCCAAGCCTTGGCCCCTGCCACGCAGAGTTTACGAATTGGAAGGAAGAGCTCCCCGCCTCATTTGAACCATTCCGCAAGGAAAACGACCATTTTGATTTTTGGGAGATCAGCCGTCATCAATTACTCTCCTGCGGCCTTTCTGCCTCTCACATCGAAATTGCCGGTCTCTGCACCTACTGCCATCCGGACCTGTTTTTTTCGTACCGACGCACGAGAACCGCAGAACGCAACGCCACCTGCATAGCCTTGATGGAGTAACTCTTATACCACTTGTCGTTCGGCTAGGATCGCCGCTAACCTCTTAAGCGCCCCTTCTCCATACATCGACGCGATTACAAGGTCTGGGAGGTTCGTTGGAATCGATGAGATCCATCCTATTTCCTCTTGAGATCTGAGCACAGCCGCAACGATCTGTGCTGTCTGTTCTCGGAAAGACAATGAAGCGAAAGGAAGAAGGCCCTTGAGCTGCTCACGAATACGACTGACATGACGTCGCAGCGCTCGTACCCAATCGGCAACGTATTGAAAATTTCTGTCATCGATGTCGAATACCATCAGCTCGCGATGAATATCTGGATCTGTTGCATCAAAAGAAAATTTCTCTAAGAGAGATCTATACATCTGCGATGCTGGGTGACGCCATATCTCAATGCTGTGAAAAAGAAGTCGAATCCTCTCCTGATCTTCATGACAGATCTCTCTGAGGAATTGCTCGACGATAGGAAGACAAAAGTACGGATATCGCTCTTGTAACGGCGCCATTGTACGTATGCGAAGTTCGGAAGTTAGGAAGATGTGGCTTAGCTCAAGGTCCAAGGTGCACGAAAAACGTAGAATGGTTCTGCCCAGATCGGCAATCACGTCCAAAAGAGCTCTATCATGAGACGCTATGCATCCATCGCCATTCCAGATAGGCTCCTCCAATGTTGAACTAAGCCGCTCTACAATCACGTATCTTCCTCGTCGGTCACAGTGCACAGTAGCGACAGATGGAATCACAGAGGGGCATTCGTTGACATTATAAATCCACATGCCAAGCAGCAGTGGCGACGGAGATGTCAACACCATGAGGCCTGGATGCTCTTGTACCTCATGAGCAGAGATTGGAAGGCTAGAAGGAAAGAGAATGGGGATCGGCGCGCCAAACTGCACTTCCTCATCTTCTCCTGAAGATGAAATTACCCCACGACTCTCTTCTGTAGCATATATTTCGGGCGATGACAGTTCAGAAAGACCTGCCTTATAGAGTGTCCATGCTAAAAAAAAGGTATACGCCCCCTGTCGACCTGCAGTGTCACGAGGAAAATACCGGTGTGCTGCGGCTTCACAGACAGAGAGCAGGAGAAATGGCGATATATACGCTCCCCATAGATTCACATCGTCGATCCATTCTTTCAATCTTCTCTGTGCAGGACCATCGAGCTTCTTTTGATTAAGCAGAGCATCAAAAAGATCCCAAGGAATAGGAGCCCGTGTGATCTCTTGGAGGATAATTGGAGCTGCCACTCGCTGGGCCTTCTCAAATGACGGAAACGCCGTCTCATGGCCAAACAGGCGACAAACGCCCCGTAATCGCTTCTGCCACTGTTCATCAAAAGAAAGGGAAAGAAAAGCCGAGACAGGGAAGGAGGGCTCTGGCTGAGGATCTATAAGATAGCTCTTCAGCATCTCCAGCCCTATCTGAGCAGTCTTTAGGACTGTCACCATGTTCTGATAAGCATAGCACCAGCCGAAAAACTCAAAGATGTAATACAGCCAAGTGAATGTCCAGCCTAGAAAAGAAGCCCTTGCGATAAGCCGATGTGCAAAAGGATCAGCAATATACTCACCCTCTATATCGGCAAGAGCTTGCTGCTCTGAGAGAATAGCGACGTTGTGAATCTGTGAGTCAAAGATCTCGATTCCCATCGTCATCCTCTTCGCTCAACATCGTTGCTCCTCGCGGCAGCCACACAACTTAGGAAGTTAGGGAATCGCGGGGTGATGCCAAGATATACCTTTTCTTTTTCAAGAAGAGGTATACCATCTCTTTACAAGGCTTGTCCTTCGATCATGAGGGCTGTTCTGCATCGTCACCACTCGCCTCCGGCGCGACTGAGGCTGTGCTCTCCGCAAGGTCCTTCTCTTTGTCCGAAAGAGCTGACTCTCCTATGGTTGACTGCCATATCGAATGAATAGCAGAAAAAGCGCGCGCCATGACACCGGGCTTTGTTGTCTCGTCATCAGCATCATCATCGTCCTGCATCTCATCTTCGATCTCTTCCCAGGTTTCGTCAGGCCGCTCCACCTCTCCTAATCTGCTAGCGACCAAGCTGCTGTCATCAGCGGCAGCTCTCGATGATGCATTGGCAAACGTAGATTCGCTGACTCCTGATTCCTCTACAGCCTGGTCTTCAAAATGATCGCCGCGAACCCAGTCCGTAAACCGTTCCACCCAAGAGGCTCCCTCGTCAACTCCACCTTCATCTTGCATCACGTCAAGAGACTCTTGCGACTCTCCCAAAGCAATTTCTGAAGTTTTTGCACCTTGCTGCTGACTTCGAGAAGGAACAAACAACCATGATTTTATTCCGCCCTGCACTCCTTCTGATGGCTGAGCATCTACCGCGACATCGGGCGTTGTCTGCTGTGCTGACAAGACCCCTTCTTCTGCCGGGGAAACAGAGGCAATCTCACCTTCATGTGAAGCGCCGTGAAACAGCCCCATCACACCTGTATACCATGGCTTAGCTTCATCAAGAGGCTCCTCATCATTTATCTCCTCTTGAGCAATGCTTTCCTCCGAAGAGGGCTGGACAAAGGATTCATTCGAAACGCGAATCCATCCCATCACCTTTTGATATAAAGGCGCCACTGAAGAATCTTCTAACGCATCGTCATCTTGGGTTTCGTCTACCAATTCGGGAGGAGGCACAATTCCCTTAGCAATTCCGATATTCGTTTGCGCTGATACCGGAGCTACCCATTCTGCTGTTGCTGCCGTATCAGATACCGCTACCTCTTCTGCCGTTGATACCGCACGCTGTTGGACATGAAGCCAATTGGAGAGACCTGCAAAAACAGCCTTTTTAGGAAGCGCTTCTTCCTCAGCATCAATCTGTTTTTCCGAGCTTAAGGCGGAATTGGAGGCCAAAAGCGTCTCCTCAGATACCGACGGCGCTTGTGCAACATCAGCCTGAGATTTTAATTCAGAAGCCTCTTCATCCTGCAAAGGCTGAAGAGAAGGTATCGTCGAGGGATCAGACAGAGCTGCTATGTCCACATCTGTTGAGGCCTGTGCTGGTGCTGTATGAAACCATCCGACGACTCCTTGAAAGAACCCAGGAGAATTTGGCTCTTCTCTTTGAGGAGATTGCGACTCTTCGTCCTCAGCAGCATCGCCAGCTTCCTCCGTCGTTCCAAAAGCAGATGGCAAAATACCCTTTGACGCCCTCTCAGGAATCTCCTGGATCTCTACATCATGAAGGGGAGAAGGCTCTGAAGATGGAAGAACATTTGTGTCACCGCTCTGTAGTGGTTGCGACAAACCATCTTGTCCTTCACCAACTGGTTCCTTCGGAGCTGCCTTGAAGAAATCCCAGAGAGGCTTGTACCACGCTTCCTCAGATGTGTTTTCTAACGCTTCTGCAGCAGGCTCATCCCCATCTTCTTTCATATCAAAAGCAGACGTAGGAGCAAGCTCGTCGGAAGCCTCCGTCGGTACCTCCACCTCTGTTTCTATTTCTTCTTCAGCAGGAGAAGTGTCAACGGCTTCCTTTTCATCAGTCAAAGGAGGCTCTACTACAAGGCCGACGGTAAAATTCTCATCTGCAATATCATTCGAGAGTATTTCTCCCTTATGTTTCGGAAGATCCGGCGTTTCATTCCAAAAAAGAGCTGCTGTCTTTTGTGAATCTTGATCTGCGGCCTCTGGAAGCCGAGTGGAGGAGACAGCCACGCTCATGTAGGGAATAGAAGCAGCGTCTTGCAGAGGACGGTCGAACTCCGTTTGGCAAGCTGCTACCAGCACTGGATCTGACGACGGAAGAGAGACCTCATTCCATCGCTGCCCTTCACTTGCATCCCCCTCTTGCGCATAGCAGACGTCTTTGGCA
>CAINFV010000011.1 GCA_903848235.1 Chlamydiia bacterium | reverse complement strand
GCAAATGTTGAGGTCAACAGAGATCGATTGGACGAAAGCATAAATGTTCTACAGCAAAAAGATTCCTCCTTGGCTGCTTTCGCTTTGGAATATAGGAATGCAAGGCTAGCATGCAATGCTGGTGGCTGCGCGGCTGTATCAAACGCTGCAGATGCTATCAAATTTATCAAGCGTCTTAACAGTAGTTATGCCGAAATGATCCGTGATATGGCCTGGCGCGCTGCGAGAGAAGAGCCTAACGCATACCCAGCAACAATCGAGGATAGTGTGAGAATTGCAGCAGCATGGCAAATCTCAATTCAACAATACTCACCTCATGAGGCACAGGAAAGAGCTTACAAGACGGACGCATCACCACCTGTACGCGACCGTAGCGCGAGGCACAATAAAAACAAAAGCGATCATGTTGTTGGAGAAAAGAAAATTTTTGTCCAGTATGACAAAAACAGCTCCAATAAACAAGAAAGGCTAATGGCGTGGAGACAATCGGATGAAGGAAAAGCTCTAATCAAGACAACTGTGATAAAGTTGGTCACCTTTCCAGAGATTGTAAAGCTCCCAGAAGAGCTGTGGTGTTGGCCACAGAAGAAGAATCACTATTTGATGATGATTTTCTTGCGGACGATGCGAAGGATTATGCAGATCAATCTTTCGACGATGATGAATCTCAACATTGGACCTTTTCAACTCGAGCAGTTATTTTTAATCCTGTGGATGAAATTATACCGAAATTAGTCGAGGCCTCCTCAGACAGTGATAATGATCAAGAAGAGGTAGAAATGTCTAAGCAGCGACAACAATCTTTTTTACAGTTGGAATATAGAAGGAGAATGCAGCAGAAAAAGCTAGAAGAGGAACAACTGGAGAAGAGAGCTGCAAATACTAGAGTATTCTTTACAGCTGAAGCAGAATCTTCAAATATAGGTATGGACAGCCAATCTTCAGTCCATATTTTCAAAGATCAGACTCTCCTGACGAGAATACGAAAAGCAGATCATCCTGTCCTTATTGGTGGCATTAACAAGGCAGCGCCAAAAATCAAAATCACGAAGCAGGGTGATTTCGACGGTATTTCTGTTTTGGTGCATTCGAGCGCATCATGCAACATATTTTCGCAATCGAAGCTGAAAGCAGATGGCGCTCGTGTTAGTTATTTAGAATCAACAGATTGTTTCCTTCTTCATCCAGTTGGATCCACAACAATCTACAAATTTCGCTCAGTGTCATCCCACGGATCAGTTGGGAAATTCTATGTCTCGTCTGCTGCAGATCGTGTCCTCTATCCAACTGATCATGACTGCAGGAAGGCGTACGTAAAGCTTCGTCTTCTGGATCACCAAAAAGTTTCCGCAGCAGAAAAATCAGCTGCAGATAAAGCCCTTTCTTCGTCTGATGGCCCATTCCTTGGTGAACTGGCCCTCGTAAGCAGTCACCTGCCAGTTCATAATTCGTCATTACTCCGATCCCTTGATAACGCATTGGATGAGAGTGATGACGAATTTCACACTGGTCGGGAAGGAATGTTCCATGCAGAACCTTTACCACTATCCCGATTTCCTACGTCGCAAAATTGCGTAGGCGATGAAGATAGTGGTGAAGGAGCCCGGCCTAAATGCCCACGCGTCCGGTCTGATTTTTCCGGAGATAGGATGGGTTCCAAGATAGCTCCAGTCCCCGTGTATGAGAGAGGATCGTCGGTTATGGAAGGTACTGATGAGCATGCCTCTCGCTCCGGGATGAAAGCCCCCGAAATAGCCCCTCCAGGGCTATAATAATGATTGGATTAATAACGTTTTTTCATTCAAGTATCTTACAGCTAAAGTCAAGAAACATGGAAGTGATGAAGACGAAGTAGAGGATAGAGTGGCCAAGACTCAAGGAACGTTTACATCTCATAGTGGAAAATGGAGAGATATGAATTTTTCACTAGCGTTGAAAATTTGACTCTTCAAAGTTCGAATATTACGTATTCTGCTATATGGATGTGAGTCTTGGAAAGTAACTAAAAAGATTCTTAGATTTATTAGAGGTTTAG
>CAINFV010000010.1 GCA_903848235.1 Chlamydiia bacterium | reverse complement strand
GAATAATGATCTTGCTGTGATTCCGTGGCTTTTTGGTAAATCGGTACAGACGCATCGTATTGTCATTCAAAATTTGGTCATCGCTTTTGCGGCCATTCTTATTGGTACAACAACATCGCTCCAAGGAATTCTTCCTCTGTGGGTAGCGGTGACTATTCATGAGGGGAGCACGTTGATTGTCGGAATGAATGCCTTAAGACTCTTAACGTTAGGAACTGTAAAAGTCTCAAATCAGCAGCCTAACGCTCCGAGTGCTAAAAATACTGGATCTTGAATTGGCACATTGGATATACTGAAGAAATCAGACAGGAGAGAAGTCGTTGAGCACACAAAAAAAGGCGGGTCGTAAAGACCGAGAGAGAAAAATTCTTTTCAGCCTTGTCGAGCACTTCCTTCGCACTGGAAAACCGGTTGGTTCACAGTCGCTTCAGGAGGAAGCTCTCGCTGACATGAGCTCGGCTACCATCAGAAATTACTTTGTTTCTCTCGAACACGATGGCTATCTGAAACAGCAGCATCTCTCCGGCGGTCGCGTCCCTCAACCAAAAGCTTTTGCAGAATATGCCAAGCTTTGTTTTGAAGAATTAGCGCATGAAAAGCCATCAGAACAGTCGCCTCTTCCTCTAAAAGACTCGATCACCTCCAACGACGTTGTCACATTTCTTCAACTTGCTGCCGACACCCTCAGTGCTCAGGCTGGAGCTCCTGTTGCGGTAACATCCCCACGCTTTGACCATGACGTCATCACGGAGCTGAAGTTCGTGTTCCTTGATATTCAGCGTGCGCTGGCAGTGATTACCACGGAGTTTGGCCTTGTCCATACCGCCGTTCTTTATAGCGCATTGCCCCTCTCCCACACCATTCTCAGAAAGGCGGATCGCTTTGCGCGCTCTCGGCTTTTTCGAGAGTCTCTTGAGCCGGATCTCTTTGAGGGCGCTGAACTAGAACATGTCCGAAAGCTGTATCAAGAGGCGATGGCAAGCTACTTTGTCAGCTATTCCAGCGTATCGCAAGAAGATCTTTGGCGTACTGGCTTTTCTCATCTGTTAACACGGCCAGAATTTGAAGAGGCGCACTCCCTTTCCGCTCCTCTCTCTCTCTTTGAGAATGTTGCGGCGCTGAGAGCTTTTTCTCGTGATGCCATACGCTCTGGAGGCCTTCGTTTTTGGATTGGCGAGGAGTTATCTCCATATGCTGTCGGCGAGCCAAACTGTGCTGTTGTTTCGATTCCCTATAGCGTTGGCGGCCACCCAGTAGGAGCGCTAACTATCATCGGTTCTATGAGAGTCTTTTACCTTGATCTCTTCCGCCTCATGCGTGATGCGGCAGCGCAACTCTCATCTATATTGTCATCCTGTTTAGTCCACCATCGGATGTCATATAGGATGCCAGAATCGCATGCTCTTCTCGTTCAAGAGCCTCATAAACTCGCTCTTGATTTATATTCACCATCTGAAAAAAACCCAATAACCCTTAAACATACCCCATGAGCCAGACAGAACAGCCTCAACATGAATCGCTTCCTCCATCTCCTGAAAGTGCCGATGAGGTCTTGCAGGCAGAGCTTCAAGAGTATAAAGACAAATACCTTCGTGCGTTAGCAGAAGCAGAGAATACTCGCAAACGCCTTGCCCGAGAGAAGGTGGAAGCCCAAAGCTATGCTGTTCAAAATATTGTCGTCGATCTTCTGCAGCCAATCGATCACTTTGAGCAAGCGCTTCACCATGCAGAAGAAGCGAAAGGGGATATCACAACGTGGGCAAAAGGGTTTGAGATGATCTTGGAGCAACTTCGACAGGTGCTTGTAGATCATGGCGTCTCTTCATATTCTTCGTTAAGCCTTCCCTTTGATCCTCATATGCATGAGGCTGTAGAAACAGAAGAAAGACCCGACGTTCCTGAAGGGACCGTCGTTCATGAATTTCAAAAAGGTTATCGCCTTGGTGGTCGTACCATTAGGCCTGCTCGAGTGCGCGTGGCAACCCGTCCTTCATGGGAAGAGACTAGTGCCGCAGAAACCGAGCCTTCCTCTAACTAAAAGGAGTATATATCAATATGGCATCAAAAAAAATTATCGGTATCGATCTTGGTACCACAAACTCCTGCGTCGCCGTCATGGAAGGCGGAAAGCCGGTTGTTATCGCGTCGGCGGAAGGATTGCGGACTACGCCCTCTGTCGTAGCCTTTAAAGGGCCGGAGCGGCTCGTCGGCGTGACGGCAAAACGTCAGGCGATTACTAATGCTGAGAATACAGTCTACTCATCAAAACGGTTTATCGGAAGAAAGTACAATGAAGCGACTTCCGAAATTAAGATCGTGCCTTTCAAGGTAATAGAGGGGCAAGGAGGAAGTGCTGTTTTCCAAGTTGCTGGCAAGGCAATAACTCCTGAAGAAGTCGCCTCATACGTCATTACCAAGATGAAAGAGACGGCAGAGGCATATCTTGGAGAGCAGGTTACGGAAGCGGTCATCACAACGCCTGCCTATTTCAACGATGCACAGCGACAGTCGACAAAAGATGCTGGACGTATTGCCGGCCTTAACGTCCGACGGATTATCCCGGAGCCTACAGCAGCGGCCCTTGCCTATGGTCTTGACAAGCAGACAACAACGAAGAAAATCGCTGTCTATGACCTTGGAGGAGGGACTTTTGATATCTCCATGTTGGAGATTGGAGAAGGTGTTGTTGAAGTTTTATCTACCAATGGCGACACCCATCTTGGCGGTGATGATTTTGATAATGTGATCCTCACATGGATGATTGACACTTTTAAACAAGAGCAGGGGATTGACCTCCATAATGACAAGATGGCTCTTCAGCGTCTCCGCGATGCTGCAGAAAAGGCGAAGATAGAGCTTTCTGGCACGATGGCGACGGAAATCAATCAGCCGTTTATCACCATGGACGCCTCAGGGCCCAAACACCTATCCATCACGCTGACACGAGCGAAACTAGAAAGTCTGGTTGAGCATCTGATCGAACGGACGCGTGCTCCTTGCGAGAAGGCTCTAAAAGATGCTGGATGGTCAAAAGATGATGTCGGCGAAGCGATTCTTGTTGGTGGGATGACACGTATGCCCGCTGTCCAGAATATGGTCAAACAGATCTTCGGGCGTGAGCCAAACAAGAGCGTAAACCCTGACGAAGCAGTTGCTATTGGTGCTGCTATCCAAGGCGGCGTTCTTGGCGGCGAGGTGAAGGACATCCTTCTCCTTGACGTCACCCCTCTGACTCTCGGCATAGAGACGCTAGGCGGTGTCATGACGCCAATCATTGAGCGAAATACCACCATCCCCGTTCAGAAAAAGCAGATCTTCTCTACGGCAAGCGACAATCAGCCTGCTGTCACTGTTCGCGTTCTTCAAGGGGAACGTCCGATGGCCAACGATAACAAGGAAATCGGTCGCTTTGACCTCTCTGACATCCCGCCATCGCCTCGTGGATATCCGCAGATCGAAGTAGCATTTGACGTTGATGCCGACGGCATCCTCCACGTTCATGCGAAAGATCTTGCTTCTGGAAAAGAGCAAAAAATCAAAATCCAGGCAAAATCAGGACTCGATGAAAGCGAGATCCAACGCGTTGTAAGAGATGCGGAGGCTCATGCTGCAGAGGATAAAAAGCGTAAGCAAGTCGTCGAAATGCGAAATGAAGCTGACGCTGTCGTCTTCCGTGCTGAAAAGGCGCTTCGCGAATATAAAGAGCAGATTCCAGCCGACGTTGCCGCTGATGTGCAACAGAAAATAGACGCTGTTAAGAAGGCTCTTGAGTCCAATGACGACACCAAGATTGCCACGGCAAAACGTGAGCTCGAAGAGCATATGCAGCATATTGGTGAAGCCATGGCGAAGAAGGCCGGCGTCCAGCAGCCACCTCCAGGGGAAGGGCCAACGCCTCCTCCGGGTGAGCAGGCGCATGGACCTGGGTCTCAGAAGACTCCGACGGATACGGTCGAAGATGCTGAGGTGATAGTAGACCCTGAATAGAGGGTAATTCTTTTCATCGCAAGGGACAGTTGGCGGTTACGTCTGCTGTCCCTTTTTCTCTCTCCCCTTCCATTGCGTATAAAAATATTCTCACGATCATTGCGTGCTCATTGGTTTTTTGAAAGAAGCGATGAAGAACAAAAATTATACTGGACTTTAGCATTTTTGGGGCGCCGAGTTCGCAGAGCGTTCTCTCTCAGACGATTGCATTTATCATAGATCGTCCTGGTTAGGCCATCTATGATAAATGCAAGAAGTCTGAGAGAGAACGAATGCGAAATCGGCCCCCAAAAATGCTAAAGTCCAGTTATACAGATCTATAATATAGCCGCTGACAGTTGAAAGTTTGCCATTACATTCGCCAAGGCTTGCTTTTGAGTCCCTTGCTGCATCGCCCCTAGCACACCTATGGGCTGCTTTGCAATGCTCAAAATGCAACCCAAGTTGTGCGTGTTTGCCCACCTGATCACCGTACAGAGTAGGTGATCAGGCTAAAGCGTGCATTATCTCGACTTTGCAAATTTTTGGACCCATCTTCGGTGAGAAGCTTCCCCCAGCTAAATGAATTTCTCAGGAAGGGTGAAAATACCCTTTCCTTCGAAATTCATTACGCTGTGGTTTGCTTCTCCTTCGAATATAGGTTCAAAAACTTGCAAAGTCGAGATTATCTCTTACTTGCTAAAATTCGCTAAAGATTTCAAAAGATCGACAGTAGATTGTTCGATTAACCCTTTTTCTCTCAAACCTTGTAATGTTTCGAAAAATCTTTTTTTGTCAGTATCGGTCCTACAGAGTTTGAGAATATGTTCCAATAATTTCAGTGCTTTATCAGGCGAGACGTCTTTAGCATTTAGATTGGCCTGTTCTAACAAGGAAAATAGATGTCCAAGATTCGTGGTTGTGGGGGGTGTCGCGTCGTCGCTAGCATAAGATTCGGTGGTTCTAGAGAATTCTGACGGGGGAGCTGGGGTTGGAGTTAAAGTAGGTGCTAGAGGTGCTGGATATGGAGGAGGTGGTAGAAGTGGTCCATAAAAAAGCGTCGGCTCAGCCTCTTCATTCTCATCACCAGGAGCTTGAGGAGCCTGAAAAGCCGGGTTTAATTTATGTTTAAATAGAGAATCAGTTTTCTCATTCGATATTTGCGCGCGTTTTTTTGATTCTTCTGATTCTTCTGATTGTTTGATTTTTTCGATTTTTCTGTTAGGGGGGGTAGTATTTTCTCGACCCTCCTCTAGAGCCTGTCGAGCGGTTTGCGTCGGCAGATCAGTGGATGGGCTGCCGCCAAAAATTTCTTTAATTTTTCTGCCGAGGAGTTTTGCTTGATCTGTTGAAACTGTGGAAAAAAAATCGCTAGCTACTAGAGAGCTAAGTACTGGCTTTCCTTTATTTTCCATCGACTCAAGACTCATTTTTTTATCTCCTTGGTTTATGCTGTTTCCAATTGAAACTCGAAGTTTTTTGCCGCGGTAAACTGGAGAGGCTTTTGCAAAACTGGCGACCGTGCTCTGCTCGTGGCGGCTCGTGCATAGCCTCGATCTTTGAGCCATCAAAAAACACCCAATAGTACGCTATGGGCTGCCTCGCAATGCGCAAACTGCAACCTTTGACCTCTATAAAAATCGATTCTTCAATCAGAACGCGAGTTTGATCGTCTTTATTAATGAAAAGGCATGATATGTCAACAAAAAATTCAAACTCAAGGTGCCGCAACGGATGCGCGTTATGTCCCTTGCGATTATTGTGGTTTGAAGGGCACAATATCCATTGAAATATCGTTAATATATTACGGAATATGTTTGTGCTATGGGAAAATTTAAATATAACGCTGTTTTCTTTGCGATTTTTTCTATCCTTGGAATAGTCGGCTGTCATCAGACGACGCCTCCTGCACCCCCTCTTATTTCTGAGACACAGACAGTACCTGTTTTTACGGATCCCTCTGGCGCCAAAGTTGTTGTTGATGGGATGCCGAAAGGGGAGACTCCTGTATCTCTCGTCTTAGAGCGAAATCGAGATCATATGGTGGTCGTTACGAAAGAAGGGTATAAGCCAGAAGCTATTCCTGTTTGCAAAGTGCTTAACCCTCAAGACCTTGCTGTAAAAAGCGTTCTTCGCATGACGGACACAACGCTGTCAGTTGACGCGAGGAATCCGTTTGAAGAGTTGAAGGTTAGCGAAGTCACGGGCAGAGGATATCAACTGCAGCCTCAGGTCATTAACGTGACACTCCGGCCCATGAAGACCCCTGTAACATCAGCCGGATCGGATTCTCCGTCGTTTTAAGAGTGTTGTCCTATCTGTTAAAAAGCCTTCTATAGAGAGCTTGTGTCTACATCCTTTGGTTTATCTAATTTCCTAGATGTGTGATGAGATTGAACAGCAGTTGCAAACCTGATACCAGACAGCATACAGTGTCAATGATACCCGTTATATCTAGGGACGATTGCATGATACTGCCAGACAATCTAGAGCCATTTCGAGCTGTCGCTCAGAAACTTGTTTCCGAAGGCAAAGCAGAAGAGATCCTCTTCTCAGGACCCACATATCAGGTTCGTGCTGATGGAGAAAAAGAGCCGATATGGGTTTTCCTTCAATTAGACCATGACGATAGAGTCAAAGATCTGTTCTGTAACTGTGATCATTGCTCCGACACAGGATCTTGTGTCCACATGGCAATGGCCCTTTTTGCGGTGTTTCGGGGGTATACCCACCCGCTGCATAAGCGGTTTGAAGCCTCTCCTTTCTTCCATGTCTTCAAGGCCCTCTGTCAAGCGTCTTCTCAAGTAGCGTGCCGTCAACATGGAACTGCTCTTCGTTGGGAAAGTGGGGACGATTATGTCCACCTGGAAGGCTCTTCGGAATGGATGGACAGCGTGTATGCGCTAGCCACCCGCCGTGAAGAAGAAACCGAGGAGACATCGATAAAATTTTCGGACCTCACCGATGATGAGCTGGCAGCATGGCGTCAGGGCACCGTCTCCGACCATCTGCGATTTGAGTTATCTGCGCACTCGGATCTGGCAAAGAGACTCTTCCTTCGCTTTGAGGAGCAGCCATGTCGCTTTCACTTCCAAGAAGAAAAAATCCCGCAGAGCCTGTACTGCGACTGGGAAGACCTTTCGTGTATATTTCCAATTCTGGGGAACCTCAAAGACATCTTAGAGTCCCTTCCGCCACATCGCACAACGCCGCGCATTGAACTGTATGGCGGGCGGTCGATACAAGAACTGACATTTGATGCCCAAGAACAGGCGTGTCGGGTCATCCTTGAAGGAGTGGAAACGGATCTCTCGCATGCGCTTCAGATCGAAAATTCTCGATGGTGGTATCTACCCTCCACGGCCTTTGTCAAAAAGACGGGAAGAAAAGTTTTTTATATCACAGATCCCGTGAAGACAGCACTTTTTCTTGATGCCCAGGAGCTTCCACAAGATATCCTCCGTCTCTCCTACCATATTGATGTAGAAGAAGATCATGGCCTTACTATCACGCCCTATCTGACCCAACCCTTTGACCTCTCTGAGGCTCATTTTTTTGGTCATTGGCTCTATCGCGATGACATTGGATTTCGAAGAATCCAGCCTCTTCTTTTTCGAGAGGCGAGCTTCTATGTCTCTGTCGATGAGATATCAGAGTTTTTCTCCGCACATCGCTATTGGCTCTCATCGGTGCTAGGATACGCTGTTCATGAGCGCCCGCCACGAGAGGTGATTTCATACGAAGTTGACAGAAGCGGAGCACTGCTGTTTCATAGCGAATGCGCAGCCCAGTCGGACGCCGCCTTCAAGGAGTTGGGAGACTGGGTATATGTTGAAGGAGAAGGCTTTTTCCTGAAGGATGGCCACAGCCGAGTGCCGTACGATATTCCCATTCCACCCCATCGGATTGCAGATTTCATTCGCAAGGAGTCAGAATGGCTCAAAGACGTACCGGAGTTTTTCACGTCACGCGCTCCTATAGCGGGCGTTGGCCTTGATATCAAGCTTGTCAAAAAGAGAATAGATCTCGTTCCTGTGTATCATTGGGAAGACCCTCTCTTTGAGAAGACAGCAGTGTTTTATGATGACATGGGGTATGTGCCTGAAGTTGGTTTTTTCCATCTCCCTACCCTCTTAGCTCAGCATAATTTCACAAGAAGCTATTCTGCTAAAGAGCGTGAACAGTGGGATCGCTTTTTCTTAGAACAGCTTCCTGACTTGCAAAAGGAGTTTCCCTGCTCTGTTGACGCTCGCCTGGAATGTCCTAAGAACCTGCAGCTTGTGTGCCATGGGCTTGAGCCGCATGAGATTGAGGCTGCTGTTCGTTCTCCGAGCCTCTGGGAAGCGAGCTTCTACTGGGAGAGTGAGAAAGGGCGTGTCACCCCTCATGAGCTTTTCGAGGCCTATTGCCAAGGCGATCGCTTTGTGCCGACAGCAGCAGGGCTTCTAGACTTAACGGACGAACGATTTGGCTGGCTGTCGACGGTGTCAGCGCCTCGAACAGGGAAGCGGTATCATCTGAAGACGTTCGACTTCCTCAAGATCAGAGCTCATGATGACTTTTCTTTTTCATCAGAGGTCATCCCCACGACGGCTGTCGTTATAGAGCGCCTTTTGCAGGCTGTTCCTGCCATTCCACCAGACTTCTCAACGCTTCGCTCGCATCTCCGGCCTTATCAAGAGCATGGTGTGCAGTGGTTGTGGTATCTGTACCTCTCTGGTCTGTCTGGTCTTTTGTGTGATGATATGGGTGTTGGAAAGACGCATCAAGCTATGGGGCTGCTCAGCGCTGTCTATAGTGCTGCAACAGGTGAGCGCAAACCCCGCTTCCTCATCATCTGCCCGACCTCGCTGCTCTGGCATTGGAAAGATAAGCTCGCAGCATCCCTTCCACACCTTCGTGTCTTTATCTATTTTGGGGGAGCGCGTGCCCTAGATGAGTTTGACAAAGACTATGATGTCTTTTTGACGACCTATGGCATCTGGAGAAACGAAGCGAAAGTCCTCCATGCTATACCCTTCGAGGTGGCCATCTTTGATGAACTTCAAATTGCTAAGAACCATGTCAGCCAGATCTGGAATGCCCTCTCATTAGTCCGCGCTTCGATGCGCCTTGGATTGACAGGAACGCCTGTTGAAAATCAGCTGCGGGAGCTGAAAGCTGTTTTTGACCTTGTCTTGCCAGGATATCTTCCTCATGAAGAGCTGTTTCGTGACTACTATATGCGTCCGATAGAGCGTGAAGGGGCCAGTGACCGAAGAGATCTTCTCTCACGCTATGTCCGTCCCTTTCTCCTTCGTCGACGCAAGCAAGATGTGCTTCCTGAATTGCCTCCAAAGACAGAAGATCTCTATATCACAGAACTTGTTGGCGAACAAAGGGAGCTCTACCGCCAGGTAGCTTCACGGCAGGCAGCGCCTCTCATTCAGCAGCTGCATGACGAGCAAGCGCCAATTCCATACATGCATATCTTCGCTCTTCTCTCTGCTTTAAAGCAGGTCTGCAACCACCCTGCAACCTATCTGCGGGATATTGAAAACTATACGCGGTATGACTCTGGAAAATGGGATACTTTTATAGAGCTTCTTGAAGAGGCACAGGAGAGCGGGCAGAAAGTTGTCGTCTTCTCCCAGTTTCTCGCTATGCTCGATATCATGTGCAGCTATCTCCAATCTCGGAATATAGGCTTTGCACAGATACGAGGCAGCACGAAAGACCGTGGTGAAGAGATAGCCCGCTTTCAGCAAGATCCTTCCTGTCAGGTATTTCTAGGGTCGCTTCAGGCAGCAGGCCTTGGCATTGATTTGACAGCAGGCTCCGTCGTCATTCACTACGATCGCTGGTGGAATGCCGCTCGCGAAAACCAAGCTACAGATCGCGTTCATCGAATCGGCCAAAATCGGGGTGTCATGGTGTATAAGCTTATGACAGCAAAGACGATTGAAGAGAGAATCGACAGGATGATAGCCCAAAAGGCGAAGCTGCTCGAAGATGTCATTGCCTATGATGACCACCAAGTTGTCAAAAAGCTCGATCGCTTAGAGCTTTTAGAGCTCCTCGAAGGACTAGAATCGGTATAACTCGACTCCTAAGCTTTAATCGACATCCTGCTCTGTCTCTTCGATGCACGGGCCTTCCTCTTCCGTCTCTTCGATGGCAGAAGCTAAGCCCGATAGATCTCTGTCGCGAGTCGTGTACACCCTCTCCTGTTGTGAGCCTTTTCGCTTTTGCCTCTTACCCCTCAGTGTCAGGATAAAGGGCACCCCTTCAAATTCAAAGGTGGTTCGCAATTGGTTGATTAGATACCGATGGTACCCATCGTCCATCAGGTGAGGGGAATTGACAAACAGTACAAAACGGGGTGGCCGAACATCAATCTGTGCCATGTAGTAGATGCGAAGACGCTTCTCGCCAATCATCGGAGGGTGATAATGCTGCATCCATCCCATCAATGACTTGTTGAGCTTATGGGTAGGAATCCGCTTGTTAAGAGAGCTCAATACAGTATCAATCAGGGTGAATACCTTCTCTACATTCCGCCCTGTCTTTGCTGAGATGAATACCTTCGGACAATGGGCAAGGAAGGGCACTTCATGTTCTAATCCCTTCATCGCATGCTCCATGCGACAGTTTTTCACCAGATCCCATTTGTTCAGGATAAGAGCGCATCCTTTGCCAGCATCTTCTATGGAGCGGGCAATTTTCTTCTCTTCAGAGGTGACTCCATCTGCACAGTCAACAACCAAGAGGCATACATCAGCTCGTTCTATGGCGTTTTCGGTGCGAATGGCAGCGAACTTTTCGACGACAGCGTGTTCTTTTGGCTTTCTCTTGATGCCGGCAGTGTCGATCATCGTGTACATCGTGCCGTTTCTTGTGAGGAGGGAGTCGATGCTATCTCTGGTCGTCCCCGCCACAGGGCTGACAATGCATCGGTCTACGCCTAAAAAGGCGTTGAGCAACATGGACTTACCAACGTTTGGCCGGCCAATGATGGCAACCTTCGGATGGGCGTCCTCGACCTGCTCACTGGGCGTTTCTGGGATTCTGTCGAGAAGAGCGCTTAACAGCTCGGCTATCTGATAGCGGTGAGTAGCTGACGTGGTGACCATCGGCTGGATGCCAAGGCAGGAAAAGGCATAGACGCGGTCGACCTGCGAGGTGTTGTCCATTTTGTTGACGGCAAGTACCACTGGCTTCTTCGTTCGTCGAAGGATTTTCGACACTTCGAGGTCAAGCGATAGGGGGCCTGCCATCCCGTCGACGACTTGGATGATGCCGTCTGCCTCTTCAATGGCGATCTCCGCTTGACGGGTGATCTCTTCTCCAAAGAGAGGGTCAGTAGAGAGCATCCCTCCGGTATCGATTACTTCAAAGGGGCGGCCAAAGAGATCGCTGATGCCGTAGAGCCGATCGCGAGTGACCCCTTCTTCTTCATCAACAATAGAAAGGCGCTTCTTTACCATGCAGTTGAAAAGAGCGGATTTGCCTACGTTCGGGCGGCCAATAATGGCAATTTTTGGAAGATGTGACATAAAGAGGGGGGATTTACAGTTACATGGTGTTTGGTCGAGGCTCATTATTTATCATGGCAAAGTATACTGTTCTTCGGCGTAGATTAGCAATAAATTTCTTATTGCCATAAGTGGATTATTTCGAATGCCGTTGATATTTTTTCTATTTAATATGGCGAATGTTTACCGGGAGCTTGCCAACAGGCGTAAAGGTTACTCTCAGCATTTGTTATATAGAAGGATCATGGCAATGCCATAGGGGGAGCCGAAAACCGCATACCGAAGTGTACACCTTAAGCAGACAGAAGCTTGAATATTGTCTCGACTGTTGGATTTCCATGCTGCAGGCAATGTTCTATTGTCGATTTAGATACATGGGCGTCACGAGACAGTTTTGCTCGATTAACGGCTCGGAGATAGATTTGTACGACTTCCATAGCTCCTGTTGCATCACCGTTAAGGAGACACTCTGTGATAGCTTCCAGGATGAAACGTTTGTTCAGCAACCGATTTTCGGGACTCCATCTTTTTACGCCAACGAATCCCTCAATAATATCTTCTTTTGCTGAGGATGTTGCTCGCTTGTGCGATATCTTTTTTTTGTCCATTTTTATTACCCCCTAAAAGAATTAAAACATTGGATTTTGGGAGATAGCTGTAGTACACCGCTTCTAAAAATCTATACAAATGTGGACATATAGCCCTTTCAGGCCATTGTGAACGGTTGTCTAGATACGACAGCCTAGCAGCTCTGCTGTCGATTCGCGTGGAGGCATCTCACCTACAAGATTCAAGACCCTTTTGG
>CAINFV010000009.1 GCA_903848235.1 Chlamydiia bacterium | reverse complement strand
TGATGGCGGTGTTGGCATTGTAGGCATTGTTTTTTCCCTGAACAAGAAAAAAAGAATACATTGCCACCTGCCATTTTTTATTTCACCTCAAACGTCGTCTTAGCAGCCATTGCGAGCGATTGCCAAATGGCCAAAGTCCAGTAGACATTGTAACAGGTAAGATTTCTCGGTCTTGCTCATAGCGAGCACAAAAAGTCGGCGTTAGGAATATTTGAACCACCGAGATCACAGAGAACACGGAGAGAAAATTATACCTAAACAAGTTGGCAAATTTCCAATTCTTCAACTTGTTCGGGTATAAGGTTTTCTTCCAATCCTAGCCTAAGCTCGCCGGGTCTATTGAAGTTTCAGCGTAAAGACATGTCTTTGATTACAGATATACTTTGAGAGCAGAAAGAGCGGGTAGACATTTTCAGTGGGTATTGCATCTTGAGGATTGTGATCAAGATATCGTACAAAAAGTGCTGACACGTGTTTGTAATGCCCGAACAAAAGCTCAAACATGATCCATTCTCTTTCGGAACCACGTGCAGCGTGTAGTAACTCTTCAAGAGTTGTCTCGTCCCCTATCTGAAATTGTGGGGTAAGACGATCTATGAGCTCAGGATACGCAGACGCCAGCCTCGCTAGTGGCATCCGTGTCAGGAAGTGCAATGATTGCTGTACGAATGTGAGAGGCTCTTCGGTAAGAATCTCCATCTCTTTGCTGTAACGAAGAAAACGTTGTATTTGAACGTGGTTGGTGTTGGCACGGACCTTGACAGAGGCAATCTCAGCAGAGTTCTCAAATTCCCTGAGGACCTTTTGTCGTATCTGTACCATCATGGGCTCTATCTTTGCAGGCAGTTCTTCATCTGGGAATTCTTCTTTGCGAACACGCTCACGCATCTCTTTCGACATAGCTTCGAGTTTTTCATCGTCGGCGTTCAGTAGAGAAAAAAAGATTCTTACGGCATCTTCTGCAGGATACTTCATAAAATCTCCGAGGAGACTCAAAAAACTTCCAATCATGGCCCATGCTAAGGCGCATGAAATTTCCGTTGGCAGCGTATCAGCAATGAGTGCATCAGAGGCATACTGAGAAAATATAGATCCCTTGCCAGCAACGAGTCTATCGCGAACCTCGTGGTGAAGAGCGTGTGCCTCTCCACATCCTTTCATCGCCATGACTGCCGACATAAATTCTCCTAAGGAGCCTGTCGTCGATGTTGCCGATGATGCGCGATTCATGACTTCCAGTAATTTTCCTGATGAAGAATACCATTCTGATAGCGGAGATAGACTGGCATTGAAGGTGCCAGTCGGAAGAGAATTGAGGAACTGGCATGCTGAACGATAGGCGCGGTGACTTGGCTGCATTTCGCTTACGTAAAGAGCGCTTCTTTCAAACACCATTTTGTCGAAATCCTTTGCCTTCGACATCCTCGGATCGACGATTT
This sequence comes from Chlamydiia bacterium, assembly GCA_903848235.1. Lineage (GTDB taxonomy): Bacteria > Chlamydiota > Chlamydiia > Chlamydiales > FEN-1388 > CAINFV01. Next base: position 4,359 of record CAINFV010000009.1, on the reverse strand, counting down.
TTTCTTCAAATACCAGATCGTCCTCGAACTCGGTGATTAAAGACCTGAAGGCCCTTTGAGACACTTGTGCGATTGCGCCTTGTTTCTCATACCAACTTTTTCCGTCTGTGAATGCCCCTAAAGAACGCAGAGCTGTTGGAGCGCCATATTCGCAACAAGCTGATCTCTGGCCGCTAGATGGCAGCATCATTGACCCGTCAATAAAGAAAGCCTCATCAATTCCTGCTATTGCCATTAGATTCCAGACCAGCGCCATGGCTTTTCTTCCTGAAAAAGATGGGGATGCCAGCTCTTCTAGAAAGCCAACCTTGTCCTGGAGTCTGGCGATCTGTAGAAACGTGTGGGCGCACGGTTCAAGGTCATGGGCCGCTTGATCGAAGCATTCGATTAAAGATCCGCGAAAATATGGGCTCACTCGTAGCCAAACCTCGTCTCCACTCACCTGTTCTCCAGAACGAACCAGCAGCTGTCGAAAATGTCTTTCGGCATTGAACCGCGTATCGGCAGCAATTGCTCCTCTATCAAGGAGTCGGCTTGTATCGAGGCGAAGATCAAGGCATGGCCTTACCTCTTTAAGCAACTGCGTTTTGTGGAAACCTTGATGCTCTGCGCCAGAGTGCGGCTGAGCTGGTAGCGGGCCTATTGCTTCGCTTAGTGACGTTGACATACAATTTACGCCTTTTTAAATCAGAAATTATTATCAAATCAACGAAGATTATGTTTTGATGATTTATTATGCGCAATTAGAATTGCTAATATGGGATAGGGATTATGGAGGGAAAATGGGCGTTAGTTGTAACCTCGGGCTAGAGAAAGAAAAGGAGCGATGATGTGGCTTCAGGAGGATTCAATTGTTCTGTATGGGTTGGCTACATAATATGCAACACGTATACTGTATGTTGAGTATAGAGAGGTGCTTCATGAGAACAGTTAATAGAACCTATTCGATTCCTGAAGACGTTGATAGAGATCTTAGGATGTTTGTCGGCAGGGGAAATATAAGTCATTTCATTGCAGAACAAGTTCGCAGGGGTATATCCGAGGCTAAAGAAAAGCTGAGGCAAGCATATCTAGAGTCTAACAACGATCCTGAAGAAAAGGCTGTGTATAAAGATTTTGAATGTGCCGTCGGCGATGGGTTAGGGGAAGACAATGACTGGTAATTTTCCAAGAAGAGGCGAGGTTTACTGGACCGCTCTTGATCCGACAATAGGAACCGAAACGAAAAGGACTCGTCCCTGCTTAATCGTTTCCAACGATATAGGAAATGAGGTCTCAGATATTGTCATTATGGCTCCGATTACGAGCAAGATAGGCAAGGTTTATCCTTATAACGTCAAGGTTTCCGTCAGCGGGAAGGAAGGAAAGGTTATGCTCAATCAGATTCGCGCTATGGACAAATCTAGGGTCGGAAAATGCATTTGTTCCCTAGACAAAGAGGCCATGGATTTAGTAAACGAAGCCCTCAGGATTGTTCTTGGGCTGTAATAACATTAGCAGACACGGGTGAGGTCGAATCTGTGATACAAGATCTTGAGGGCTTCGTATTTGCTGGATCCGACTCACGATGGAATGCAACTGCTCATAAAGTTGAGGTAAACCCTGAAAATTTGGGAACTCACCTGGCTCAGGAACCATCTGAGGGGTCTCAAAAAAAGATTCCGCCTCAACTTTATGAGCAGTTGCGATGGAATAAGGTCTTGCCTACATTACATGCGCAACAGGGAAGGCCAGTTTAACTATAAGGAATCTCTCGAAAAAAAGTTGCCTATCGGGTCTGGGAAGATTGAAAGCACCAATAGGGCGCTTGTCCAGGCAAGAATTAAGTTGCCAGGAGCGTGGTGGCTACCAGAAAACGCGGAGAACATTGTTCATCTGAGGGCGCTCAGAGAAAATGGTATGTGGGCAACTTTTTGGGGACTACAGAATGAGGTTGTGGCGGAAAGGGTGGCCTAGAGAGTACATGTTTTAATCACACCCGTTTCTGACATCGGTGTGAAGAATTTCATAGAAAAGAAAAATATTTGTTTCTACACTCCCAGGAAAAAATCCTAGGGAAACAATCCTATGCACTTAGTGTTAAGGCTTCTCTTTCTTTTCTGTTGCACTCCACTCACCCTTTTCTCATCTGATAGCTACAAACAGGGAAAAGAAGAAATCTCCGTCACTGTCACAGGAGCCCCCTCTTCATTCGTCAATCACGTCAACGCTATCTTCGGAAACCTTCTCTTTGCAAGCGTTGATATTCCAGCGGAAGGCCCTCATTCCCTTCCCATTATCCGCTATTACAACAGCCAGCTGCCGCGTGTAACGTGGGTGCCAGGAAATGGGATGACCTCAAACTACCCTCTGTGGATACGAGGGCTTCCTATCGATGAAGACGCAAAATATGCCTACATGACAGCTGATGAAGAAGGTGGGTCTATCGTGTGCTGCGTCTCCAAATTCCATGATTTTGAAGTGGAGCACACGAAGGAGATGTCGTTCTATCTAGATCCAGAGACTATTCACAAAGGGATGACCAATGCATCTGAGGAGATCTCCGCACGGACGAATCTAAAAAACATCCACTATAAGCTGAAGGGCCACTGGAAAGAATCGAAGGAGAGGGGCCGCTACATTACAGCCGGCTGGACGGCACAGCTGAGCAATGGCGGTGAGCGCGAGTACTTTTCGACTGATAACATCGAATACGCTATGAACATCAAAGGGGAAACAAAACCCGATGGGACAAAGCTTTCTTTCGATTACTATTCGGACAAAAAAATTTTAGGGTTTCTGAAGGAAATCAAGGCGTGCAACCACAGCCACCAGCATACCTTTGGATGGCTAAAATTTGATTACAAAACCAGCCGCGAGAAAATCACCGTGTCATCGAGCACTGGAAGGGAAGTGACATACTCGTATGATCAGCATCATGACACGATGTTCGGCACGTCACCCTTCCTCGAAGAGGTCCATGCCTCAGATCTGCCAAAGACACAATACTCCTATGACACCTTCCATGGGCGGAGATACCTGTCAAAAATCTCTCATCCTGACGGCCGCTATTTGAAGATTTCTTATGATAAGAAAGGGCGTGTCACAGAACAAAAGGCTCCTGTAGGTCATGATGGCGAGGAGAAGACGATTTTTACCTTTGTCTATCATCCAAAAGATCGTAAGACAGAAGTCTTTGATGCCAAAGACCGCAAAACAGTGTATCGCTATTCTTCAAGAGACCGGCTGACAAGTGTCGATACATACTCGAACAAAGGCAGCCTTTATCGAGGCGAAGGACTCCTCTGGGGGAAAAAAGAGACGACACATAGAGGCGAACGCGATGACAGCGATGAAGGGCATCTCTTAGCAAAAACACTCTTCGACGATGATAGAAAGGCCCTTTTCTGTGAACGCTATGAATACGACTCCCGCGGAAACGTGATAAAAGAAATTGTCTATGGAAATCTGACCGGAGAAGACACGAAGCGATTTGACGTCTCTGATGATGGACATCCTGAAAAGCATCATGTTGACCAGTATAGCAAACAATATTCGTACGCCAATGACAAATTCCATCTCAAAACATGTCAAAAAGAAGATGACGGCCCAAAGGTCGAATACGAATACCAAGACGGCACAGATCTTCTGACTGCAAAGTTTACCTACGACGGCCATCGCATCAAGATCCGAGAATTTTTTGAGTATGATAACGACGCTGTTGTAGTAAAGAAAATCATCGACAATGGCTCGAGCACCCATCAATCCCATCTTTCAGATGTCACAGAGCGAAAAATCACCTATATCAAACCCGTTAGTGACAGATGTGACCATGGCGTATGCCAGCCTGCCCGTATCACGGAGTGCTACCTTGACGTAGCTACAGGAAAAGAGCATCAACTCAAACGTATTGACTATTCATACACCAAAGCAGGCCTTGTGGAGAAAGAGGAGGTGTATGACTCTCGCGAGCATCTTCGATATACACTTCACTCGAAGTACGACAGCAAAAACCTGCTGACCCAAAAGACAGATGCCATAGGCCGAAAATTCCTCTACGAGCACGATGACAATTTCAATACAACGCGTGAAGAATGTGTAGGGTCTGGCGTCTATACAAAATTTCATTACGACAAAGCCAACAGACTCATCAGAAAAACGGATCACCACAGCGACGGCCTTCTCCTCTCCACGTCGTATACCTATGACTCATTAGGCAATATGCGCTCGATGACGGACCATTTCGGGCAGACGACGACCTATGAATATGATGAGCACAGTCGTGTGCGCACTGTTGTCTCCCCGAGCTCTGTTGATCGCAATGGAGCTGTCATTACCCCGACGGAGAGACGGGATTATGATATTTTCGACAATATCTCA
>CAINFV010000008.1 GCA_903848235.1 Chlamydiia bacterium | reverse complement strand
GGTGGCGATGAACGCCGTCCTCCACGCCGTCCTCACTATGAAGAATCCCGCGACGAATAGTCGTTGATTCTTCCCTAGATTATGTTCTAGGTCTGTGAAGTTCACACAAAACCCCGGCGTTAAAACCGGGGTTTTGCATTTCATCGTCGCATTATGAAAATGGATTGCTTTGCGTTATTGATTCCATTATTTGTGAAAAAAGGAGCTCACCTTAACGTCCATGATACATCTGTGTGGAGGAATATCCCCTTAACGTGGGCTATTGCAAATAGAGCGTATGCTTCAGCTTATGAACATATCCTCACAGGCCTGTGCGACGTAACGTTACAAGATGGGAATGGAAAAACAGCACTTCATTTCCTGATCGCAAAAAATTATAGCGATATGACACATGAGGGTGAACCACTTTTGCGAACGACTCCAGAACTCATTGAAGCGTTAACGGCTCAAGTACAAGACGCTCCTGAGGCGAAAAGAACCCCCCTTGATTGTCGAGATGATTATGGCAACACAGCCGCTTCTAAAAATCTATACAACCGATTGATATGCTTGATATTTCTGAAGGTGAGGCAGCCGCAATTTTAACAAGGATGACGGATGTAAATTTACATACTCCACTTCAATACTATTCTGACCTCGGAACTCTAAAGACGATTCGTTTGTTATTCGAATGAGTTTTTTCGAGCGCATCGTAACCGCTCACAACCTGTCCATCCACATTTACGCCCCATGCCCAGAAGCAGCGTAACGAACTCGAGATGACGAATGTCGTGCATGAGAAGGCTCGTCCTTGTCTTCGAACGAATACCTAATCCTTTTACCGAGCGCATCCATAAATTTTATAAGCCTTTCGAGAGAAAATCGGTAAAATCTTCCCCTCATTAACGCTGATACCTGAGGCTGATCAATTCCAAGCAATTCTGCAGCTTCGGCTTGAGTAAGTTTTCGTTGCTTGATGATTTGGACGATCTGAAAAACAATATCTGCTTTCTCAAGACATTTTTCTGGGTTTGGCAAGCCCAAATCAGCAAATATGTTTCCAGAACTTGGTTTAGCCTTGTCTTTCATAGCTTCCTCTCTGTTTTAAGATTGTCCCTAACATCTTTCAGTCTTTTTTTTATCATTTCCATGTCTTTGCGAGGCGTCTCTTTGCCGTGCGTCGATTTTTTATGAAATACGTGGAGTACAAAGAGTTCCCGTTGCACTTCTAGAGTATATACAGCTCTGTAGGTACCGCTTCGGTCGTTTTCTCTAATTTCATTGACCCTTGCGCTTCCAAACCCAGATAGGGGTTTAGACCCTTCAGGCCTGCCGCCCAATTGAACCACCCGAAGAGCGTAACCTATGCTCTTCCGGATCTTCTCAGGCATCGCTTTCAGATCTTCTTTGCTAGATCCCATCCAGGTAAGATTCAACATGGTCACCTCTGATCAATATTATGTACAAATGCACATATTTTGTCTATGGGATAGCTGCTCAGGAAGATTGACTTTCAATCTAGGACGGCTTGCGTGACACTGAACTTTAGCATTTTTTGGGCCCCGAGTTCGCGCAGAGCGTTCTTTCTTTAGACGATTGCTTATCATAGATCGTCCTGGTTAGGCCATCTATGATAAATGCAAAAAGTCTAAAGAGTGAACGAATGCGAAATCGGGCCAAAAAATGTTAAAGCCCCGTGACAGGTATACAGGCATAGTTGTCGCCAATCAGCAAGTCAATTTCAATCATTTCAGGCAATGCCCAGTCACATGAAGAACAAATAAGCAATCTGGTATCATATATTGATCACTAATAACGTCGTTTCGTTGGAGCTCAATTAATATGTATAAAAAATTGTTATATCTCTTGCCGTTGTTCGTCGTCGGATTTCTGTATGCAAATACAACGTATGAACTCGAATGGAAGATCGGCGGCAAGATACATTTTGAAGAACACAATTCTCCTGGATGTATCGGCGTAGTGGAAGTAAACGAAATGACAAGGGATATTCTCAAAGAAGTTTTTCCTGTAACAACAGATACGTGCGCACCCATCGCAAAACCATTGCTTAAGAAAGAACAAGGCGGCTTTGTTATTCGTCATTATGAAGAGACAAGCCGGCCAGGAATCGGAGAAGAAATGCACGCTACCTTGTTGTATACCAGCAAGAGAGCGGTCGATGCCCACGAAACGTTGCGAGACGTGTATGAGCATCTTTTGAACGTTGATGGGACTCTTCCTCGAGACCAGCCTCCGACTGTCGAGCAAATTGCCAATGCCTATCAAAAAATTGTAAGTTTGGATTTAAAATTTGAGATATCTAATGTTGAGTTTGTAACTGGAAAAACCGGGAACGCAATTATTGCCAGGCTATTGGTTCGCGGAAAGAATGAGCTTGTGAACAAATACGGCCAGCCTGTTTCTGGAAATTTCTTACACGCGACTCTTGTAAACGTAGACCCCTCAGCCGTGCAAGAAACAGAAAAGATCGAACGTGTCGTTTCACAGCTTCAGAAAAAACTCTCTGGGAAAGCGCTTAGGATAGGAAGTAGGGGAGGTCTGGCTGATCTTGAATTCGGGATATCGGGCTCAGCACAGCGCATCAGACCACGACAGGAACGCTAGGCGTCGGCCGACGAAAATATCCAAAGGATCAAGGAAACGAATTCAGTTCCGAAAGCCACATCTGAATTCGACAGCCTCTCAGTTCCAACCGGACCATGTCAGGTTGCCTCCTCGTCCTTTGATCTTATTGACGCATCGAGGTCTGTCGTTGACAGATCTTACCGTTGCCACGGGAAAGGCTGTGTTGTCGGAGGGGGGATTGGTTTGTCTGGCTCGCCCATGGTAGAGGCTGCTGCTTGGAGAAGCCCTCCAAATATTTGGAGTCGTGGATCAGGGACATTGTCGACAATCGCGGCACCGGCAAGACGTGCAGTAGCAGAGGTGGTGTCGACTTTCGGGTTTGAGGAAGCACCAGTAATCGGAATCTGCAGCCCGCGTTCTGGGGTGGGGGAGATGAGCTTGAGGCGTAGGGCAGAGAGCGTTTCTTGTGGAATGGCAACAACCATGTTGATCCGATCGTTACCGAGATCGACATCGCCCCACGTGATCATATGCACCTTGTCAGCCACTAACATATCAGCTCTCTGGCAGGTAAGAACTCCGTGATCAAAACGCATGTAGATTGGCGTGAGCCAGAGGTCAAGGTTTTCGCTGTTGGCGGCTTTTCCCATGTTCAGAATTGCCAAAATAATTTTTAAAGCTCCGCCGTTTTTCACTGCAATCTTCCCAATATCAGCAGTTATTTTGGGGAGTGTGACACCTGTCAGGGAAAAAGGGGAGATAGGAATCACAGCTCCTTCTGAGCCTACCGTCACCTGAATGGGCTTTTCAGAATGTGCTGCTGTCGCTAGGAGGGGGCTGACGTTTTTTAACAGAAGAGCGCCAGCTTGTTTTGTAATTTTCAGAGATGCTTTTGCTGGGGCTTTCAGCGTCATTTTCCCGTCTTTGATCGTGCCGTCAAGATGCATCGAGCAGTTGTCCGCCTGAAGATCTACTTTCACGGCCCCTGATTTCATTTCGTCAGCAGAGAGATTTCCGACGATGCGAATTGTCTTCCCAATAGCCTCTTCTAAGAGAGCTCCTTGTTGAGGGAGAGCAATTTCTAGAAGCTGAGTCGGAAAACGGTCTATATCAACTGTTGACCGAAGATGCGACGAGGGAAGAGTTAATCCATCTTTGTTCCAGATAGTATCGAAAGAGCCGTTTATGGCGACAATCATGGCATCACTTGCCTTGCTGCCAGATGAATTAACAGCAAATTGTACGGAGTGGTTTTTCCCTTGGAGTTCGCATGAAGCATCGAGGGGAGCAAAACTGCCAATCGCAGCACCCTTTTTTTGTTGGAGTTGGAGTGCTGACACAGAAGCCTGTGCAGACAGTGAAACGGTGTCTAACAGTTTCCACGGAGAAAATGGCTGGCTGTCATTTGCAAGAAGGGAAGTTAGATTAGCGGAGCATTGAGGAACCTTAACACTGAAGGTAATGCTATTGCCAAGTGTCACGTCGCTCTTCATTCCAATCAACGATTTCAAAGCTTCATAGGATGTTGGTGATACCGAGGCTTCAATATCAATGACGTTGGCGCCAGCTCCTGAGAGGCACATGGCATCGAGGGCACAGTCTACATTAGCCTTCCATGACGCACCTGAGCTTGACATCGTGAAACGGTTTCCCTTTGAGGAGAGGCCATAGAACTTGCAGGAGAGCTTCGACGACAACGTGTCGCCGATGATGGGGGCCAGTGTCTTGTGAGAGAGAAGTTCTATGATGGATGTCGGTAGGCGGGAGAGTTCTGCAGACCATTCGATGGAAGCATTCTCCATGAAGGGAAGATCGCTGTTCTCCGGAAGCGTGATAGTAGCAGTACTGTTGAGAAGTTGTTGCGTGCCACTGGTGATAGAGGTTTGTGAGACAATTGTATGACGACACATGTCAAAAATGACAGGGGCGGACAGGGAATAGGGGCCAAATGACTGGGTGCCACTGATACGAATATCACTGCCTTGTAGCTCAGCGCTGAGAGGAGAGCCTTGCCAGACGCCGTCCTTTTGGGAAATGGTAAAAGGCTTGACGGTGACCTTCAGCTCTGCAGGGCCGCCAAGAGTACAGGGGAGTGACGCTGAGGAGAGGCTTTCTATGGTATCTTTGTCGGCAACAATGCGAGCATTCGCAGGGGATTCTAAAGAGAGCTCTAGGCCCTTGGCAAACGCACAGGTCATATCATAGATTGAAGCTGAAAGACGCGACCCTGTGACTTCAACAGACTTGACAGTGACCTTTGATTGTTCGATGTCGAATTTGCCGGCCATCACGAGGGACAACCCTGTGGGGCCGATAAGAGTGTTGATGACAGGCTGTGCTTTTGAAGAGACAGGAGCTGTGGCGCGGACTGAGAAATAGGCGGCGGGAGACTTTTCGCTTTTGGTGACAGTGATTTCCGTGGCTTTCAGAGCAGCATGCAATCCGTGGTTTGGCTGGAGGGCGACTGTTGGAACATCTAGTGTAGCGACAGCATCGATAGTAGCCTTAGGCAGTACTAAAGAGAGATGGTCTAAGGGAACAGAGAGATTTTTAACTGTTGTCTGAACGTGGACAGCGCCTACAGGAGATGCGAAGTGGACCGGGGCCCCTAGAGTTTCAATGAAAGAAGATGGAACCTTAGCATCGAAGGATGCTTGCGACACGGAGAAGAGTGTGTTTGTGCATGTGAAAGCGGCTGTTTTTTGGATGTTTTGTGAGGATAGTTGCGAGGTGCCTTGAAGAGAAAAGTCATCGATACTATTGAATTGTCCTGCTGCTTTCACGACTGCCGAAAGGTCTGGGCCAAACAGTGAGGTAGAACTAAATCCTGAGAGCGTTTCTGCAATGGCGGGCCACTTGCCATTGATATTCATAACGGTTGACAGCTGATACCCGGAATTTTTCTTTGATCCAGAGGCGGTGAAGTGAAAGGTTCCAGTGTCCGCAACGGAGGATGCCGAGATGTCAATGGTTGCCGTTGGTTTTTCAGGGGAACCTTGGAGGAGGGTGTCTACGGAGAGGCTAATAGGCGGGGTCTGTGTTCCTGTAGAAAGAGAGAGTGGCGACTGTGTTGAGCATTTGATATCCAATGAGGAGATGAGGTCGAATCCTGACAAGCGAATGGAGAGCGGGCTTTTGTTTTCAAGAGAGCAGGTTGTAGGAGAGAGGAGAGTAATGGGATGTGCTTGGGACTGCTGCGTTGCCTGGTTGAGGATAAGTTGAAAGAGGCGGGGAGTGAGTGTCCCTGAAAACAGATTCCCCTTGTCGACTGTGATGACATCATTTTCAACCTTCATATTCATCGACGATTGAAGATTATCACTCAATAGTGTGCTATGAAGGACGATTTCTGGGCCATTCGCTGTTGCAGAAAGAGAGTATGAGACAGAACTTCCAAACGACTCATTCAGAAAGTCGGCTATGTCAGGGTGAAGAGAATGAGCTAACGCCGCTAACAATTCTGTTGGCACTTTCGTACAAGAAAAAGAAAAAGACCCCTTTAGATTCGACAGTTGTGGAGCCCCGTCAAGAGAAAATGTCAACGCAAGGGGAGTTGTCTTTGAAGAGTTTTGTGACAGTGATGCCCCGATTTTTCCATTCGACGCATGCAGGAGGTCGAGATGAAGAGCAGCCTCTCCTTGAGTGAGAGAACCTATAACTCGATCATCGACGACGGCAACGACGTGTCCATCGAAAACAGTGATGTTCCCTTTGATATCCGGTGTTGCAACGGCTTTTGCAGTGGTAGAAGAGCGTTCAGACGATGTGTCAGATCGTATTTGCTTTTCGTTTTTTTCTTTTTTACTTCCTGTTTCTGAGCTCGACACCTCTTGTGAGGATGAGTTTTTTTGATGTGTCGCATAGCAATACAGCTTTGGAGAGGCAATCAGAACGGAGCCAAAATCTTTCTGAGAAAATACGAGGGAGATGAGTGGCTTATCGAGCGAAAACTGTGCGCAGGAAAACAGATCCCTGCCTTCAGGATCCTTGACGTTTAGTCCACGAACCTCAATCCCGCTGAGCCATCCCATCGAGAGAGACTGTACTTCTATAGCCCCGGGGTATAGTCCGGAAGCTGTTTTCAGACATAGCCCTTGGCCCCAGGATGTAGAGAGAAGAGTTGGCGCGATGGCAATGAGGCCCGCCATAACAGTCATACAGCCAACAAAGGCGATTCCAATCCAGCGAAGGATTTTCATATGTAACTCCTTGAACTCTAATGATTGCTAGTATTTTACAGCATTGCAACGTCTACGTCTAGGATTTCAGTCGACATACGTTCGTGAAATTCTATGGAATAATGTCGACTATATATGTGGTTTATATACTTTATTTTGATAAAAGCGGGTTCTAGGATTTGTGTTGATGAATTTTAGCTTTCTAAGAATACTGCCCTTCCCTTAAACAGACTAAAAAACTATTTTTTGTAGAAAAAATGAGCATAAAAATCGACACCCAAGATGCATGGACGAAACAGTTTATAGAAGAGGCGATTTTCGAATCAGGAACGGATCTTGGGGACCAAAAGCTGTATCAAATAGCGAAAATGTTCAGCCGTAGTGAGATCCACCTTGTCGATCCTTCGTTAACCTACCGGTTCATTGATGCGGTTATTCAACGTGACATTGTAATCAATCGAAGAGTATGTCGTGCTTTTACCCGAGTTTTACGACATTTTGATGCGTTCGGGTTACTGAATGCCTCTGTTCTGGTCGATAGGAATGGAGGCTGCAGTGTCGTGAACAAAATTCTTTTTAATTTAACTTTTCCGAGGATTGGCACGTGGGTACATGATAGGCTGCAACTGAACGTCTCTTCAGAGCTGATTCAGCAAATCGTCACGTACATGTATACCGAGAGTTTTGAGCCTTCATTGTGTATCAAGGATCTTCTTTCTTTGAGGGTGATTGCGATAATGTCGCACAACGATTCCTTGCGCGATCAGGTGTTTTCTGCCATTCATGAAGCTCTTCAGCATCAAAAAGATAGTGTTGAAGAACGGTGTACGTTGATTGGCTTATGTTACAGGGAAAGACCAGGACAACTATTCCAATCTCAGACGTTTAGCAAATCTGGGATGGTGTTTTTGGAGGAGCTATCCTCACTAAATCCCGAGTTTAATCGGATCCATGGTATCGATGCTCAATCGCTTCCTGAAATTTTTTCTGCCGAAGAGTGGGGAAAGATCCTCCATACACTTACCAATCTTCCTGGGTATTATGACGGCCAGTTGATCAGTCTAGGTCCTATCAAGCCTTTGTATCTCCTTCCTTCATTCATGAATCGTTATTCCTTTGAAGCGGCAACGTTTCGAGCTATTCTGTACACCGACTCAGCACCTCTGGTCATCCGTCTGAGTACGATGCAAGATTTTTACGATTGGGCTGTACTGTGCTTAAATTCAATATCATTAAGTGACGGATATTTTATTCCGAACTTGGTGAAAGGCCAACTGACAGTGAGGGTGCAGGAGATTGAAGTCGACGCGCCCCTGGCAGAAGCTCTGTCAAAGCTGTATGGCGTTGGCAGGGGATTGAAGTATGTCGTGCCGCATCCACCGCAAACAAGGGTCATTGAGGGACTAACGCCGTTTCCTGGCTACATGCCGTTTCCTCATCGGTAATTGATTTCGACGACCAATCTCCCGCGCGCTACGTTCCTACCATCCTTTTAACGAGGAGGGGATGCGAGTGTTGTATCCGAAAGCTGGCTGGCCTCAGGCTAATAATGCGCCTAAGCAGGCTAGCGCCTAAAATAGTCAAATTCAATTTCTCAATTTTTTGATTGATTTCCTCTGGCCTGAGTGATACTAAGGAAATGGGGTATCACTCATACTCATATCTATCTTGATAAATTGGTCGGCGATGTTGATCTTGCAGCCTCCTAACAAAGTCTTGTAAATTAGAAAATAAGGTGGTGTATGACTACTATAGGTGATACAGATCTTGGTGTAAGCAGCACATTTAGCCCCCCTCGCAAAGTAACGTCGTCTCAAGCCTTTTTGGGAGCACAAGAGGCTGTCAAAACGATCCTAGATACATTTGAAAAAGACGAGCAGGACTTAGGCACGAATGATATGCAGGTGCTCCTCCTGTCTCAGCGTATCGAGAAAGACTCTCTTGCTAAGATGACGCCTGAAGAACGTCAAATGCTTGTAGTCTCCCTACAAGAGATTCGGATCAATTTGAACCAGCGTGGAATACCAAGCCTTCAAATTAAAGCTTTTGAAACAAAAGTACTGGAGTTTGATGAAGGACAGAGGACTCAATCAGGAGGTTTTTTATCGAAAATTTGGAATCGAATATTTGGATCGCGGGTACAGGGATCAGCTCAAACTGCTCCAATGCCAAAAACCACTAGAATTTTTGGCCTAGATGCGTTAGTTCGTTTGTTTCAGAAAAGAGTCGAAAAACGTGAGGGTGAACAGCCTGTAAAGCAAGAGGGTGCCGTTGAACCATCAGCAGACCCGTTGCGAAGTTTTGATATACCGAAAAAGAAATTCGGAATTACCGGGGATTCGTTGGCCCCGAAGAATGTACCAAAAAATTTTCAAAAGATGGTCGAGGGGATGCGACAGTGGGGTCACCGGAGAGATAAGGATCTCGATAGAGGCGATTCGGTGAAAAAACTACAGCATGAGGCAAAATTTCTAGGAGTTACTGAAGTAGAATATAAGGCGCTTCTTCTTGCTTCGGGAGAGGCTCCCAAAGATACAAAAGTGAAATGGAAGAAAGAAATTGACGACGAACAAAAAATATGTGATTTGCTAAAAAATCTTAACTCCAATTTCGAGGGAGAAGGGGTTTCTCCTCTTCTGGAGCTCATTGGCAAACATCCCTTCCTTGGGAAACCTGAATATTATGCACTTCTTTTTACTCTTCTACAGAAGGTTTCTGACGAAGAACAAAAAAAGCAGATTGTTGCTGCGATGCAAACCATAGTCGGTGCGATTCCCTCTCGAAGACTAGTGCAATTTCGGCAAGAGGTGATCACTCGTTGTCCTGGGATTTCTGAGAAAGACCTTTTTGCTCCTGGATACACGGTAATAAAGGAAAAGGACGTAGAAGAAGCCCCTGAACAGGGTCGTCACGGTACTATTATTCAGCTTATTGAAGCTGACCTTAAATTACTTGAGACATTAGAGGGCCACCCAGAGGCCCTTGATGAGGTTCAGAAAGGCATGAAATCGAAGGCGGCAGCACGTCTCCTCAAAGATGAAAAAGAAGAGACACATATCGACCTTAAAGATAGGGTAGCCTTAGCAAAGAAGAAACTTCAAGAGGCAATGGCTCTCCAGAAAACTTGGAAGGAACATCCAGGTCAAGCACTTCGCTATTTTCATGCCACAAATGCGAAAAATTATGTGAAAATCCTGAAAGGGAAAATTGCGGTAGCAGGAGGAGGTGCTGCAGCATTTGGAACACCATCATATAGCGGCGCCTTCGTCTCAAAGTATCCGTTAATGAGTTATGGGACCATTGCCTTTGGGTTTGGTGAAGATATTGAATATCACGCAAGAGCGGGGCAAACCCTTCCGGCTGATTCTGGCGACATTTGGCTTGGATTTGATAGAGCTGTTGTACCAGATGCGCAGACAGCCCAACAAGGAGATCTGTTTCGTAAGAAACTTCTCGAAGACATAATGAAGCATCCTCAAATACAAAAGCTTTCTCCACAGGAAAAAGCGATTCTTGAGATCGGTTTAGCACATGTGCTTGAAAATGATCTTGATGTGCAACGAACGGGACCAGCTACATGGGAAGCCGTCTTAACATCATCTGATGGAAGAGAGTTGAAAGGGGCTGCGATAATTTCGGCACTTATCATTCCTTCCTCATTCCCAAGGAGTGTTGAACGGGCTTATAAGGCAGCTTTAGGGGAAGTAGGAAAGGTTCAAGACTTCGGGGTCATCAAACAAGAGAGGGATCTTCCAGTAGCTGAACAGCGTGATGCACATATGCGAGCGCTTATTGTTTTTGACGATGAGCCTTCACTACAATGGCGGAATGCAAGGGATCCAGAAGAACTGGGATATGGCAAGATTATGTTGAGAGAGTTCCCCAAACGCACAGAGGTGGTAACTACATGCCGCGATCTTGGCATCAAGATTTACGGCGAAAACGTTCCAATTATTCCATGGACAGTTGCAAAAATATGCTCTGATTATGATGTGTTATTTGGGCTTGGACAATTTGGGGGGAAGGATTTTACTAGAATATTAGCTCCTATCTCTAGTTCACGCAGCTTTCATTAGAGAATGTTGCCCGAACTGGTTTGTGAGCAAAAAAACACGCCCTCGCAACGTCTGATAATTGATGTTATGTATATTTCGCCCGAAAACTTGACCTTAACCTTAAATCAATTCTTTTTTCGAGATTCGAATTGCAGAAAACGTTTTCATGAAGAATGATTCATGCATTCTCAACCTGAGGTTCTGCGAGCGATTACAAGCCTCACAGAGGGTGTGCGTTCGTATCTTGAGTCACACCCAGAAGCCAGCGAAAGCGAAAAGCAAGTTGCGCTTGTAGCGCTTCGAGAGCTTGCCATATGCACTTGCCAACCCGAGGAAGAGACTCGTCGTGCGCTTAAAGGCATCGCAGATTGGGTTGTACAATCCAAAAATTTAGAACTGTGCAAGCTCGTACAGAATGTTTTCGATCAGAAAGTCCGAGTAGGTATAGAGGCTCTAGATCAAGATATTGTGACCCACATCATTGGCTTTTTAGACCCACTTTCCATGGGTCGTTCAGCGCAAGTGTGTAGCCGCTGGCATGCCGCGGCGCATCAGCAACATCTTTTTGACTTAACTGCCCTTCATTGCCCGGAGTCCCAGCCTCTTTTCTCTCTCTTTGGAATCACACGTCCCTCTACCATCCGAACGCCCATTGAGGTGAGAGCCTTGTATGAGGCATATGCTGTACAAGTATACAATATCCTGGAGGGCATCGGAACGTCGCGAGCGTTAAGTAAGGTCGTTCATGATCCAGTCAGTCTTCATGCCGTTCTTCAAACAGCCTATGACATCAATTATCCTCACAGTGAATAATCTCACCATTGTACCGGCAGAAATCAAGCAGCTGGCTCAACTAAAACATCTCTACCTTGCCCGGAATCAGCTCGCCACCGTGCCGACCGAAGTCGGTCGGCTTCCAAATCTGATACATCTGTATCTCTTCGGAAACCCGCTAATCTGCCTACCAGCTGAGGTCATGCGCCTTGCCAGATGGTAGTGAGAAAGCCATGTGCCAAGGAATAGAGATAATGACGAATGAAACATGGGAGGACGAGTTGTCCTCCCATGAATGAAAAGAGAGATCCTAGTTGATCTTCATGATAGAAAAGTAAGCTGCCATCTCAGTGATGTCACTACCGGTGGGCTGAATACCATAGAACGGAGCAAAATTCTCCATTTCACCGTTAGCAGGAGTGACTTTTGCCATTAGGCACAGAGTATCATTTGCATTGAGGGTTACAGTCAATTGGCCTGAGGCATCGACAATAGACCGAATGCTATCGCTTGTTGCCATTCCTTTCACTACCGACATTGGCAAAGACCCGCCATTTTGGTAGACAGTTACGACAAACTCTTCAATTGGCGGCGGAGTGTTTCCCTGACCACCAGTGAGATTTTCGAAAACTCGAACGTCGTATTGCAATGTGTACACGCCGGCCGTGAGAACTTTAAATGTCTGAGTATCGTAATCATAGTCGATATCATCGGACCGCGGTCCTGTGGTATTAAACGGCACTGCGTTAAATCCAAGGGTGCCAACCATAGAAGGGGTATCTGTTTGATTTAAGCTTACAAAGGCATATTTCAAAATTCCATTAGCTCCTGTCTCCCCAGTAGCTCCTGTCTCCCCAGTAGCTCCTGTCGCCCCAGCAGCTCCTGTGTCACCCGTCTTCCCCTTAGCTCCTTTGGTTCCAACCGGGCCGAACAATCCCTGGGGGCCTGTCCCGCCTTGATCGCCATGCACTCCTTGGACTCCCGCTTCGCCTTGCACTCCTCGGGGTCCTAGCGCGCCCTGCTCCCCTTGAGGGCCTATCGCGCCCTGCAATCCTTGGGGGCCTATCGGCCCTGGAATACCATGGCGACCGTGCTTTCCCTTAGGTCCTCGGGGGCCACGTTCGCAGTGACTTTTTTCAATATTTCTGATATTTCCCCCAGAAATGGAAGAGTCGAAAGCTTCCGCTGGTGACGCAATTAATGCCGTCATTGCAAAAATTGATATACACAACCACTTCATTCTCGTGTCTCCTGTGTTTTGAATGCCCATTCTAATCCGCACCATACACATGATCTTTATTTTTTTAAATAAAACGATTCTTACATAAGGAATTTGAGATTTTGAGGCGAAGTGGGCGCACAATGGAATATAAAGGGAATTTTTTCTTACAGCTGGCAATTCAGTTTATCAACTTCTTTTTGCGAAGCAGAAGTGCCTAGAAGAGACATGGGAGGACGAATTGTCCTCCCATGAATGAAAAGAAAGATCTAGTTGATCCTCAAGATAGAGAAGTAAGCTGCCATCTCGATGATGTCATCACCGGAGGGCTGAACACCATAGAACGGAGTGAAATCATCCGGTACACCTCCTACAGGGGTGACTTTTGCCATTAGGCACAGAGTATCATTTGCATTGAGGTTTACAATCAATTGGCCTGAGGCATCGACAATAGACCGAAGGGTATCAGTTGTTGCCATTCCTTTCACTACCGACATTGGCAATGATCCGCCATTTTGATAGACAGTTACGACAAACTCGTCAATTGGTGGCGAAGGGTTCTGGCCACCATTTACGAAAGCTCGAACGTCGTATTGCAATGTGTACACACCGGCTGTTTGAACAGTAAATGTCCCTGTATCAGCATCATACTCGATATCATCGGACCGTGGTCCTGTGGTATTAAACGGCACTGGGTAAGCGATTCCTCCTGAAGCCCCCACTGGCAAAGAGGTATCTATTTGATCTAAGCTTACAAAAGCATAGCTCAAAACTCCAGTTGACCCTGTCGCACCAGTAGCTCCAGTCTCTCCAGTAGCTCCTGTAGCTCCTGTCGCTCCTGTTTCTCCCGTCGCCCCTGCAGTTCCTGTGAGTCCCACCAGGCCTTGCAATCCTTGGGGTCCTATCACGCCTTGGTCGCCTTGCCCTCCTTGGGGGCCTATCACGCCTTGCACACCTTGGAGTCCGATCCCCCCCTGCACGCCTTGGGGTCCTATCGCTCCCTGCAATCCTTGGGGTCCCATCGGCCCTGGAATGCCATGATGACCGTGCTTTCCCTTAGGTCCTCTGGGTCCACGTTCGCAGTGACTTTTTTCAATATTTCTGGTATTTCCTCCAGGAATGGAAGAGTCGAAAGCTTCCGCTGGTGACGCAATTAATGCCGTCATCGCAAAAATTGATATACATAACCACTTCATTCTCATGTCTCCTATGTTTTGAATACCCATTCTAATCTGCACCATACACATGGTCCTTATTTTTTTAAATAAAACGATTCATACTTCAGGAAATTAAGATTTTGAGGTGATGTGGGAGGGAGCACTATTGAATACAAAGGAAATATTTTCTTACATCCGACCAATCAGTTTATCAACTTCTTTTAGAAGTATTGCCCTATTTTCTACGCAATTCTCCTGTCCGGCGATATCATGGACTTTACGGGCAACAACTCTGGCTTCTGAAAAATTATGAATATCAACAAGCCTATTGGCAATGCTTATTAAACATAAGGATCTTATGAACACAACCTGAATTTCTTCAGCTCCTGCGCAGGCATTCGAAAAATCCTGAGCATCGGCCATCACCCGCGCGGTGCGAGAGAGAAGCAAATCTCTTAGTTCTTCATCCGCAAGTGATTGAGCAATGCCATGCGCCAAAGCGACAACCACTCGAGCCCTTGGTAAATTCTGGAGGTGTGGATAGGTCATTATCTCTGCAATCTTTGCATAGGACAACGATTTGATTGCCACGTCTGAAATTCTTTGTGTTAGACCAATCGCTTCATCAAAAAGCCCGCTGACCGCATTCCTTTCTGCTGCTGCTTTGAGATCTAATGCTTCGATGAGACTCAAAAATTCAATGCCGGATTTGCAGACTGCTTGTGGAGATTCCATTTTTTCCTTATTTTGGATAAGGCTTTATCGAAAACATACACCCACAATACTGCTGCCGGTAGAATTGTTCATGTTTAGCGATCTCGTCCATTCGCGCAACGCCGCCATTTTTTCGCCAGTTGTAGTCAAGGTATGTGACTCCTGGGTAGCATGCGGCCGCTCGCCTTCCAGCGTCTGTCACTTGCTCGAGTTTTTTTCTCCGAGAGATTCCAAGAGTACTTGAGATGTCTGCGAAACCATTTTCTGCAGCAAATGCGGCTGTCTTGAGAAGCCTACATTCAAAGCACAGGCTACACCTGACTCCCCTCTCTTTCTCCATTTCATGCCCACGAACATAATTCAGCCATCTGTCAGGGTCGTAGTCGACATCAACAAAAGCGACTCCCCTTTTTCCGGCATACTGGACAATCTCATGTTTTCGGCGGTTATACTCCCCTTCTGGATAAATGTTTGGATTGTAGAAGAAAATCGTCAGTCGTACCTCAGCATGAAGAAGCCTGTCGATAATAGAACATGAGCAGGGAGCACAACAGCAATGGAGTAGTAGCTTGCGTTCCCTGTTTTGGAAATAAAGATTCAAAAATTGTTCGATACGGTACACCTAGAGGGGCTATTACTTTTTCTTTACATACGTTGTAGAAACCCTTTTTGGACGTAGAAACATGCTGGAAAGCCGAAAATTTGTTTTCGGATACTTTTTGTGCCTTTCAGTTGACACTTCTTGGTGACTGGGGGGCGATCTACGGAGCTCTTTCCAGAGCGGTTCGTCTGCGTCAGAATCAGAGTCTGAACTGAAATCCTCCTTTTCAGATAGGTCTTGCGACGGTTCTACAACATGAGAATTGTGAAATGTCTCGAGGACATATTGACGATATTGTTGCTCTACGTTTGATAGATTCACGCAAACAGCGAGTTCTGAAAATCGTTTGCTGGGAGGCAGTTCGTCATTTGTTCGATGGTTTATTCGGTCAAAAACTTTGCATGCCTTGACGCACGTCTCTTGCATATGACGATCGTATTTGCCCCACACCATGATCGTCCACAACTGCTCTTGAAATCGCATTTTTGATTGATATGGATCGAGTTGATTGAGGTAGCTATTCATGAAACAACGCAAGAATATCTTTCGCAAGAGTCCCCATTGACTGATCAATTGAAGATTTTTCGTCATAACAAGGCGTGATGTTTCAGGCGTTCTTGCAAATTGCTCCATGGTATTTATGCAGGTACCTACAGAATATATGTAAAGAGTCATACATGTCCAAAGAGATGGTATAGAACCTCTATCGTAGATACGATGTGGAATTCTGTATATAGATTTTGCCGGCTTGCTAGCGCAGCGATAACAAGATCTGTGAGGGCTTTTCCCAAGGGTTCTTGCGGAGTTTTTTTGAAGAATTCATTGCGCCTCGCCTGTTAGGAGTCTAGTTTAAATAATCTAGACTCCTTACGAAAAACAGGTTTGGCGCAGATGTAAAATTTTTTTCTAGCGCCTTTCAAAAGCAATGAGCTTTGCGGCAAGAGATTCCGGATTTTCGCACGCACCGAAGAATAGTGTTTGGGGCACTCCTATCCTGAGCCACCGCCTTTCATCCGGCAGTTCTCCGGCCCCAGCCTGCGGGGGAGAATAGAGCGGACTTCGTCCTAAAGCGGGCAGCAGTACCGTGCCAATGAAGCTTCGTTGTTCGTCAACTTTTTCTCCTTTCAATAGCGCCAATAAAGATTTTTTCGCTTCAACTAAAGGATCCCCTTCAGGGGTCTTTTCTAGCTCCTGCGCGATAATGTTCAGGTGAAGCTGCTTCATATGCTTTACGACAATCTCGACTGAACTTTTCAAATCGTCCATTTTTTTCGCCACATTTGGGGTTCCCCTCATCCAGTCTATTGCTCTCCAGCCACAACCCAGTTGAGAATGTTCTTGCTGGGCGGCGACAACAAGAGCTTCTTTCTCCACAAGGTCTGTATATGCCTTCCAAAGGGTCTCGCGAAATTGTCTGCCATTTTCTGACCGTAAAAAATCCTCTTTAAGCATACCATTTTGAATGGTATCTACGAATTCATGCATATACAGTCTCGAAAGCGTTTTGAAAGCTTCAGAATCTGGTGCCAGCGAATATTTGCCCGAGGTAAGTTCCAGGATGCCTTTAGCATACAGCGAATGATGTACGACGCTGGCCTGCAGCCGTACAGGCAGTGTGCCAATAAGAGGGCGGATTTCTGGGTTGATAAATCTTTCCTTGATCTTGCTTTCGTCATCCTTTAATTCTTTAAGACGAGCCCCTTCACACCTTTCAACGGTAATGAAATACGGTTCAATTTCATCGAGAAATTCTGGAGTAAATGTTCGATCAGGTTCGATGTCACCTCTATAACCGACCCTTTGCACATTTCTAACTATAACCCGATATTTTTCTGTTTGTTGTTCCCCTCTTTCGTGTAGTTCGTGTTCACGATGATAGATTTCAAGAATCCTCTTTGTCGCTTCGCTCCTATCACTCAAAATGTGAGGATTGCTTTG
The DNA here is from genome assembly GCA_903848235.1 of Chlamydiia bacterium. GTDB lineage: Bacteria > Chlamydiota > Chlamydiia > Chlamydiales > FEN-1388 > CAINFV01. The sequence goes on along the minus strand of CAINFV010000008.1, from coordinate 2,367 downwards.
AAGGGCCTCTCTTGCTGGTCCTGCCAGAGTACGATGTGCCAACACCCATAACGGGCTTCCCTGAAACGGGCCGTTAATTCTTGGTAGTTGCTTCTCAATCTCCTCGAGTTTTCGTAAATGCGTCCTCACCTTTTCGTCATGGTCAAACTGCTTATTGCATACAAGATCATGTGCACCAATGACGGCATTTTGTGCTTTGGCAAAAGCATAGCAAAGCGTTTTCTGCACGAACATTGGAGGATGTGACTCCCCTCTAGGCATGTGGAGGAAGCTCTCATACGCATGGTCGGCGGCGCTTGGGTCTGACGAAGCAGCAGCTGCTGCCGCAGCGACAGGAAGGGGGCGAGATGCTGCCCCTTGCGAAGCTCTTTGAGATGCCAGATCTCGTGAGAATTCTCTGAGCCTTTGCGGGTTAAAAGATGATTCTTGGGGATTGTCGAATTTGAAGGTGACTTTTCCCGCCCCTTGGCACTCAAATTTCCCTGGAAACACGGCGCCCCTTCCGAACAGCTCCGACACTCTGCTCTCTGCATTCAACATTCGGGCTTCACGGGGCTGGAAAGGAGTATGCATGTTCATCAAGCCACTGCTCGAATCGAAAAACAGATTTGGCGTGGGTGAAGAGAACGTTCTTATGGACGAATACGCAGCAGATGGCTCCGTGGCGACGCCTAGAGAACTCAGTGAAGGGATGCCGGTAGAAGAGCCCTCCACCCGGATATCTGGTATCTTCGCCAGAGTTGATAATGGATCTTGATCTTTCGAAATATCCTCTTTTTGCAGACCTTTTGCTGCTTGAGCGCCTTCCTTTTGATCTACTTCTCCAGTGTGCTGGGGAACAGGACTTTCTTCCTCGTGGACATCCGGAGAATCTTCTTTTGGCTTGCTAGGAGATGAGGGCTTCTTCTGATCTGCACCTGCTTTTTTCTTAGGCGCTGAGCTGTCTTTGTCATGGTCATGAGAATCTTTTTTTGGCTTGCTAGGAGACGAGGGCTTCTTTTTATCTACATCATCAGCTTTCTCAGGGGCAGGGCTGCCTTTGTCGTCATGAGAATCTTTTTTCTGCTCACTCGCCGGGAGACTTTTCGTTTCTTTTTCGTGAACTCTTGCGCTTGGATCTTCTGCGTCAGGAACAGAACTTGCGGGTGTTACAGAGGAAGCTACCTCGCCCTTTTTAAGCTCGAGACCACCTAAAAAGTCCACCTCTGCTATATATTGGCACAAGAGTTCATTCCGTCTTGTTTTTGACGGAAGATCGACAGCTACAGCGTCCGCAGCCTGATAGGCTGCCGCAATTTTGTCCACCACTTGGCTTTGTTGAGCAATTTGAGTGTCAAGATCGGCACTTCCACTGGCTCCTCGATCTTTTAGAATTTCCGTTTTTCTCTGTGCAATTGATCCTTTAATGTGTTCGTAAGACCAGCCAAGCACGTTTTCTGGATTCGAGACATAAGTCTTCGACGTCGAGGCACTGTCAATGCGGTTTTCATGTCGTTCTGCTTGTAGGCCAAAGACTGTAGCCTTGAAGCGTTCGTCTTTTACAATCGCTTTTGGGTCGCTTCCAAATCCTAATTCGCTCACCACCCCCTTAACCGCTTTTCCAATCTTATTGGTCACTCGGTGCGGATCATCATATTTTCCAGCGCGTTTTTCAGCATCTTCGTGGGCTGTTTTTGCATCTAGCCACTGTTTATAGATACGGCCAGTCGCTGGGCCAACGTCAGGATGAAACGATGCTGCCTTGACAACAAGCCTATCATAAAACTCCAGTTCAGCAATGAAGTGAACATTTGCCTTATCGACGTTCAGCGCATTTCTTCCTGTTCGACCATGTTCTTCCCTAGCAGCATGGAGGTCAGATGCAGCCTTTTCAACTTTGTCTTTCTGCACTCCGACAAGAATGTCGGGATCAACTGTCGAAACATCACTTTCAAGGGTTACCAGTTGACGGCGATCCCATTTGAGATTTTCATTAAACTGCTCCTGGGTCATCCCATATAGCTGATAGAAGTTGCATTGTTGGGCAAACTGCCTTGCTTGCGACAGCAGAGCAGGGGAAATAGAAAGAGTCCCTAAATTCGCTGATGGTAATGCTGGAGGCTTTTCAACAAAAGCAGGAATTGTGGCAGCCTTCTCATCCTCAAGGCTCTCTAAAATAGCTCTATTAGCTGCACAAAACTTTTTTGTTTCTTCTGACACGGTTTTTTGGGACTTCGATGCCGCTGCCCCTTTTTGTCCCTTATCTTTGACGACAGGGATCGTTTTTGAATGAGGCCCACTCCCCTGTTTTTTGGCAACTTTCTCAGACTCTTTAGCCGATGTTGCTGGAGAGACTAACTCGGGAATAGGTATATCAGTAAGAAGTGC
>CAINFV010000007.1 GCA_903848235.1 Chlamydiia bacterium | reverse complement strand
TTTTTATTAACTTCAGCACATTCTTTACGAAATCTTTCCGGATTTTCTAAGGCAGCTAAAAGAATCGCCGCCGCTGTTTGTTTGCTTGAAACTTTCCCCCTAGCTGCGATTGATAGAATTATTTTGACTCTTTCAACTTCCCTTTTAGAAAAATCTTTGAGTTGGATTCCAAATGCTGTATCGAACCCTGCACGTATACTGTACCAATCACTTTGCAATCCATGTGGATTGGATATGAGAGCAGTATATAATTGACGAAACAACACAGGTGTAATATTGGGGCGTCTCGGATTTGGTTTTCTGGGGAAGTCAAAACCAAAGTCAACAATCCCAGCTTGGAGTTGTACAGGGTGGTATTTAGTCCTCGCTGATTGTGTTTTGACAGCGATTTTCATTTGTTCAGGATCCATTCCTAGAATCACTGCCTCATCACTAGAAATGAAGACACTCGTACACAAGTGCTGGCAAGATTGGTATAGGGCGAAAAGATTTTTTGGGTTGGATTTTACATCTCGATGAAAAAGATCTTTTTGACGAGCGAGTGCCGTGGCCGCCTTCAAACGGAGGGCAATGCTATTTGGGTCGGCATCGTGAGGGGCGCCCTCAACGATCCATTCGAGAATTTTAATCGTCTCATCGGAAAGAGGAAGGTGTGGAATACTCTCCAATAGGCGTGCACTGTCTTCGTATTGTTGTTGCCATAAATAGGTATAGGCGAGATAGGCGGCTCCTTCTGTAGTTTCGGGGATTAGACGGTCTTTTTCTTTGCGGTATGAATATACAGAAAGCGTAGCTTCACGGTTCGCCTTCATTGGGTCGATAGTTGTATCAAGGGCGGAGGCAGTGAGGGGATTAGGGGAATCTAAATGATGACAGGGAATAAGAATTCTCTTTTTGCGCGTTGTCTCGTTCATGAGAACGAGTTTATGTTGTAATCGCTGCGTTCCAGAGAAGTATTGGTCGGGCAGCAAGATTTCATGGCTGTTTTCAGCGTTTCTAAACACCTGTTTTTTCGCATCAAAGATAAATGTCAGTCCGCCATGTCCAAATCGGGGAAACGTGATGGAAGAAATGTGGGTTCCATCATCCGACCTTGGAATGATGAATTCTGGATCCTCAACGGTTAAGAGCTGACTCGGTAGCGCTTCAGGAGGTAGTATTTGTCGTCGTACACCGTCTGTGATTTCGAACATTCTATATGTTGCCGGAAATCCTAAGAGCCCTTTTCCAAAGTCCTTGACCGCTTCTAGGAAACCTGCGTGTGAGCTATCGACTGTGTACTTGAGGGTTCCATCCCGTGATTCTAATCGAAGGAAGTAGCCGCTTCGACCCTTGGTGTACCATACATTGAGTCCTTCGAGAATAGAGCTTTGGATTGTGCATGTAACCCTTTTATTTTCTTCGGCAGGAGATTGCAGGAGCTTGTTTTCAACGAGTTGGTACCAATATCCATCTACCATTTTGTAGATGCACAGGCCTCCTTCTTTTGACTCTACCCTGAATTGGGTTCCGCTTACATGGAAAGAGTATGAGCCAGGAGCATCGATAATCACTTCTGCGGGCATCGTGTTATTCGTTGCCCTCCTTACCAATTCGGATGAAAGAAGAACTTGCGGCGTTTCTATGATTCGTTCCCCTGAAGATCTCCCAAATGCTCCTGTGAGAGGGTTATATTTGAATGGCGGTCTGTCATTTGAAATGAAGAGCGTGTGTCCTTGACGGCGCCATACTCGTTCGGCATGCGGGGAGTACGTACTTGCATTGATCACGGAGCTCATGTCTTTTTCGAGACGTTGTTGAATATCTTCTCTCCCAAAGACCGAATGGGTTAATGCGCATATGTCGTATTCCAGAGAAGGGATTTTTTCACACCCGACTCTTCTGATTATCATGACTGATTCAAGTAGATGGTCTCGTTCTTCATCGGAGAGCTCTGTTTGGCAGTTCAGGAAACTGGCTCGTTCGTAATGCCATTTCAGGAGCTCCCTTTTGTGCTGTTCGTCGGGGGATGAGAAAAATTGTTGGTACACTGTGTTAAACCAGGAGGCTATTTCTGCCTTGACCGTGCTTTTCTGCTGCTCAGTCATAAGGTGGGCCCTTTCGAACAGACGTCGGTAGAGTCGCAGGAAAAAGAGAGCCAGATCGCTGTTCGCTGGAGGAGTGAGCGCAAGAGAGAGTTGATTCTTCAAAAATTCGCAGATCAGAAGAGGGGTTTTTTTAAAGACTGGGTTTTGACAGATTTCTTCAAGCGTTCTTCGTGAAAACAACGAAAACTCGAGAAAATCTTGCCATTCTTTTTTATACAAAAGCGATGGGTACGAAGTGAATGTTGCAAGAGCGGTGTCGATTTGAAACTCGTGTTCAGAATGAATGAGCTGTAATTCTTTGAATGGGGGCGGGAGTTCGGATAATTGAGGAATACGAGTTGATATGACGTAAGTCCTTAATTTTTTTGGTCCAAAAAAATCACTTACGAGGGGATGAATGGAAATATCTCCTCGGGAATACGCCAGTGGTTTCATATCAGGAGACGGTTTATACCCTACTTGCAAAAACCCACTCATGGTGTTCGCGACAAGTTCTGGCGAACCCCGGTCGTCTTTTTTTACCTGCCAACGCATGAATGGGGTATCGATGCGGGTGTCGGGTGGTTCGGCAACAACTGCCCCTTGATCGCTTTGTTCATAATGGAGAAATACCATGAGAGAGATCAAATCTTGAAAATGGAAGAACTCGGCCGGAAGAATATGTAGGAGTTTTTCTCTGTTTTTAAAATCAAACGCGCTAGCAGCTGTTTCTTCGAAGGATCCTTGCTTTCCAATAGCCTGTTGTATTGCTAATCTGTAGTTGCCGTCTATAAATTCGCAAAGTTCATGATGGGAGTCGGAAAATTTTAAAAATTGCGAGGTTACTCCCCATGCGTCGTAATCCGAGTAGCGTGAATCCTGATCTTCCATCGTTCTAACAAATGCTTGTTCGTCAGCATAGGATTCGAAACGCGAGTAGGAGCTGCATATAAGAGAATTGTAAATAGCACGAAAAGATGGTTTGCAGAGCTTTATTATGCCTATATCTCTCCCGACAATGATGGCGCATTTAATAAGGTGAACTAAGGTCGAAGGTAACAGCGGATTTGATGGCATAGGGGTGTCAGCTTGAATGCAGAATGTAATATGCGACCGTACATACAGCTCTCCGAGTCGATGGAGGTTTGCTATGAACGCCGCTCGCGCATCTTTATCCATACGACTACATTGGTCTGCATTACCCCTGACTGCCTCTAAGAGTAGACTCGATAGCCTCGATATTTCGAAAGCGGCTTCACGACCATTTCCTGATGATTTTTGTCTTTTTGCCCATTCTACAGCTGTTGCCACGGTGGCTTGTATCTCTGGAACCGTTGACAGGTGAATAGGAGGAAAAGGCTCTAGTTCAATAGGAGGTTTTGGTGCGCCGGGCGGGGTATAAGGACTTACGCCTCTAAGGTCGTCATATGAGGTTCTTGATGGAAAAAGGACCAGTCTTTCCGGACTGTTTTCTGAAGCGCGGCTCCTCAAAAAATGAAAAGCCCCAGTTTGTTCGACAGCGGGGGCCAAGATGGAAGTAGCCCTAGAAAAAGTTTCCCGCAATTTTTTTGTCTTTCTTTCGAAATCGGAGAGGTATCTTTCAATAATGATAAGATCGTCTTGTTCTATCCATCCCTCGGCTTTTGCTTGCAAAAGTTGTCGAGAGAAATTTGATATTGATTTGTCGACGAGTGCTATAGCTCTATCTGTTTCCTTGTCGATTTTGCGGACGTCAATAGTACTGAGAAAGCACTGTATGCACTTGATTCCCAAGGCTATTTGCAGACGGCCGCAATCGCTGTCGGGCAGATGTGCATGCAAAAATGCAAAAAAGGAGGCAAAGGCGCATGTGCCGGAGCGTTGCAGGTCAGAATAGCGCACACTTTCTGAACGTACAATCGTACCGCCAAGCTCAGCTGGAAGAGTTCTATAAATATCATCCGCAGTCCAGCCTTTGTCGCCGACCACTTCTCGGGTAAAATTCCCAAGAGTGGAGAGAAAATCTGGACTTGTCAGCCTTTTACGTTCGATTTCATCGATGAGAAGGTATGATACCTCTGCCCTGCCGGCAACTGAAGCGGAGGCATGATATTCTGATCCAGCACCGACGTTATAAATGACCATTTGATATTTTTCTGGATCAGTGGAAGATCTTTTTATTTCGTAGACCATGGCATGTCCAGGACTTCCAGCCCATCCGCCAGGGAGAATCAATGATTCATTCAATGGAATGCTATCTAAGAGGGCATCGAAGGAGCGTGAGGCTGCCTCTGCCGTTATCTGTTCAAGGGACTCTATTAGTTGCTCAGCCTGCACACCGCGTCTTACCCACTCTTCTTGTTTACGGATGGTGTCTCTGAATTCCTGACTTCCAAATCCGGACTTGCAAATGCTATTAAAATAATCAGCAAGAGATGTCCATGCCAAAATTTGATTGGCCCCTACTAAATCATGTGTCACTGCTCCAGTTGAGTCATCGACGACGGCGTACAACATTTTTGAAGATATAGGAAGTGTTGGAGATTGTAACAGTCTTTCGAATGAAGTGGCCCGTGCCATTGATTGCTCTCCGGGTGGAGTGACGAGGGATTGCACAGCCAGGCCTGGCTCTTGAATTTCCCTGCTGCCAGCCGAAGAAAGTTTCCTTTTTTCACAAAGTTGACGTTTCACTTTCCTGCTGAATTGAGACAAGGCAAACACTTTTCGTGGCGAGACCGACCTAGATTGTTGTGAAGTGATTTGAGCTAACTTCTGATTGATCTGGAGCTGCGAAATTACTTCTGCCTTTCTTTGTCTTTTCTTAGTCAGTCCAGCAAGAGCCTCTTCAGGTGTTGTTGCTCTCTGCCTCTTTGATGAGCGAACTGTAGGAAACTCTTCGGCCTCACAAGATGATGAAGTGATCTTTCGACGCTTTTCATCTCTCGACGGGAGCTCTTCTGCAGTACGCTTCTGAGGCTTGCCTGTCAGCGATTCCTCGGCTGTTAGGCGTAGAGTGTTTTCTACTAACCGATGAAGTTGTAGAAATTCTGCCTCTGTTTGAGGAATAACGGTCCTTTCAAAAATCCTCTCAAATGTTTTTATCAGGCGTTTATATCGATTGTGCAAAGAGCTGTCCTGGGGAACGTTTTCTTGCAACGCGGATAAATGGGCAATGATTTCGGTGGCTACTCTTTGATACTCTGTCAGCTCCTGCTCAACCACCCCTCCGCCTAGCGTTGAGATCGACGACCGAAAAACAGCCTCTGGCAATATTTCCAACGGCGTCATTCTCTGCGTTCGTTCTTTTTCCAGATGAAGGCTTAACGCCGCCAGCCTCTTGATAACCTCTTCTTGCCTGTATTGAAAACCTTTTCGGCTTTTAGGAGAAGTGCCGGATGCTGGATCAAAGCTTGGAAGGCCTTCAGCTTCTATTGACATATGCTGCGGCATCCTTATTTTAGATAAATATGTACTTGTGAGTTAAGGTACAATCCGGGGTTACATTCCTATCCATTGACGTCGTGTCATAATCCTGGCTTTTTTCGGGGCAGGTGGTGGCTGTGGAGGAGGTTGTCCAGGAGAAGGTTGTGCTGGTGTGCTTGGGCCCTCTTCGTCGTTCCTTGGAGGCTCTTCTGGGGATTTTGTCGGCGGCCGAGGCTCCTCAGCAGGGCGGGCTGCATCAATTCTTTTTTTTAGGCTCAGCAGCATCTCTTCATTTTTCTTTTTTTGGGTTTCTATTCGCTGCCAGTCTTTTCCAGAAAAATTTTGAGGACGTGAAACAAAAGTGCGTACTTGAGTCGAGGTTATGCCACCCTGTTTGAACGCCTGATCCAATGACTCTGCGATTTCCTTGTGCAGCTGCTGGCATCGGTGAAAAATGGTAGTCAATGGGGTATCCTCTGCAGGCTTAGCAGCTGGTGGCGGAGCCTGCATTTTGACTTGCTTTTCTCGACGTTCTTTCTCTGCTCGAGAGGCGGCTTCGAAAATGTTATGCGGCATTGACGCATCTTGAGTCATAGTGATTCTAAGCCATCAATACGATCACCTTATGAATGGTGCCCATAATCGTTCGTTTCCATCTGCCTAGCTTGTCACTTTATGAGGACTTGCGGCCATAAGCCATCACACCCAGTCAAACTTCATAAATTTCAGCATCGGTCATACGTAATGTTTCTTATAAACGAAGATAACATAACTTCGACAGTCCCTTTATTTTGGAAAAAAAAGACCATTCTATATATAGTTTTGAGCGTATTTACGAGGCTTGACATGGCATACGTTGAGGAGTTTCGATCAAGGTTAGCAGCACGAGATTACAATAAAGTACTGGTGTTGTGGCAAGAATACTGCGAAAACGACGAACTTGACGTCGATGAATTGGTGAAGATTCTATATCTGGTTAAGCAGTCGGATTTGGCTAAGCCTTTCGGACAATATGTTGAGGCGATCCTGCCTCTTGTCATGACGATTTCCGATGAAATCCTCCGAGTAGAAGCCCTTCGATATATTTATGACCTTCAAACGTCAAACAGCCAAGCTCTGTTTGATTTGGCTCATGAATTTTTGAAGACATCTTTTGGCGACGACCCTCAATACCAAGAGAAAATTCGGCTTATCGGTCTTCGGACAAAAGACAATTTCCAAGGTGCCTTGTCGAATTTTATCCTGTTAAATCACATTGCAAAAGGGAATTTTGTTTTCCACAATGCAGGGTGGGGTGTGGGAGAGATCATCGACTTTTCGTTTTTACGTGAACAGGTGACCATTGAGTTTGAAAATCTTGGTGGATGTAAGAGAGACATCTCGTTTAAAAATGCCTTCCGCTCGCTATCCCCATTGGCAAAAAACCATATTCTCGTCCTGAGATTTGAAAAGCCAGAAGAGTTAGAAAAGCAAGCGAATGAAGATCCTGTTGGGTTTACCTTACGACTGTTGCGCGACCTTGGGCCTAAGACAGCAAGTGAAATGAAAGAACTGCTCTCGGACATCGTCATCCCTGCCGATGACTATTCGAAATGGTGGCAATCTGCGCGTTCTAAGCTGAAGAAAAATGGACTTATTGAATCTCCAATAACAGCAAAAGAGCCTTTTGTCCTTCGAAAAGCGAAGATGTCGCATGATGAGCGTTTAGATAAACTGCTGCTGGGAAAAGAGTCTTTCCAAGAGCTTCTTGGGGCTTTATACGCCGTTGCAAGAGATTTCTCCGATATTTTGAAAGATAAAGAGACCAAAGCAGCTGTATTGGCGCGTGCTAGCAGCCTTCTCGACCTAGAACCTATCAAACCGATAGACCGCCTTCAGGTTTTTTTCCTGCTCGAGCAACTTTTAGATCGGAATGACCACGGAGATCGGGTGCGGGAGATTATCCTCTCATTAGCCAATCCACGTGACGAGCTATGGGAAATAGAGATTGTGGCCATGAGAAAGCGATTTCTGCAGGCCATCCGAGAGATTAGAGCTGACTGGGAAAATCTCTTCGTTGAAATGATGCTCATCGCTGAGCCTGTGCAGCTGAAAGATTACATTTTCAAGGAACTTCACTCTGTAAAACCGTATACAAAGCTCCTGCATACGTTGGGACAGATGCTCGATAATCCGGCATCGTATCCAGAAGCCTTTATATGGTATTTTCAGAAGATTTCTCTTGACGAAGCTCCATTGTTAGGAACGCAAGCCGATAAAGAGCGGTTTTTTGAGAGCTTTTTAATCCTCCTAAGCACGATGGAAAAACACCGTGAGTCAAGGGACCTGGTGAAGAAGATGCATAACCTCTTCACGGGGCAGCGGTTTAAAATTGTGCGGGATCTGTTAAAGGCTACTGATATTGCCTATGCACGAGAGTTTTTGCTCTTGGCTTCCAAATGCCAGTGCCTCGGTACACACGATCAAAAAATTCTCCATTCTCTTGTAGAAGTTGTTCATGGAGAGCCGTCGGAAGAGCGTGATCAGACATGGGACCAATCCGTAATTTGGACAACGGAAGAAGGGTATCAGCTGACAAAGGAGCGTATTCAACGGCTTGGGACTGTCGAAGCTGTTGAAAACGCTAAGGAAATTGAGGAAGCGCGAGCTCATGGCGACCTTCGAGAAAATGCAGAATTTAAAGCTGCGTTAGAGCGCCGGTCTCGCCTTCAGCATGAGCTTAAAACTCTTTCTGATCAGTATAGCAGGGCAAGAATCATTACTTCTGATGATATTTCTACGAAGGTGATCGGCATCGGTACAAGGGTGTCGCTAAAGGATGCGAAAGGGCATGTTGATGTATTTACGATCTTAGGGCCGTGGGATGCAGATCCTGATAAAAACATCCTCTCCATTCACTCTAAGCTAGCACAGCTGCTTATTGGTAAGAAGGTTGGCAATCGCTTCGAGTTTCGTGGCGGCACAGTTGCTATCGACAAAATTGAAAGCTATCTTTCCTAAAAGGTTATGACTCAAGGTCACCATGGACCTAATTATTGCAACGACAAATCCCTCAAAAGTGCGCGAGCTGCGGCTCGTCCTTGAGGAGCTTCTCCCAGCGGTCACAATACGGTCTCTTGTTGATTTTCCATCTTTTTCCCCAGAGGGTATCAGCAACATCTCTTTTGAGGAAAATGCGAAGGAAAAGGCTCTCCTTGCTGCCAAAACATTGCATGCGCCTTGCATAGCTGATGAATCAGGGCTCGTCATTCCATTTCTTGGAGATTGTCAAGAAAGCCTACGGAGAAAGCAGCTGCAGCCTGCTGGGAAAAGACTTCCTAACACAAAGCAGATCCTTGCTGATTTAAATAACGTCGAGGAGATGAATCGAACGGCGTTTTTAGAATGTGTCATTGCCTTTGCCACACCAGAGGGCCTTGTAAAAACAGCTTCTGCACGTATGGAAGGTATGATTGCTACAAGAGAAAGTGGACCTGCTTCATTTGACTTCGTATCGATCTTTATCAAACATGAATACAGCAAAACGCTTGCAGAGCTGCCAGAGTCGGCTTATGTCAGGATTTCTCATCGTCGAAGGGCTTGTGAGAAACACTGGCCATTCTTGCGAGAGTATTTTATGACGAAAAAGAGCGTTTAGAGACTATAACACAAAAATAACTTCCTTGTTCGGCTGGCGGCGATTATTAGATCTGTTTTCGTACACACGCTGGCTGCCTTCCCCCTTTCCATAAGTCTTAAATGGACTAACGCTAAGCAACATGTCTTGCAGTCTCCTGGTTAAAAATATTTGAACTCCCGAGATCACTGAGAACACAGAGAGAAAATTATGACTTATGGGTGAGGATCAGACTGCCAGCAGACAAAAAAAACCCTTTCCTTTTGCCTCCCAAGAGGCAAGAAAAGGAAAGGGTGGGGGAAGAGATGAGATGAGGTACTAAAGAGAAGCGGCTATCGGCGACAGCTCTTCTTCTTCAGTAGTATCGATTCTCTTGGATCTGGTGTCGCTCTGGTTTGCCAGGATATCAGTAACCTTTACTTCAGATGCTGACAGACGGCGATCCATCATTCGAATCTTTTGCTGCATCTTATACATTTCCTTTCTTGCATCATCGACAACCCGTTGCAATTCCTTCATCTGAGTATCCATGCCAGGAAGCCATGAGTTACCCCAGTAATGAACGGCAATGGTCTCTGGATAGACTTTTGAGAAAGGACGAGGCTTCTTGAGGTTGATTTTTTCGAGAAAATCATAAAATTTCTCTCTCAATGCTCTGATGCCGCTATTTCTGCGTTTTGCAGCGTATGATGGGGAGATCGGATAGAAATAGGTGGCAGGGAACACCATATCAATGTATCCCGGCTGGTCTACTTCTTGCATGAAAGCATGTGTGAAGTTGAAATAGGTATGGTTGATTACGCGTTCAATTGGCGAGGAGAAACGAAGGTCGACTTCATCCCAGCCGTTACGAATACGTCTCTTCCAGTTTTTCATGATTGGGTGGCCAGGGCACGATGCCATAATGGATATTCCAACCCATACTCTGTTATTTGTCGTAGCGATCTTATGAGGATGCTCCATGCCGGCGTAGAAGTGGTATTTTTCATGAAGCTCATTTAAGCAATGTCGAACGTCTATGTCGGCGTCCATGTACACGCCGCCAAAACGGTCGAGTAAATCACATCTGATGACGTCGCTTTTCTCAGCCCAATTTGGAGAGCGCTCTACGATATCCCAGTTTTCAAGCTTCAATTCTTCTAGCGCAGCTTCATTCCACAGATGATACTCCCAATCTGGGTGGAGAGCTTTGATTTTTGCTTGGAATTCTACGAAATACGGGGGAGGGAGATTAGGACCAAGCCAGATCTGATGGATAATCTTCGGAATTCGTGGATTTTGCCCCGCAGCTACCTTTGAAGGTAGATTCTTTTCATACAAAGCCTTGGTCTTTGCATATCGAGCAGAATCATCGCTGTTCACAAAAATAAAACGAAAATCTGACTCGGATTTTCCCATCGAATCATCGTAGGAGAGCTCCATAATGGGAGCTAAACAACCCAGTCTTTCTTTTTTTTCTTCTGAACACCCAACAAGGACAAGAAGGCACAGCGTACATACGCTGAGCATAAGCGTTGTAACTCTTTTCAAAGCAATGTTCTTCATTGATGTTCCTTCCGCAAAAGATTTTTCCGACAGATTACCAATTTTCCTCATTTGTCTCAAAAACCTTTTCGAGCCATTTGCTGTTAAGCGCCCTATCCTGGTCGTTTCTATCGTAAGAGAGTTTTGGTGAATAGGCGTCAACAATAGATCTCAGAGGCCCTGTATTGCTCGCTATTGGCTTATGATTACTTTTTTTAAGGGAACTGTTTCGACATCCTTCCCCCTGTCATATGGACAAAGATTGTTTCTCTTGAGACATCAGAATAGGGAGGGACAGATGCAATGTGAAGAGTTCTAAATACTTTTTGGAGCCAATTTCGATGTACTTCTTTGTTCAAAACTCTTTGTAGATGGTGAATGTGATTTGGATTGACTGGACAAAAGTAACTCGGTCCTAGTAGCAAGGGTTTTCCTTGCTTAAGTCCTATTTTCGCTAAAACAGAGGTCAATGCGTCCTGAGTTACCCACTGAGCGTCGATTTTCTCGTTGTTTTCGCTGATCTGTATTCGCCGTATCATTTCTGCCAAATAGGATTGGATGATAGGGTGAGAGGGGCGGACGGCGATGACTGCTGAAGAGAGAAACAGTCGCCGTTTCCACTTTGGACTGGGAAGAGGGGGTTCAAAGCCAATAAGACAGTCTCCTAGAGAAAGCAGCGCGGTAATAGGATGGACGCATTCTGCTTCGAGGTCAACGACAACACCGCCGTGTTCCCAGAGGATGGCAGCCGCCGCAACGTCTCTGAGGAGACTTATAGGAAGAGCCGTATAGCTTGGCCCTAGGAGGTCGTGAAGAATCTTGTGTACGTCTGAGTATCTCCACAAAATATATCGAAATCCTGGGTGCTGCTGCTGGACGAGGCGCGAGGCGCGAGCAAGATCGTCAGGAAGAGGGTCTACTGACAGCCATACTTGATGGATAATCCGTGGGATAGATGATGGCGATGTCAAAGACCACTCGCTCTTTCGTTTTTCAATTAATTGGCGGGCTGTATGCCGTATCTTACGGTCTAACGACCGGTGAAGAACGAATGATTTGCTTAATTCTTTCATCCCCAACGTTTGATCAAACTCATGCCTTGATAGCGCTGGGGGATGGAGCGATGGGTCTTGGGAGCGAAATGCCAGCCAGCAAAGACCGAGCAGAAGCACAATAGGAAGAAACAGAATACAGATCTTTCTCATAATGTTATCCGGCGGTTTACGAACATGCTTCACGCGCTTAACCCTTGCTGCGTATTTAAACACATGTCTAGAGAGTTTGATCAACATGCGGCTTGAAATTTTCTTCAAGGCTCACCCTTTAGGGAGAAGGAGTTGACAAAGCACGTACGCACAAGCTCCCAGTATACTTCTTCAGCTCTCTTTCGTGCCATACTCTCAAAAGTGAGGCCTTGGAATTTTGTTCCAAGCCAAAAAAAAGCTCTGAAGTGTAAGATATCTTGCTCTATGACTTTGTTTGTCTGACCCTCTTTCTTTTGAACGTGGTGGAAACGTAATGAATAGTAAAACTCTCTCTTTGGTAATTGTGGGTGGGGCGTGTGCCCTGATGCTGGTATTCTTGGTAGTCAAAGGGCAAATGATCGATAAGAAGCTAGAACAACTTGCTCGTCCTTCTCGACTCTTCAATCTCAAATATATCGAATCGAATATGGATTCCCGAGGAGATTGGGAGGTTCGTCTTTCACCTGACCATGATCGCTTTTTCTATGTTGTGTCTCAACAGGCGCTGTGTTGGATTGGCAAAGGTGAGAATTCATATATTTTCGGTACCGCTGACGGTAAATATGTTGTGAAGTTCATCCATCTGGCTAGTATGCCGTCTCAATTACACGGCTTTTTCGCGAAGCTTTTTGTTAAAAATGAAAAACGTCGTCTGCGCGTTAATAAATTTGAAGATCTTTTTATGAGCTCTCGAGTCTCTTTTGACGAGCTTCAGAGTGAGACTGGGGTGATCTATGTTCACTTAAATCGTACAAAAGCAAAAATCCACGGACTAAAATTGATAGATAGCTACGGACAGTCACAGCGGGTCTGTGGGGATGACACCTGTTTTGTCATGCAAAAGAAAGCGCTTCCTCTGATCCCTCTGCTGACAGATCTTATGGATGAAGGGCAGATCGATGAGGCAAAAGTCCGTGTTGACCAGGTCTTTGATCTCCTCCTATCTCTTGCGCGAAAGGGATTTGTGGATGGCGACGATGGACTTATTTCGAATAACAATATCGGATTCACCGACGATCGGGCGATCTACCTCGACACGTGGCATTTCTTCCGTGCCAAGAACCTAGATGTCAAAGAGCGTATGCGATATGAGACCCAGCTTCGCCTTGCCCCTCTGGAACGGTGGCTGAAAGCAACCTATCCAGAGCTTGGTGCATACTACATCCAAAAACGTGATCAGGTGATGGCATCGCTTACTGCTGAAAGAACAGCAACGACCTGACATTCCCGTGTATGTGGGCCTTCTACGCGGACAGGTGCGGCATCCACAGTCGCTTGAAGGTGGGGCACCGTTCAAGCAGTTCTTCTTTGGTGCCATCGCCAACCTTTTTCCCACCGTCGATGACTATTATTCGATCGGCATCTTCAATGGTAGAAAGCCTGTGGGCAATGATGATTTGGGTAAACGCACCTTTGAGTTCCTTCAGCACTAGTTTTATTTGAAGTTCGCTGGCAGGGTCAAGTGCAGAGGTTGCCTCATCGAGAATGAGAATCGGAGACTGCTTGATAAGGGCGCGGGCAATAGCAAGCCGCTGCTGCTGGCCTCCTGACAATGTCTTTCCTGCCTCGGCAAGAAAAGTTTCATAGCCTAGAGGAAGAGCGCAGATAAATTCTTCGGCATGAGCCTGGGCAGCAGCAAAGCGAACTGCATCATCACTAAACTCCCTGCCAAAGCGAATGTTCTCTCGGACAGTGTCGTGGAAGAGAAATGGCTTTTGAGGGACGACAGCGAAGAACTCTCTCAATGTTTTTTGGTTGATCTGCTGGATGGGGACACCATCAATCGTGATCACTCCATCTTGTGGTTCGAACAGACGGGTGAAGAGCGAGACAATGGTCGATTTGCCGCCTCCTGTTGGCCCGACAATAGCCACCATCTCCCCCTTTTTTACTTGGAAGGAAACAGAAGAGAGGACGGTCTGATCATTTCCATAACTAAAGGTGACGTTTTCGAAGGCTACATTGTTTGAAAAGGAGATCTTATCGTTTGTATTTTTCTCGCCCTGAATCGAAGGGTTGAGATCAAGGACTTCGTAGAGACGGTCGCAGGCAGCGGCCCCACGTTGAATCCTACCGTTTTCATCAGCAAACTTTTTCACAGGCTCATAGACGGCAGAGAGTAGTCCGCAAAAAAAGAGCACTTCGTGAAGAGGGAGGCAAAGCCCCCACAGGCCAAATAAAAGCGTTGTGACAAGGAAGAGCATTGCTATAGTATGCAGGACAGGCCTGGAACTAATATCATAGCGAGCATTTCTGATTTCTAACTCTGCCATAGCATTGTTATTCTCTTTGTATTTCTTCAAAGAGAAGTCTTCCATGGCAAATAGCTTGATAGTCTGGACGCCTGTTAAGAATTCCACGAGAACAGAAGCAAATGCCTCTTGCTTTTTCTGAAGCTGCCGTGAGAGGCGTCGGATGCGCTTTGCGATGAAGATGATAGGTCCGATGAGGAGAGGCAAGCCAATGAAGACAACACAGGAGAGGCGCCATGAGATGGCAAAGCAAAGGCCGAGCGTTGAGGCCAGGGCAAAAGGGGTTTGGAGGTAGTTGACAAGCGATGAGTTGATGCCATCAGCGATCATATAGGCATCGTTTACTGCTCGTGAGGAAAGCGCCCCGATGTTATGGGCTTGATAAAAGCTCATAGGAAGAGATTGAATGTGTTCGAAATACTGCTGGCGGATGTCTTTGCCGATGCTAATGGCGAAAAACTTTGTCCCAAAGCGATAGGCGAACAGCGTGATAGCCTCGAAACATGCTATAGCAAGAATGACAACGACAAGGGACCAGACATTCTTGTCTAAGGGAAAATACTTGCTGATTGTCGTAATGCCCCGATCAACAATGCCTTCTTGGTGATGGGTTTCCATAAATTGAGAGACATCTTCTTTATCGATAGCTCCCTTCCCAGATTCATCCAGCTCTTTCCATCGATTGATGAGTTCCTCATGGGTGACACTGGTTGGGTTTTTGCCAGTGCCGAAAAGCTCGAAAAAGTCAGGGCCTTTTCTTGTTATGATGCCAAGAGAGAACATCTTCAGCTGGGTAGCAACGGTAAACCCTAAGGCGGCGAAAAGCGTGAAGAAGAGCAGATAGCGGTAGAGTACTTTCGAAAAGGCGATTTTTATGAGGCGTTTCATCTTTTTACTACGGTTTTCCCTTCCCAATCACGGGTTTTTTTATGTATCTAAGATAAGTTTAAGAATGACTTTCTTGACTGTACCTTCTCCGCAGAGGGGAATATGGGCGTCATTCGGAAAAAAGACCGCACAGCATCCAGGCTGTACATCGACCCAGGTGACAGGTGTATCAGCGTAAAATATTTTATCTTGTTCTGCTGAATAGGGACTCGCGACATCCTGGCAGGTGGCGACCGACCGCCAGCCAATGCGATCGACCCCGCTGATGATATACTGGATATCAATATACCGCTTGTGAGCTTCGAGGTGGGCTCCTATTTCTCTGTCTCCAGTAGAGACAATGGCTATCAGGCGTTCTTCGTCGATGAGAAAGCGGCCTTCTGGCATCCCTTGGCGTTCGACGAGGCAAAGAAATTCATATGCTTTTTGGAACAAAGGGTGGAGGGGTACATAGCGAGTAAGTTGATTGAGCGGTTCTACGATCATACATAATCCTCATTGTTTGGGAACAGTTTCACATAGGAGTGGATTTCGGCCAACATCCTTTCCGTTGGCATGCTCTTGCAGGGATAGGTTCTTGGCTGATACCATGCGAACCACACTTTTTTGTGGAGAGCTCTTTTATGACCTACCTGCGTCGTCCGTGGACCTTTTTAACGGTGCTTTTTGTTGTCATCTTGAGCTGTTTTTCTGTGATCAAATGGTGCAAATATCGGTCACGGCAGGCACGGCTGTGTGATTCTTCTGTGCTCTGTCGTATCAAAGATCTTTCTTCTATGGCAAAGCTGCCCGCTGTTGATCAAGCGTCTATCCGTCCTCTTTATGAGCAACCTCTGTTCTTTTTAGGAGTAGGCAAGCAATGTGTTGCCTATGAGACGGCCGATGGTCGGTATATACTTAAGCTTTTTCGAGGCGCCTCGAAAAAGAAAAAACAACTTGAGGAATACGTTGCGGCAGGCATCATTGCTCGTACGCTTGTCCCTGAGGAAACCGGAGTGATTGCCTGTGTATGTGGTCCGCAATCCTTTAAACTCCCAACCGTCACGGTTCTTGATAAGAGGGGGAAAATCAAACACATATGCTTGCAGGACATCGCCTTCATCTTCCAACGCAAAGCTCTACCGTTCAAGCAGACGCTGATGCGCCTTGTCGCAGAGAAGAAAACCAAGGAGGCCGCAGCTCGAATAGAGTCTCTCTTTTCGCTTCTTACTATCTGTCGTGACAGGGGGGTGTTAGATAGAGATGGCTCTCTTATTCGAAATGGCAATCTCGGCATTATCGATGGAAAAGTGATTCTTCTTGACACTGGCAAGCTATGCCGTATTCCTGATAGAGAAAAGATTACCCTCCATGACCTCAATCGCTTAAAACCGCTTCAGTCCTGGTTAGCATCCGCCTGCCCTGATCTAGTCCCGGTTTTTAAGGCATGTCAAGAGAAATATCACTCGACAATAATTAACAGGGCTTTTTCCTTATAGTTTTTTTACACCCTCTATTGAAAAAATCTCTGAGAGAATTTCTAACATAGACTCATCGTTCCATCGAGCCTGCCGTCGCAGGCGAGCAGTTCCCGCGACGCCCCCCAATTTCATGCGAATC
>CAINFV010000006.1 GCA_903848235.1 Chlamydiia bacterium | reverse complement strand
CTCCCAAAATTCATTCTCAGCATCATTATCGGAATTGCTGGCGCATTTTTTCTTACTCTCTATCGCCATCCGAAAGAGCTCTTTTTATATGCCGATTGGATCGAGGCTAAGGGGCAAGCCTTTCCCTTAATGATGGGCCTTCTGTTCTTTTCCCTTGGAACATGGTTGTTCTTCTCTACCATCAAACAGCTTGTCTTTCGCCAGATGACCTATTCTAAAAGCTTTTTCGTATGCTCTGTCCGAACTGGTCTTTTCGAACAAATCGTTCAAAGACTCTGGGCAGAATATTTCTTTCGACACGATCTTCATGTTCACGCCGCTCTCATTGGAAATTGCATTCATATTTCGGGAGAAATTCCGGAAGGGGCTGACACCAAAGATCAACTTATGGCATTCCTCTCTCAAAAACTACTCTCCCTCACAGGCTACTGGGGAGAGATTTGTCTTCATACAACACCAAAGCAGTGAAACTCCATCTATCACAAGGGCGATCCCATCCTCACACTTTTCGAAGGAAAAGAGATTGCTTGGCCCAGCAAAAGACCATTCACACTTCGCCTTTCAAGACGGGGTTTCGCCAAAAGTGTAATCGAAAAAAAGGAGTTCACCGCAAATGGCTCCATCCAAACTTTCGTTGACAACAAAAACTATCCACCGTGAAAGTGACAAGAAATCAGTTTTTTTATCGCGATGGAGACTACGCATGCTTCGATCTCTGACTCTCAGTGGAGTCCTTTCACTCTTGTTGAGCACGCTATCAGCCACCCCAACGGGCCCAACAGTTATTCAAGGAACTGCTTCCATTCGTCGATCTGGCTCCTTGATGACCATTACCGCAGATGAGGAGATGTCAATAATTGATTGGACGACATTTTCTATAGACTCAGATGAAGAAGTCATCTTTGTCCTCCCAACCCCCTCCTCTCGCATTCTGAACACGGTCACTGGCTCAAAACTATCAACGATTGTAGGCTCCCTCTCTTCAAACGGCCACGTCATTCTCATCAACTCCCAAGGGCTTACCATCAGCTCTGGAGGAAAAATTACCTCTGCTGACCTAACAGCGTCGACGCTGAACCCCTCTACACTCACCACTCTTGAATTTGAAGGACCTTCCCAAGGATCTTTTGTCAACGAAGGAACGATTGAGTGTACGGGGAATATTTTCTTAAGTAGCCCCTCTATCACGAATAGATCAACGATCCACTCCACCACTGGGACCGTCTGCCTCGCAGCAGGAGAGAGCGCCTCATTTCACGATGAACATCCCCATCCAGTCCCCTATATCAAGTGGGGCTCAGCATCGACGACGATTGAAAACTCAGGCGCCATTGAAGGCGCTTCGGTAGAGCTTCGTGCCCATGGGCACCATCCCCATGCCATCCCCATCACACACTCTGGCATGATCGTTACAACCAGTGGCGATGAACGAAGCGTTGTCATATACGCTGACGGCGGATCAGTCGCCTGTCCCGGCACGATCACCTCGCATGGAGGAGACATCATTCTGACAGGAGCGCAGGTCCTTCTCCCCCATAGTGCACGTATTGACAGCTCAAACAAAGATGGTGGTGGAAAGATTTTTATTGGCGGCGGATGGGGCGGAAAAGATATACAGGTTCCGAATGCCGACACGGTGATCGTTGCCAACGGGGCGACCATTATTGCCGACGGCACGGTCGACGGAAGTGGCGGCGACGTCGTCCTCTGGGCCGATGGAATCACACGGTTTCAAGGATCGATCTCCAGCCGAGGAGCTGGCGAGACTGGCAATGGCGGCCAGGCAGAGGTCTCTGCCAAGGGATCATTAGCCTTTGATGGTCAGGTCGCCCTCGACAGTGACCATGGGAAAAAAGGAACACTCCTGTTAGACCCTGAGAATATTTACATACTGGATGGACCGACAGCCACGGTGACTCCAGTACCACAGTGGAAGAGCACCGCTCCTGATGGGAGAGATATCAATCAACTTTCTGGCACAGAACTGACTGAGATGGAAACAGCAGGGAACGGCTTCGATAGCTACATCACCGCCAACGGCCCGAATGGGCTGGTCGCCCTATTAACCTCTGGAGGAGGAACGAATGTTACTCTTGGCGCGTCAGGCACCATTTCGGTAACCAGCTCCATTGAGATCCCCTCAGGAACTGATTGCGGAACCCTCACTCTTAATGGAGGAATAATCACCGCCAGTGCCACAATCGATATTCCAGGAGCTATCACTTTAAACGGAACTACAAGCGTTACAACATCTGCAGGCATCTCGTCTGGTGGTGATGTGACAATCTGGAGCAATAAAGGAGCCGTCACCGTTACCAACGTAACAGGGGTTGGAACTGTAGATATTCAGGCTAGCATTGATGACGGCAGCACTGGCAATGTTACAGCAACTGGAACCGTCTCGTCGTCTGGTGGTGAGGTGACAATCTGGAGCAATAAAGGAGCCGTCACCGTTACCAACGTAACAGGGGTTGGAACTGTAGATATTCAGGCTAGCATTG
>CAINFV010000005.1 GCA_903848235.1 Chlamydiia bacterium | reverse complement strand
TATTCGCCCCCCGTCAAAAACAGCTGTCTTCGCCCCCAACGCGCTCTTCACCAAAACTCTGCTCATCAATCAAACGCGCATCACCCATCGCCTGTTGAACGAAAAAATTCAGGTCAGAGTCACATCCCTTGATTCCCTTTCCTTGATCATCCAGGATATCAAAGCCTTTTTCTCGTCCAACCCAAGCTTTGATCCCGCCGAATGGTCGGGTGCACGAATTGAGTGCATCGGCCCGATTTCAACACTTGTCCTTACTGGGCTAACCAAAGCCAATACTCTTCAGGAGTTTTATAGCCTGCGCGACGAAGTGTTCCTTCAGGTAGCACGGATCATCATCTCCCGTGGAGGCACCATAGCACTCTATGTTCCACAGGCCATCGAGGTGACAACGTAGCTGAGGACTACCACTCACTCAGAATCTCCCTCAGTCGGTCAAACGCTTGTAATGCCGTCGGCCGCTCAGAAGGAACCCTGGAAAAAAGCTCGCGAAGCAACATCTTCAAGGCATCAGATGGGTGGTGAAGAGAGTCGAGCAGTCTAACTCTGGATTGTTCGAGGTCCTTTAGGTATGGGTGTAGCGTTTTCATCAATTCACGCTCACAAGCAGACAGCCGACGCTGATACTCTTGCTGAAGACTCTCTATAACACCAGGATCCTGCTGGAAAAGTGAGCGATCTGCTTCTTCACGAAGCATGTTAACAAATTTTTTATAACTCGCTATCTTCTCCATAATCACGGCTTGCGTCGTTTTAAATGGGGACAGTTGATCGTGCGTACATTCATACAAAATAACGCCGAATGACCACATGTCACTTGCAGGATTTGCACTTGTACATATGGAAAAAAACAACACCTCAGGAGCGATATACCCAGGAGTCCCGCATGGAAACGCACTCTCCCCTGCCAGCTTAGAATAAGAAAACCCTCCAACGTGAATTTTTCCACCCTTCAGAAAGACGTTCCCTGGATACAAATCCCTATGAACCCAATGGAAAGCATGTATACCACCTAGCGTATCAAGAAGCTGCAGGAGAAAAAACAGCGCCTCGCGACCAAGGCCCAAAGCCACCCTAGCGTCTCCAAACGGCCTCTCATATCGCATTCGAAGACCATACTCTAGGAAAGTCTCGTTATATCCCTTCATCAGATATCGATGCTTTGTCTCTCCATCTTGCTCTAAGCGACAATCCCGCAAGTGGATCACACGAGGAACACCGCCTCTGATAAATTCTTCTACTATCCCGGCTTCCCGACAAATCAACTCTCGATTTTCTGCAACGTCATAAGCGGAAAGACGAGCGCCTAAAGGAGATTTTTTTTGTGGAACCACGTGTGAGAAGGAATATACCCTGCCGCCAACGATGCGAATCACTTTTTTACTATTTCTCTTGGCGCCATATTCAAAAATGCCAAGCGTAATGTCGACAGATATCTCCCCCGTCCGACAGTCCTTCCAACATATGATAGGAACTGACACCCCCGGGACTTTTACCCACTCCTTAGCAGCCCATGCCACACTGCTCAAAAACGTCATCAAGTGGCGTTCTACCCAACCAACACTATTGTTAATCCTGTCATAGATGATCCTCAGATACTCCTCTTTATCCAAAGAAGCATATTCGAGAGATAGGGGCCTCATCGCCTCTACCTGCATGGCAGAACGCAAAGAACACGGATACACCTCCGCAAATCTCGCAGAACAAGCATATGAGTTAGCTATCGCCAAGGACGGAAAGAGCCTGGAGATAGCATCACACAGCCAGGGATGTTCTGCTCCTGCTACATCAACCATCAGCGCTTCTTCAAGATGGGTCTTCTCTACAAAAAGAGTTTCTCTTTTTGTTTCCGCCGGGACCCACTGTAGCATACGCATCTCTGATGCCACGCGCTTAGCCACTTCTTCACAGGGAAGATGTCTTTCTATGGTAAGATTGATCAGCTCTAGGCGTCGCCCTCCCCACGTAATGGATATCTTCCCAAGATTTTCACCCTCTCCGATTCCTAAAATATAAACCTGCTCCCTGGAAGGCCCTACGTACGAAATAGTGCTCATAAATTATAAAAGTACAGTGTGAAAAATACAGGATACGATGAAGAGAGGGTGTGTGATCGTTTATAATAACCGTTGCAGACACTCATACGCCTCTTGGGCCGTTGGCCGCTCTGCTGGGAGTGGTGACAGAAGCCTCCAGATCAGCATTTTCAGAGGGGCTGCCTCATCCTTGAGCATCTCGCGCAGCCTCTGTAGCTGACACGTAAACTCTACTACCATAGCCTCTGTTTCGGCCAACGCCTGCACTCGAGCTTCTTCTAGTTGTTGTGAAAAAAGACCGTCGATGTCCATTGTAGCCCTGCAATCATGCAGGGACATCATCCCGGAGAGCACGGCAGCGCGTCCTGAGGAAAGCGTTTTCTTCACTCGAGAATACTCTAGTAACGCTGCGATAATTTGCTCCTGAATGCCTTGAAAAGCAGGGGCCTCCTCTTGAATAGTTTCACAGAGCATAAGGCCAAACGCCCACATGTCACTCTCCGGGGATACTATGATCTCATCAAAAGCATCAAACAGCTCAGGAGATATACACCCTAAAGTTCCGACTAGACAGCCTTTGTCTCCTGTCATAAGAGAAAAAGCAAAGTCGGTCACATACACCATTCCTGCTCTTAAAAGAATGTTCTCGAGCTTTAGATCTCGATGAACACGACGATGCGCATGCAGATAACGCAGAGCGTCAAGGATCTGGAGATGGATCAACAACATCCTGTGTACGTATTCTAGGGAAAGACTCCCCCTAGAAGAGAGCTCCTGACTCTTCAATTGATTCACGAGATCCTCTAAACACCCTTCAAATCGCTCCATATAAAATCGATGCTTCGTCATACCCGATTGTAGAAAGCGCACATCGCGGAAGAGAACAACGTGAGGGACGCCTAAGTGCAGTAATTCTAAAGAGACCTCTACCTCTCGGTGAATCTGCTCCCGTTTCATTTCTACTTCTTGTCGAGAAAGAGGTCTGCCGTCATCTATCTTACGAGGGGCAGCTCTCACCGATCGCTGTACCTTGCCCCCCTCGAGAAGAATCACACTTTTAATAATTTTACCGGATCCCTCGTCAAAGGACCCCAAAGAGATGTCAACAGAGCTCTCTCCCGTTCTCTGGTCTTTAAAAATTCTGATAGGGAACGGAAGCGCTGAGAGTTTCACCCAGTCTCTTCCACTCTGGGAAAATTGGCCCATAAACTGCGGTAGCTGTGATTCTACCCAATCAACCACGACGCTGCCGTTTGCAAGGAGCTCTCTTTGATCCACCCTTAGTTCCTTGGGGATTGCCTTCCATACCGCTACTAGCTCTTCATTCATCGCTAGCCGGAGCTCCTCCAGCTGCTTCACAGAAAGGCCCCAAGGCTTACTAGCGGAAATAGCGCCGATAGAAGAATGAAAAAGACTCTCAATTACCTCTCTTGTCCGCTGCTGCTCTGGAAAAGAACAATGCACTCGTAGTGCTTCCTCAAAACTTCGGGTCTCAAAAAAGAGAGAAACACCCCCATTCTGCACTATGTGCAAATAGAGTTTTGAGGCGGTTTGCGCTACCAGCTCTGAATGTTCATATTGCGACGAAGAAAGAAATCCTTCAATCGTTAGATGAAGCAACTCAACGGTCATTCCCTTCCAACACACGGACATCGTTCCGCTGCCCGGCCCCTCATTGATGCCAGAAATTGCAACCTGTTGCCCAGATGGTCCGATATAAGAGAGCGTGTTCATCAAAATCCTTCTCGCAAGTGCTGTAAGGCTCTCCTGTCATCAATAATGGCTCAAATAAGACTCCCATCATGAAACAGAAAAAGCGACAACACGATCATGTCCTGCAAGGTCCTGAACAAGAAAAGAAGAGGCAAAAGAATGCGCCAGTGAGAGAATGGCGGGGCCTTGACACGCTCCAATCTCAACTACGCACAATCCTTTCGGAAGTAGAAATGAGGGAATGGCCGCAAATAAGTTCTGATACATTTCAGTCCCCACTGCTCCGCCATCTAAGGCAAGACGAGGCTCAAAACTCGCGACAGATGAATCTAACGACAGCCACTCAGCTGTAGAAAGATATGGTGGGTTTGCAACAATAACATGGGCTTTGCGACCGGAAAAAGGCTCAAGAAGGTTGCCGTGGAGGATTTCCACATCAGCACCCATCTTCTGAGCATTCCTCCTTGCTATAGCAAGAGCTTGTTCTGAAATATCCGAAAGGACAACATGCCATTGCGGAAAGAGTGTCTTGAGTGTTAACCCAATACATCCTGACCCTGTACAAATGTCAAAGATCGTTCCCGGCGTTTTTTGTGATGCCAAGAATCCTTTTGCTACTGTGATGAGAGTCTCTGTTTCAGGGCGTGGAATGAGAACGTCGGGAGAGACCTCGAAATCAAGGCCGTAAAATGGCGCTGAGCCAATGATATAAGCTAACGGCTCACCAATGGCCAGTCTAGGGAGTCCTAAGCGAATGGCGGCTAGCTCACCATCTTCGACAGGACGGTCGAACATAAGATAAAGATCCAGCCTCTGTAATCCAAGGATATGCGCTATCCACTCTTCAACTTCACGACGCGGACGGCCTTCTTTTTTCTGAACATAGTCAACACTCAAGCGCACGATCTCGCCGATCGTCTTCATACCTCAAGCACCCACGGTGAAGAAGGTCCTGTCTGATGCGTCTTGTGAAACCACGCTACGAGTGCATGGGAAAAGTCTTCGACATCCCCATTCATAAACCTATCGAGAGCATAGCTCGTCACGTTCACTCGGTGGTCGGTGACACGATTTTGGGGGTAGTTATAGGTTCGCATCTTCTCCGACCTGTCTCCACTCCCAATCATCCCTTGGCGGAGGGCATCTGTTTCATTCTTACGACGACGCTCTTCTGCCTCACGAATTTTGGCTCGAAGCAGACGCATTGCTTTATCTTTGTTTTTATACTGACTGCGCTCTTCCTGACAGAACACGACGATGCCTGTTGGAATATGTGTCAGACGTACGGCGCTGTCAGTTTTGTTGACATGCTGCCCACCAGCTCCCGAAGCTCTCGTTGTGTCAATGCGCAGGTCTGTTTCTAAAATCTCAATGTCTGAAGCCGAGTCATCTGCTTCCTGAAGAACAGCAATGGTGATCGTTGATGTGTGAATCCTACCCTGGGCCTCTGTCTCCGGTACCCGCTGTACGCGGTGGGTGCCGGCCTCATGGCGAAGAAACCGCCAGGCGCCTTTCCCCGAAACTGCCATGATAAACTCTTTAAAGCCCCCTAAATCCGACGGAGTGGCAGAGAGCGGCTCCACCTTCCACCCCATTTTAGTGGCATACATCTCGTACATGCGAACACAATCAGCGACGAACAGCGCAGCCTCTTGTCCGCCAACGCCAGCACGTAACTCCATGATGGCCGTTCTATCATCTTCATCATCAGGGGGAATGAGAATATCTGAGAGCTTTTTGTCGAGGGTAGCAAACTCCTTTTCAAGAGCAGCGATCTCCTGTTGGATCACGCCGACAAACTCAGGATCTTGCTCTCCACGCAGCATCTCGCGATTTTCGTCCAGCTGGCGTTCTATCTTTGAAAGCCGATCTGCAACGTTGGCAATTTCAAACAGATACGAATGCTCTCTGGAGCACTTTTTGAAGTGCTCCATATCTGACATCACAGACTCTGCGCCAAGCTCATTTTCAAGCTCCTGGAGCTTCTGACAAATGGCTTCTATATTAACCTTCATAAATCAAACCACAGCCGAAATTGGGAACAAAAAATCGCTTACCAGCCCCCAAAAAAAAACTACTTTTTCTTCGTGCGAGGAGATGCTTTTTTTGTCTCTTCGACTTTCGGTTGCGGTGCTGGCTTGGCTGTTTGATACCGTTTCTTAAAGCGATCTACGCGCCCTTCAGCGTCGACAAACTGCTTTCCGCCCACAAAGAGTGGGTGTGAAGCTGAGGAAATAGAAACCACCACAACTGGCATCTTTTTTCCTTCATACACCTCTGTCTGATCCGACTTCGTTGCCGTCCCACATACAAACTTCATCCCTGATGAGGAGTCAACAAAGAGTACCTCTTGATACTGTGGATGCCCTTCTTTTTTCATCGTATAACTCTCCAAAAACATTGCATGAAATTGAAAACAGGATACCACGACTGGATGAAGAAAACAACCAGTAGTTCCTCCCTCCCCCGCCAACACATCGTAAGAAGCTGCCGGTTTTTGATAGTACGAAAGCATGATCGGCAGCTACAATTGACGCATCAACACCTTATAATAGGTTTAAAGAAGGACCTATGCCCACGATTTTTCTACAGCCGCAATCTCCATATCCGAAAATCATCCAATCCCTCCGCTTTCTGGTTATACTCGCCGCTATCACCTACGCCGGGCTGTTCGATCTCGCCATTTCCGGTGTGATTTCTTTTTTCCCCGACTTCCTCCTCCTCTCCCCAACGCTCGGGTGGTCATGGCTTTTTCAACCCTTCACTTCCGCTATCACCATTCCCTACCCGGGGTTTGGCCTGTCTTTGATTTTCGACCTTCTCCTCATCAACTTCCTGCTCTCCCCCATCTTCACCTTTGTCCTCTCTTTTCTCTCTGAACGCCACTTCATAGCACTCCTCATCGCTCTCATTGCCATTGGCACGGGGAGCTTCTGCGCTTTTGCCCCTTTGATAAGCCCCTTTTCTCCACCATGCTCTCTGTTTGGCGGGCTCGCCCTTGCCATCATCATCTTCTGGGCCCTGCTCCACAGAAAAGGACAGAGCACCTTATTACTCGTCTTTCCCCTCTCTCGAACGTGGGTAGTCTTCCTCTCTGCATGTGCAGCATTATACTCACCTGTCGCAAGAAGTGAGTGGGCTCATGTCATCGCCATCCTCTGTATGTCATCCGTATCCTACCTGTGGGGAGTCGCTCGATGGAGGCTTCGCAGTCATGTCGAAGCTCTGGACGGGTTTGAAGAAAAGCTTGACTCTGCTTATAGAACCTTTTCTCGATTCATGCAGTGGTATGTGTTGCGGCCATTCCGAGATATGTTTCGCAAGCGTTAATGCGACTTATTGAATACTGTTATTCTTGCACAGTCCCTTAGGATTGATTTTCCGCTCTTCGCTTCTGGAAAAACTGCTGAAGAGGTTTTGCGCACCACTCAGTGAGTACCCGTGGCGATACTGACAGCTGATGGAAAGGATGAGGAAGCGAAAAAAGGTCAACGAAGCTCCCATTGGCGCCAAGGCGCGTATCAGGAGCTCCCCACACAACACGAGCTACTCTAGAAAGAAAGATCGCTCCGGCACACATGCAGCATGGCTCTAGCGTTGAATAGAGGGTGCAATCTTCAAGTCTCCACCCTCCGAAAGCCTGAGCCGCAGCTCCTATGGCAAGCATCTCCGCATGTGCTGTAGCATCCTGCAAGAGCTCTACCTGGTTGCTGCCACGCCCTATAATCTGACCATCGTGAACAACGATGGCTCCTACTGGAACTTCGTTTATATCAAAGGCTCGCCACGCCTCTTTCAGCGCTTCGACCATGAAGCGCTCATCATCGTTTGTCAGCAACAGACGTGGCGGAAGCTGTTCCCCATGGCGAAAACCCACGATACCATCACCTTTTTACTGCATGAGGACCAGCGGCCTTTTTGGTCAGGTCGCACTTCAACTGCGAGATCTCTTTTTGAAGGCGTTGCACTTCTTGCTGATGTTTCTTTGTCATCTCAGCAATTTTCTTCTCATGGCGCTCTTTCATGCGATCCATCTCTCCGCGCCATCGATCTTCTGCCTCAGCATCTTCGTCAGCAGGGGCATCTTTTTGACGGTTCGACAGGCATTCTAAGGCTTGACGTTGGAGGCGTTCAAAAGGCTCTTTGGGAAGCGCTACATCATTAATAGCGACAAAGCAGAATACCTTTTCATAGCCAAACTTTTCAGCAGCCTCTTTGACGAGAGCGTCGGCCTGTTCTTGTGTCAACTCGCTTATCTTGTCAAAGTCTGGGGAGATCTTTTGGAGAGATTCTTCGAAGAAGCGATAGATATCCATGTTTCTGAAGAGCCAACGGTTGGCGATAAACTCAGAGAGTCGTTCGTGGCCTGCAAGAATCTGCTGCAGATAGACAGTGCGCATTTCTTCTAAGCTGATGCGCTGCACTGGTGTCCCGCCAAAATGCTGCCTCACAAAGAGAGGGTCTAGGCGTAAATGCTCGCTCTTACAATCACGCTTCACAACTGCGATAATGTCAGAAAACCAAGGGGAGAGCAGAGAAAACCTTCCTGCCCATGTTTTTCGATCTGTCGTTTCCACATGCCACCTGCTTTGTTACAACGTCTGCTATCCCAAAATCCACTTCAGGATATCTAAAATTTCTGTGCACTTACAATACGCTGCAAGACCATATCTCAACAAGCAGCAGTTCCTGCAACGTAGATATACCTCTTCTTGTTCAAGAATCGGATTTCACGTTTAGAAAAAGCCTTGGGATTCGACGATCAAAAAGGGACCCATATTGCATCATGGATCTCTTTTTGATCGTCGAATCCTGAGAGCTTTTTCTTAAGCGTCAAACCAATTCTTGAACAAGAAGAAGCATACAACTGTTAGGTCTTGATTGTCACTGAAACAGCAGGAGGGAGTGCGGGTTTTGCCTCTGCTGAAAGGTCGACGCCTGGCTTCACCAGGCCCCCGACAGTCCTGTCCAGGAACTCCCGCGCTTTTTCCTGAGAGACAAACTCAGCTAAGGCAATAAACGGTTCAAGCCTAGCTGGCAATATGATTCGTCGACGCGCAAGAAGCGCTCTTCCCTGAAGCGCGCTGAACACTTGCTTGAGAGTCTCATCTGAACCATCGCCCAGTGCCCACAGAAATTCTGCCATGACCTTTCCGCCCCGGTCGATGCATTCCTTACAACAGCAGGTGACAACAGCACTTCGCTGTGCCGGCAATGATTTCAACTGCCAATATCGCATCACACCGAGATTCACCAGTTCACGAAATGCCGCTTTTTGTCGCCATTGCCAGAGTTGTTTCTCATTCTGCACACGCTTCTCATACGCATCGGATAATTCTTCAGGGTTTTGAGCAGGTTTGATAAATGTCTTAGCACTGACGACCTCAAAAGCTTTTTCGACAATTGGTCGGTATGCTTTTTCCAAATTCTCTCGTGACATCACCGGAAGATCATAACCAGCGCCATCGATAAGTTGATCCATCATCATGTCTTTGTAGGAACCATCGATCTGAGTCCTTCCATGTTTAACCATCTGTCGCTCTATCTCCTCATCGCTTGATCCCTCAACCCCATCGCGATAAAACTCGGAATCCTGATCAATCGTGATACCGGTAAAAGACAGTGGAAATTCTCTATTCAACGCCATGATGGCCCTTGCCCTTGGCCCTTCATTTCCACTTGTGCGATTCTGTAGACTCGCAAACGACCAATGCGTCTGCCGCGCATACTTCGGCTCCTTCTGCAGCTGGCCATCGCTCATGAATTGCCGATTTTCAAGAGCCTGAAGAAAAGCCTCTGCTTCAGGAGAAACCTTGTCTCCTAATGTCGGTGTAGGCGAGTACACTGCCGATACTTCGGTGCTCCCGACTGTCTGAGTAAACAAGGTTCCACTGGCGTTTTCCGCCATTTTCGGATCATACTGCCCAAACAACCTTGTTTCACCTTTAAGTGCAGCAAACGCAACTCTTGAATGCGATAGAAAATACTCTGCTGACTTATCGCTTGCTGTTAGATGCTGGTCCTGAGCCGACTTTCTCAAATGCTGAAGAATTCGAGAGAAAAAGTTTCTTATACCCCCACCGTCAGTGGCCTTCTGCCTGGATTCAAGCCCAATACTCTCCTGCGCCCCCCGAAGTGTTTGTGTCCCGAGTTCTTGATAAACGGTAAGAGGTGTCGGGCTGATGAACGATGCCATAACCATTCGGTGCACATACGCAATCGCAGGTATAGATTCATCATGGCACAAAAATTGGTACGCGTCGGATTGTATAGCCTTCCTTAAAAGAGAGAGTATTTTCTTATTCGCTTCGGCCAGCTGCGTCCTGTCAAGATCTTGAGAGCTAGCTGTTTCTATATATGTGTCAAGCTCCTGCAGAATTAAGCACAGCTCTTTATAATCCTTATTGGGATGTTTTTGCGCACGTGCCGCATTCGCCCTCGCTATTCCGTAAAACTTTTTAACAGTCTTTTCTCCCAACGTAAATGTAGAGCCATCGGACGCTAAAACCGAGATTTCTTTAAAAGACTTTCTCACCAGAAGCGTATCGGCGGCATTTTTAGCTTCTACTTCGGTTATGATTTTTCCACCCTTTTTGGCTTCTCGTATAATCACCCGAGCAACATAATTCCTGTTAATATCTGCAATGGACGAAGTAGGAGGTCCCCCGTCTGTCGGTGCAGACGACTGGGCGGTGGAAACAAAGGTCCGCCTAAAACCACTCTTCCCAAAGATTTCAGACCGAACAAGAGTGTCAGGATCACTTTCTGCAATATCACTTCTTGCTAGACTATATGCACCCAAAACCAGGGAACGCTCGTCTTTCTTTGCCTTTCTCAAATCGGGCTGTAAATCAGGGGGAGGAGTTGCAGAAACCGTTCGCCCTGACAACACTGCGGCTGGAGATTCTCCAACCGAACTATCGCCTAATTGACTACCGACAGATGGAATTTCTTTCTTCAGTGCATCTACTTTCGCATCACCGACAACGCGTTCAGCCCCAATCACCGGACCCTGAGAAGACGGCGGTTCAGGAGGAGGAAACACGACATCCCATCGAAATTCGCCCATAAAAAGCTCACTAGTTAAAAATTTCAACCGCATTCTCTTTGAACCAGACTATGGGAAATCTCCGCTCTTTTTTCAACTAAACCTTTCAAGCAGAAAACCTCCCCCCCCTTCTCCACACCATTTTCGAATCACAAATCTCCGAATATCAGCAACTGAATGATTCGCCATTGTGATCGGTAGATATTTTTTTATTCACAAAGGAGCCACCCCTCTATTTCGATCAATATTCATCCACAAACAGAAACCACCATTGAAAAATATCTCTCCGCACGGTATAATCGCGTACAGGTTTTGCCATTTTATAGGGGCTTTTGCAGAAGTTGCGCAGAAACCTCGAGACGATGGTCTATCAACGATAACAACGCATCTTACGGAGATTTTTCTCAATGTCACTCGACAAGGGTACAAAAGAAGAAATCACAAAAAAGTTCCAGCTCCACGAGAAGGACACGGGGTCAGCTGACGTACAGATCGCTATCCTAACAGAACGGATTGCCGAACTGACAGATCATCTGAAACGGACCCCGAAGGACTATAATTCACGGCTTGCCCTGTTGAAGCTCGTAGGGCAACGTCGTCGCCTGCTGGATTATCTTAACTCAACAGACACGAAGCGATATCAGGCTCTCATTGCCAAGCTTAACTTACGACGATAAATTTTTCGTATTCCGTACAACTCGTCCCCGCCTTGTCTCACAAGGCGCGGCGACGGTTTTTTCTTTTTGGACAGCGTGGTGTCACGTTTGTCTCATGATAACGTATTCTATAAACAGCCTACTTTGTCTTCCCCCTTCGCGTATAAACCCAGGTTCTAAGACATCGTCCACATATTCCATCGGAGCGCACATAGCATGAATCCTAAAAAAACTTCTGTTACCATTGCCGGCAAAGAGATCTCTTTCGAGACTGGCAAAATCGCGCGTCAGGCTAATGGC
>CAINFV010000004.1 GCA_903848235.1 Chlamydiia bacterium | reverse complement strand
CTGTATTTGTGTTGGATAAGAAAGGCGCGGCGCTCATGCCCTGCAGCGAGAAACGAGCAAGGTTGTTACTCGAACGTGGACGTGCACGGGTACATCGTGTTCTGCCATTTGTTATACGACTCGTGGATCGTAGTGCAAAAAGTTGTGAGTTTCAAGAAGTACAGATCAAGCTCGACCCTGGCAGCAAATCTACTGGCATAGGGCTTGTGCGCACAACAAAAGACGGCTGTATCTCTGTGCTTAGCCTATTTGAGCTTGAGCATCGGGGTCGCCAAATTAGTGAGGCGTTAACAGCACGTCGTCAGATGCGACGTCGCCGTCGAGGGAATCTCAGGTATCGTGCTCCACGATTTCTGAATCGAGGCAACAAGGCCGAAGGATGGCTTGCCCCATCATTGCAACATCGCATTGACACCACAATGGCATGGGTGAAGAGGTTGTCACGTTGGTCGCCAGTGTCCGCGTTGAGTATGGAGCTGGTACGATTCGATACGCAACAAATGGACAACCCAGAAATCTCCGGTGTGGAATACAGTCAAGGCACCCTTGCTGGGTTTGAACAAAGAGAATATATTTTAGAGAAATGGGGTCGAAAGTGCGCATACTGCGACGCCAAGGATGTGCCATTGAATCTTGATCACATCCACTCCAGAGCCAATGGCGGCAGTAATCGGGAGAGCAATCTCACACTGGCCTGCATCCCTTGTAACCAAAAAAAGGGAGCTATGCTCATCGAGTTGTTTTTAGCCAAGCAGCCCGAACGCTTACAACGTATCCTCTCAAAAACCAAAACGTCGCTCAAGGATGTTTCGGCAGTCAACAGCACCCGATTGGCGCTCTACAACGCCCTCAAAGAAACAGGATTGCCAGTGGAGACAAGTACTGGCGGCACAACAAAATGGAACCGTTCACGACTGGCCATTCCCAAAACACATGCCCTTGATGCAATATGTGTTGGGAACGTCGAATCTGTTACCAACTGGCAAAGACCAGTATTAAAAATCAAGGCAATGGGACGTGGCTGTTATCAACGCACTCGACTGACAGCCTACGGGTTTCCACGTGGATACCTACCACGCACAAAGCAAGTCTTTGGGATTTCAGACAGGTGATATGGCTAAAGCCATCGTACCAACCGGAAAAAAAGCTGGAACCTATGTTGGCCGTATTGCAGTACGTTCCTCGGGCAGTTTTAACATACAGACCCCACAAGGATTAATCCAGGGGATATCGCATCGCCATTGCAAAATTGTTCAGCGTGGTGATGGATATGGTTATCAACAGGTGGCGTTTATGGATGTCTACAAAAACCCACAAAAGACAAGGTCAATGCGAACTTTATACGAGCCCGTAAGGGCATTTTGTGAGAGGGAACCCTCTCATTTTTAATACTTAACTAAGGAGCGAGGCTTCCTCCATGACCTAAAGGTCATGGTCTCCGCCTCGTCGATTGATGAAAGCTTTTTTTCAGCTGATATTGTGGTACATACCGGTGTTGGTAGTACAGTGGTTTTCAATGCTGACCACTGTTGATGCAGTGATAACATGGTATCCGTTGCTTCGGCAACCTGCGTGGAATCCACCAAGCTGGGTCTTTGGCCCAGTGTGGACTGTGCTTTACTTCTCGATGGCATTGGCCGTCTGGTTTGTCTATCGTACTGAGGCGCCAGTGGCCGAAAAAAGAAAAGCCTATGTGCTGTTCTTTGCTGGGCTGCTTGTCAACGGGTTCTGGTCATATTTCTTTTTTGGCTGTCACTCCCCAGCGACAGCGCTGCTCGACCTTGTCGTTCTTCTGGCTGTGATTGTGGCAACAGTCGTGACTTTCTATCGAATACGTCGAGTAGCGGGGATCGTCCGGATTCCGTATTTGCTGTGGTCTCTCTACGCGCTGACTCTCAACGTTGCGATATGGTCATTGAATTAACCTAATCTCCCCCGATTCTCCACAGACGTTCGATGGCTTCTGTTTTGTTGCGATAGGGGCGTTGGCCGACCCATGACGTGCAGCCGAAATGAGGAGGCTGAATGTAGTTGAGGAAGTTGGGATTCTTGCGACTCTTGGCAACAGCATCTTCGAAACTTGTGATAACCGATTGTTGTTCGATGAGACCAAAAGATCGAAGGAGAGATTCTTCGTAGGTAAGGCAGGTATGAGGGATGACGCTGGTAATGGCCTTGTCTTGGCAAATAGCATCACTTGTGAGGCTTTCGACAAGGGCTTTTGCAAGCGGAAAGGGAGTGGAGGTGACGCCATACAGCCAGTAGCTGGAGAGCTTGGGAGTCAGCACCGGCACGAGGCACATCCATCGCCGAAGGCCGCGAAAGAGCGCAAAGCGGCGGAACATCTTCACATAGGTGAGGATTTCGGGGCCTTCAATTTCGAACACTCGGTTCTGGCTGGACGGATTCAGCAGCGCTCTTTGGAGGTAGGTTATGACATCAGCGAGGGCGATAGGTTGACATCGGCTGTTTACCCATCGCGGACAGATCATGACAGGGAGCTTTTCTACAAGATCTCGAAGGATTTCAAACGATGCACTCCCTGCGCCGATGACAATTCCGGCTCTGAAGACCGTAACTGGGATGAGGCTTTTTTGTAATATAGTTTCTACATTTTGTCTGGAGGCCATGTGCTCGGAGAGCGAGGTGCCGTGTGACAAGCCGCTGAGGAAGATGATTTGCTGGCACTTCGTGGGTTTGAGAAGTTGAAGGAAGGTTTTTGCAGAGGCGGCTTCCGCGTTAAGAAAGCCAGTGCTTTGTGCTCTCATGGAGTGGACAAGGTAATAGGCGGCGTCAATATCAGTGGGAAGTGTCGGAAGAGAGCGTTGATCGAGTAGATCGCCGACAAGGATGGTGACGTTGTTGAGAAGATGGGGTGAAAGTGAG
>CAINFV010000003.1 GCA_903848235.1 Chlamydiia bacterium | reverse complement strand
TCGCCATTCGCTACTTCCTGATCAGCAACCACTATCGAACTCAACTCAACTTCACCACACAAGCTCTCGAAGCCGCATCGGCAAGTGTGAAAAGAATCAGAGATTTCTCAGATCGTCTCAAAGGAAGCGCAGGGACTGAGATGCCCTCCCCTGACTTCAAAGCAGCTGTCGACCGGGCCGACCATAGGTTTTGCACAGCCCTAGCCCACGATCTTCACATCACAGAGAGCCTTGCTGCTCTGTTCGACTTCATCCGTATTGGAAACCACCTCTTAGATACCACAGGGATGGGTGATGGTGACCGTCACTACGCACTGGCATTCTTGAAGAAGGTAGATGCCATTCTGGCGGTGATTGAACCAGAAGAAGATAGTGTCCCTGAGGAAGTTCAGGCCCTTCTATCTCAACGCCTGATGGCAAGGCAGCAGAAAGAATGGGCAAAAAGCGATGCCCTTCGTGCTCGTATCAAAGATCTCGGATTTCTCGTCGAGGACCTCCCCACGGGGCAACGAGTGACAAAAGGAACTCCATGTCAGCCCAAAAAAAGCTAACGCAAGAAGAGAAAGTTCTCTTAACAATTTTCCGAACCCCACCCCATGCAGATATCCTGACCGTAGGGCGAGCGCTAGGACTAACCGACAAAAGCTGTCGCCATGCCGTGCACCTCCTACTTCATGGAAACTTTATTACAAGAGTAGATGAGAACACCGTGAAGATCGCTGAGCACGGGAAAAAACTTTGCCATCAATTGGAAGAGAAAGGGTAAAAAAAAGAGAGCTCTTCTGTGAAGAGCTCTCTCGAAGGCGGTCCTCAAAATTGTACAACGTCGAGCTTAGGACTTCAAGTTTGCAGCTTCTCGCAGAGAATGAACTTTAGTCTTCAGACGAACGATCTTTCGATCTTTCTCTGCGACAGCAGCGCGAAGGGCAGCGATCTCTCCGTCTTTAACTGCCATTGCAGCCACTTGGGCGGCGATTCTATCTATCTGCTCAGCTCCCTTGCGTTCAGCCTCCACACTTACGAGATGGATTTGTTCAGTCAGCCGCTCAATTCTCACATCCTTCTCTTCGACCAATCTTTGCTGGATCTTCAGCTCTTCTGTCAGACGAGTCTTCTCTAAGGTAAGGCTCTCCAACACCTCGTTTTTGCTCTGAAGGTCGGCAACAAGAAGATCCCTCTCTCCTTGGGTTTTCTCAAGAGCACGTTGCAAGTCTAAAAACTTTGCATGGTGTTGCTCACTTTTTGTCGAATCTTCCTGCATAGCAATTTCAAATGAACGGAGAGCCTCTTCTTGCTCAGCAGCGATCCTGCTCAATCTTGCAATTTCCTCCATATGGAAGGCCACCACATCACCGTTTTTTTTCAGCTCAACTTCTTTCGCCGTCAATTCAAGACGAAGAACATCGCAAGCTTTTCGTACGTCGTCAAGCGCAGCTACATTTTTTTCTTTTTCTTTTCTTAAGCCATCGATCTCAAGATCCCGTGCCTTGATTTGATCTGTTAAATCAACAATATGACGATCTGACGCATCAGTATAGGTTGCGGAACGCTCCTGCTCTACCTGCGTACTCTCAAACAACGCTTGTAATTCATGAGCTCGACAGATAGCGTCAAGAGCGTTTTCCACCAAATCCCCTTGATCCATCCCCTCTAATACTTCACGAATACAAACAGGAGATAAAGTTGGATCAATATTAATAACTAAAGATTTACCAGTCATAACAAAACATCCTTTTTAAATATTACGGACAAATACAAGAATACGTCCGTGCAATCCTTTATTACATCTTTATTTTTTGTTCAATAACGCCCGCCTGTTTCTTCTTCAGGAGCTCGACACAGACAAGAACACACAAAGAGAGAAGATCCAGCGCGTTTATCAAGTCCACAGTCAAAACAGCAAAGTCCCATGAGAAAACGTACGTTCCATGGGCATTCAAAGGCTTTTGCAAAATTCGCGACTGCGATATGCAAAGCGCCGTCGAAGAGAAGAAAAGCGATCTCGACGAGGCCCATAGTGGCCGCTATGGGTGATGATAGATCGATTTTATCATCGAGCCACCGCGAGCAGAACGCGGTCGCCAGTTTTGCAAAAGCCTCTTCAGTTCGGAATATCTGTGAAATGCCAAAAAATCTTTACAGAATCCCTATCCCATGGGTACGCTTCATCAAAGTTTTCTAGAGAGCATTCTTTAACCCCAAATTGCTACAGAGAGGACAGCCTATGTCGATCAATCTATCGTCCCAAAAACTCCAGCAAGCCCTAGAAACCATCCACCTTTTCGCAGAGACCCCCCACGAACCCTCAACCGTTGTTACAGCCAACCTCGAGGTTATCAATCGATGGGGAAGAGTTCGAAAAATCTTTATGTATTGGTTTATCGGCGGCTATCTCAATCAACTGCAGCCGAAAAAATCAATAAAAGAGTTTAAATGCCGCTTGGCGACTATTCTCACCTCTGATTCCTACGATTCAAATCTGGCCAGAACATGTGCCAAAGCATGTCGGACGTTTAATCGACTGATCAAGACAACAAATCTTGAGTTGGCAGCAGCGCAACAATCTCCAGAGGCAGATCTTATC
Source organism: Chlamydiia bacterium (assembly GCA_903848235.1). Taxonomy (GTDB): domain Bacteria; phylum Chlamydiota; class Chlamydiia; order Chlamydiales; family FEN-1388; genus CAINFV01. The sequence goes on along the minus strand of CAINFV010000003.1, from coordinate 12,763 downwards.
GTTGACCTGAAAGCAGAAGAACAACGATGCGCTCAGCAGGAAAAAATACCTGCAAATGTGAACGGAGGTGCCATTATAAGAGGGCCTGGCAAAGAGCTAACGAGAGAAGAGTATGACCAGCTGTTGGGCCCGTCGATAGTCCAAGACTCACCAAAGAGTTCTGTAAAAGAAAGTATCCAAGGCGCACGCCCACATATCCACGATCAAGCACTCACTATCCCTCAGAGCGATGATCATCTCTTTCCTCATCTGCCACTCATACCAAAACCGCACTTTACCGCTTTAGACTCGCCCCCCTCACAAGGGGCCGTCATACAAGACCCTACCCTGGGAACAACCTTGGCTGACAGTGTTCAATACAAAAATACTCAGGGAGCATTTATCCCTGTAGAAGTGATTCAAGCGGGACACCGTGAGGTCTTTATAATGCCAACGCGCATCTTACAACGAGACGTGCACTTCCCAGAGGAGATGCCTATTCGGGAAGACCTCAATGCGACATCTCCTCCTATCAACCGATCAGGACTTATATCCCCGCCACCATCTGCCGCCTTAGAATCTGAATCAACCGAAAGCTCCATCTCGCCAGAGACTCGCTTCGCTTCCCCCACTTTTGATGTCATGAGTAAGCGTTCTCCAAAATCCGACGCGCACAGTGGGCTACAACAAGACCCTCTCGCAGCTCCATCTATATCCTCTCCTCGCCTCCCAGAAACTGCGGAAACTCTGCCACCGGAAGCGCCAGTTGAAGAGACCAGTGCTCTTGATCCTCATCTGACTTCACTGCCAGAAAAGCCTGTTCTCCCCCCCATCAACGCAGAATTATCTCCTGAAACAACACCTGAGATTCACGTGACTGTTCGTCGACGGAAAAACTGGAGGGCTGAGCTCCCCAGCTTTCAAATGACATTGAGAGCAAAAAGCACTGATGAGAAAAAATGAAATTTTGACGAACGGCCGCAAAAAAAGATCACTTGATCGAAAGCCGGCCGAATCTTTTTAGTTATTTTTTTCCGATCCCTTGAGCCACTCATAGACCTGTTGTGCGATCTGCTTCATCTCTGGGAAGCTGACGCACGACAGGGTGTCAAGCACTGACACCCAACGCCCCGCCTTGATCTCATTGAGTTGAAGACAGATAGTGCCGCTGACAAGAGCAGGGAAATAGTGCACTTCCTTATAGATCCGTGTCTGCCCTCGCCAGAAAGTATAGCGCTCTACAAACGGCGCATGGTCAAGCCAGCGCTCAACAACAAGGCCTGTCTCTTCAGCCAGCTCCCTCTCCGCTGCCTGGCGCGCTGTTTCTCCAGGTTCTGCATGGCCTTTCGGGAAAAGCCATGCCCCTGAATGATGCTGCACGATGAAAATATAGGCTCCCTCATCTCGCACTGTCAGAGGAACGACACCGTATGAGCGCTCATTGATCTCTGGCAACGTCATCGGCCGTTACCTGGCAGTCCGTTGGAATGGAGCAAAGACCACAGTCCCATTATGCCCTCCAAAGCCAAATGAATTGGAAATTGCACATTCGATATCGACGGCCTTCTTCTCTGTTGGCACGTCGAAAGAAAGATCTTCAGGATCTTCAAGGTTGATTGTAGGATGGACAACGCCGGTTCGTATCGCTTGAATCGTCGCAATCGCTTCAATGCCCCCCGAAGCGCCAAGAGAGTGACCCACCATGGACTTTGTCGCGTTGACAACCACTGTCTGGGGTCGAAGGAAGATTCGTTCCAGAGCTCTGATCTCCGACAGGTCGCCGACGGGCGTTGATGTCGCATGAGCGTTGATATATGACACCTGTTCGGGCTTAATGCCAGCGTCTTTCAATGCATGTTCGATACAGAGAGCAACGCCAAGGCCATCAGGACGAGGTTCTGTCATATGATACGCATCGCAGCTGACACCGCCACCAAGGTATTCGGCAAGGATAGGAGCGCCACGGCGATCTGCAGATTCAAGACTCTCGAGGACGAGAACGCCGCACCCTTCTGCCATGACGAAACCATCTCTGCCTTTGTCAAAAGGACGCGATGCCTTGTGGGGGGCGTCATTGCGCTCCGAGAGCGCCTTCATCGCAGAAAACCCTGCGAGGCCTATTGGAGCTAATGGCGCTTCAGTGCCACCACAGACCATCAAGTCAGCTTCCCCACGAGCAATATGATTTGCTGCAGCGATGATGGAGTAGTTGCTCGTAGCACAGGCAGTTGACAGAGAATAGTTCGGTCCCATGAACCCGAGGTCTTGCGCTAACAGCGCACTTGCCATATCAGTGAGAATGAAAGGAATGAGGAAGGGAGAGACACGTCGAGGGCCTTTTTCCACCAGCGCCCTGGCATTATCAAAGAAAGTCAGCATGCCACCCACTCCAGAGCCGATGATCACTCCTGCTCGTGTGTGGTCAATGCCTTCTGCCGTCAGAGAAAGACCTGCAGAAAGCATGGCCCTCTTTCCAGCACATATCGCAAACGCAATAAAGCGATCGACGCGGCGCGCTTGTTTTTTTTCGATCAAATCCCCGGGGTCAAAATCATGAATATAGCCACCAATGCGTGATGGAAGCTCTTCACAGGGAAATGCTGTGATCGGAGAAATGCCACTTTCTCCCTGCAATAACCGTTGATAAAAGATATCAGGATCGCTCCCAAGACATGAAACAATACCCATGCCAGTAACGACAATCCGCTTCTTTGCCATTGTACCCTCTTCTAATTCGCAAACATTATAATGGAAGCGCCTTTTGTTATTCTTAGTATTTTTCGCTCGTTGTTTTTTTAGACCCTTCCATATCCGTAGTTGCCATCAAGGGGGGAGAACGCCCATATTCTACAGGGACGCTCACCACAGCCCCCTCTTTCCAGACTTCTTCGAGCGCATAGTGATGACGCAGCTCAGGGACAAAGAAGTGGATGATAAAATCCATATAATCCAAGACTATCCAATCCCCATCGGCCAGTCCTTCGCTGTGAACAGGTGTAATCTTGTTCTTCCGTAACACCTCATCGACATATTGAGCCAATGAAATCACATGCCGGGGCACAGACCCCTCAGCGATGATGAAATAGTCAGTGATCGTCGACACCCCCCGGACATCGAGGGTCAGAACGTTACTGCCTTTTTTATCAATGATGGCTTGGCATACAAGCCGAATCTCTTCAGGAATATCCACGCTTACGATGGTTCCTCTTGGTAGATGTGTGATGAGTGAATATATCGCACGACGCTCTCTTTCACAAGATGCTCAACGTACAGCCATCGGCGAAGACGGTCTCTGACAGCCGTCGAAGAGATATCAAAGAGCCCGGTGTCTGTCCAGCCATCGCGTACGGCTTGCAGCAGCACCGGCGTCAGCTCCAAGACAAGCCTCGGGTCAACCTCCCCTCGAGCGGCAATCAGAGGGCGGGCAAGGGAGAAGATCTCGTCGACCTCCTTCCACTGTGGAAGTGAAGGGATCACATCAGCGCCAAGCAACACAAACCTCTCTGCCTGCTCAAAGCCCCTATGGTACTTCATCAACCATCGAAGGGTATCCACTGTATAGGAGACCGTCGGGCGACGCACCTCAAAGTCCAGAATCGAACACCCAGGGACATCGTCAAAATGAAGGTGGCACATAGCAAGGCGCTGTTCAGGAGAAGCAACAGGAGGCTTAAGGGGGTTAAGACAGGCAGGGATCACCAACACCTCGTCAATGCCATAGGTTTCTTTGAGGCAGACAAGTAAATTGGTATGCCCATAATGGGGCGGATCAAAAGAGCCGCCGAAGACAGCGATCTTAGCCACTGTTCACAATCCTCCATCCTCGTTGGGCCGCAACGCTTTTCAACCGCCTATCTGGATAGACGGCCACAACCTCGTCAGCTTCTTCTAACAATGGCATGTCAAGCATGCTGTCTGTCATGGCAATAATCGCAACGCCATCACGGCGTTTTATCTCTCTGACAATTTGAGCTTTTACCTCACCCGTCACAATCCGTCCTATCGAGGCGAAGACCCCTGTCGTATCGACGACATACTCTGTAGCAACCCATTCTTGAATAGCTAACATCCGAGCCACCTTTTCTACAAGGAAGTCCGGAGATGACGAGAGAAGGGCAAGACGAGCTCCTTGTTGTCGCAGCACAGCGATCTCTTCCCTGATCGAAGGGCGAAGGAGCTGTTGCCCATGAAGGTCGAGAAATACATCGACACACTTCTCAATCTGATCTTTCGGTCGCCCAAGAAAGAGGGTTTGAAAAATGAACCGATGCAGGCGTTCGATGGAGATACAACCGAGCGAATGGGCCAGGTAGAAGAAGGCTGGCATACAGGCGTGAGCGAAGGAGATAACACCCTCGCGGTATAAAAAGCGGCCAAAGGCAAAGCTCACATTAGAATGAGTCAGCGTTCCATCTACATCAACTGCTACGTATGTCACTGGCTCGACTCTGTGTTTTCAGCTTCGAGTCGTCCCTCGAGTTCTTCGATCATCACCTCGATTCCTTCGAGGCGGCCTCGTGCATCTTCTGCCAGCTCTTGATAGCGCAGGCCTTCTGAGAAATCACAGCCAAACCCTCCGCTTGCCTTACGCCATACTTCAAGCTGATGCTTGATCTCAACGCGCATATCTTCCAGGACAGCTAACTCTTCTTCGATCGCCTCTTCGCTTGTCAGCGACGGCAGACGTTCGTGTCTTAAACCAGCAATCTTCCTTTGGATCTTTGAGAAAACACGGTCGAGTTCAATACGTTCTGATTTCGACAAAGCTCTCGTCGCTGCATCCTGCTGGAGAGTCAGAAAGGCCCCTTCTATATCCGTAAGGCCTGCTGCCATCTCTAAGACAGCCTCTCCACGACTGCGAAGCTCGTTCGCGGGACTCTTATGTTCCGCACGCACACGAGGAGTTTCTTTTTCTAAGCCACCTCTTTTCTGATCGACAAGAGCACCGAGCTCTCGTAATTTCTCACGAGCAGCGCGCACATCGTGATGCCCTAAGGAAAGAGAGTTCATGTGGCTATCGATCTTGCGAAGCTCTTTCCAGGCGTCGTCTCCTTTCAGAGTATCACCTTCGATAGCAGACTTCGCAGTGTCAATGGCTGCGAAAATTTCATCTTTGTGTTGGCGGAAGGTCTGCCGCTGTTCAGACTGCGCTTTTTTCTTCTCCTTAAGCACAGTTTTGATGCTATCCCAGCATTCACTTAACTGAAGACGAGTTTTTGTAAAGGCATCCGTACTTAAGGTCAGCAGCTTGCCAACACCTTGTAGCGTCTTTATCTCTTCACGAGCGTCGAACAGCTCATGGGTCTTCAGCTCGCCGACAAACGTTAATTGGATAAAAGCAGCCACATCCGCTAAAAACAGCTCGCTGACATCATGGATCGCCTGCTTTCTGCGAGGATAAATCCAATCCCCGAGGACACGGAGGCGTTCGAGGAGCCGCGCCTTCTGCTTGTGTCTGATCTCTGTCTTCAGCACTTCTTTTCGAAGTGCTGTGATCCTTGATGCAAAGGAATTTAAGTAATTTAGTTCATGTTGAAGCGTCTGGTACTGGCCGAAGTGATTGGTGATGCTCTTGCACCCACGAAGCGCTTCGATTTCTGGCATAGTGGCCAGCTTGGCGTCGAGAGTCGAAAAATCTTCTTCGATAGCATCGATCGCCTTTTCTACCTGTTCGGTGACAAAAGAGCTCTGTTCTTCAAACAGTTCTTTGAGGCGACGGGCTTCACGGCACAGCTCACTATAGCGTGTCCAGAGGCGCACTCTGACAGTGGGATGGATGGGGGTCTGGAATAATTCCAGACACAAGCGTCGCGCTTCCCAAAACTCCCGAAACTGATGAGGGCCCCCTCCTTCTAAAATCTCCTGCATAAAGGCAACGGCGCGATCAAGTTTTTCCTCTGGAGTTCCTAACCGCTCTATCTGCGCAAGAAATTCTTGAGGGAGCACCGGCCTGTGCTCGCCTTCATCATGCTCCGGTTGCTCGCGAAGATGCTCTTCCTTCTCTTTGAGAAGAGGCTCCTTCAGTTCTTCGGAAGGTTCAGCAGGAAGCGGTAATGGCGAAAGCTCTTGATCCATGTGTATTTCTTCTCGCAGTACAGAAACATCTTCAAAAAAAACCCTTTTCTCCTCTGGCGCTAAGACCACAGGAGGATCGACAGCAGCTATCGAGCCAATCGAAACTCTTCACGTTCGTGAAATGAAACGTAATAGTCTAGACTGTAAAGTCTTTTGAAAGTATATCTCTGAGGCATAAAAAGCAAGCGATTGCTTCGAGCTATTTACGAGAGAAAAACTCAACACGCTTCCTTGATTGTTTCCAGGTTAAACGCGTGGCAACCTACACCCAATTCTCTTCAGGAGAGATACTATATGCACCGTCTGACACCCAGCGAAGGGATTTCTCTTTATACCTCGGCCTCTCTACAGGAGCTGCAAGCTCTGGCACAGAGCGTGCGACAGTCAAAACACCCGAAGCAACAGGTGACCTTTGTCCTCGACACTAATCCCAACTACACCAATATCTGTACTACTGGGTGTGCATTTTGTGCCTTTCGTAGGAAAAAAGAAGATGCTGATGCTTATCACAAATCACCCTGCCAGGTGATGGATGATGTCAGGCGTGCCCATGCAGCAGGGCTTACCACCGTCCTCCTCCAAGGAGGACTTCACCCTTCCGTCACAATTGACTACTTGGTGGAGCTAGTCCGCAGAACGAAAGAGCAGTTCCCGTCGATCCACCCCCATTTTTTTTCGGCTCCTGAAATCCAGTATGCAGCACAGACCAGTGGAATCTCAGTACGAGAAGCGCTGCAGCGGCTTTATGATGCAGGGCAGCGTACCATCCCTGGGGGTGGAGCAGAAATTCTCTCATCGCGTGTCCACCAGCGCATCTCACCTCATAAGCTATCGCCTCAAGGGTGGCTTGACGTCCATAAGACAGCTCATGAAATTGGATTTAGAACCACAGCCACGATGATGTACGGCCATGTAGAAACTGCCGAAGACATCATTGAGCACCTCTCCTCACTGCGCATTCTTCAAGAAGCCACCAGAGGCTTTCTCTCCTTTATCCCATGGAGCTATAAGCGCGAGAACAACCCATTGGGCAGGTATGTGACAGAAACAGCCTCAGCAGAGGCCTACCTTCGAATTATTGCCTTCAGTCGCGTCTTCCTCGATAACTTCGACCATATCACAGCCTCGTGGTTTGGAGAGGGAAAGAGCGCTGGCATTGCCGCTCTGCGCTATGGAGCTGATGACTTTGGCGGCACTGTCTGTGAAGAGGCGGTCCACAGGGCCGCAGGACATATCAACACGACAACAACAGACGAAGTAAAGGCTATGATCAGAGAGGCAGGCTTCGAGCCAGCCCAGCGAGATTCTTTCTATAGCGGTGACAGTTGAGAGCTAGCAAACCAGAGAAAACGTTTCAACGTATTTGCAGATACCATGTCGTCTATGTAAGAGCCGCCCTAAGGTCCCTGAGCCACTCATCAGAGATCCCTCCTCCTACAGCATCGCCGGCGGCACGACTTATCGCCACCACGCAGATCAAGTTAAACTCATCTGAGAAGTTGTCGAACACTCTGTCGTATGCTACAACCTCAAGAAAACCATCGTTAACCTGATCCAAAATGGAGGGAGGCAGATGAACGCGCCAGCGATACAGCTGTTCCTCAAGGAGAGGAAAAATTCTGCGTAACATGGTAGATAGACTGATCCCAGGTGAAAGAAGTGATGAAAGGTTGTAAAAATCATAATCCGAAGAAAGGGTTGCCACGCATTTTTCTTCGAGTGTGGGGTGAACGAATGAAAAAAGATATGCATGGCTTGCGATTGGAAAGACCACTGCAGGCGAACGAAGGTCACTCAACTGACGTGGGACGACCGCCGTTGCAATTGATGCACAACCAGGAATCAATAGGCTACCCACTGCCGCTGCGACACCAAGTGCGAGCCGTTCAAGAACCTTTCCATGTTCTGTAAAAAATCCAGTAGAAAGAGGTTGAAAGAGTATCGTCACTGCAGTGACAAAACATATCGGCACTATCATAAGGGAAGCATACAGAAATTGCAGGGCAGCATGGGCGGCGGCCGTCACGCGAACAGCAATCTCACATTTTCCTCCTTCACATGGACCTTCCTCCCCTATTTTTCTCCCCCTCAAACCTTCTGCAATCTCAAAAAAAGTTTTCTGCATCCAAACAGATGGCTGCATCATCAACATTGGAATTGTCATATCATCCTCACAGTTGTTTAGTACTAATATTCTTAAAACAGGGAACTTTTTCCCCATTCACCTCGACCTGTTCGACGAACATAGCGAGCGGACGAATCCAGACTGAATGGTCACCAAACTTCTCGGAATGGTATAGGGCCTCATAGACGACATACGGCTGCAGGTCTTCGCTATGATGCGCAACGGCTAACACTCGATATCGCTTGCCCTTGAAATGCTCATACAGAGCGCCAACTTCCACATCCATTACCTTTCCTTTCCTTTTTTCGCGGCACTATGACTGCCTATTCTGAAAAAACGCAAGAAAATTTCGGAAGGCGCAAAAGAAACGAAAACCTTCCGCTTCACAGCCCAGAGAAATCTATCTTGAAGCCCCCCTCACAGCTATTTTGAGAGGCTATCTTCCGACCTATCTGTTGCCTCTCCCGGTGTTCTTCAGGCGTATATTTTTCAGAAGAAAACCGCGTAACCCAAGTTCAGCGACCTCCTCTCTAAGATCGCGATGAAGTTTGATGGATTCGCCACTACATTTTGAAATTCACAAAATTATTTTTTGCGACTTTAGAATTTGGGGCGACATCCCCAAGGCTCTATATATTTCTTTTTGTTCGCCTTCTGCTTTTGTCGTGCTGCGGTGGTATAGCGTTTTGCCCTCATCCGTTTTTGCTTGCATAGTCACCCTTATGCGACCCACCATAATTTTACGGATTGTTTTCCAGTGATAATGGAATCCCTGTTTCTTCAATTGGTAGAGGCAATTTTGTATTAAATGATAGGCTAAAATTGTTATCCACAAGTGTCCATCAACGCGATGCCCTTTCTGATGGTAAACTGGGCGAAGCCCTAGAGATGACTTCATGAAACGAAAGGCGTCTTCAACGCTTCTTAAGGTGTTGTATAGCTGCCATAATTCCTTCGCTTCCATATTGACTCGGTTAGTTCTTAGAAAGTATTGTCCGGTCAATTTGTCGCTCATTTTTTCTTCGATAACTCTCCATTCAATGGAGCAGGCCGTCGATTTATCTTCCGAAGGGATAACATTGATCTCATAGCATCCAGAAATTCTTTTATGCTTTTCTTTCAATCTACCTACTCTCTCAATCACTTTCGAGAGCCTCTTACGACTCGTAGGCTTGACTAGACCATTCGAAAGTTTTTTTAGATCTTCCTCGAAACGTCTTCTGAAAGATTGTTTCATTTCTGAAGCAACAGCGGCTTTCGCTTCGGACTCACAGTACAGCCACTTTTCTTCGCTATTATCTTCGCCTTTAATTAAAGCCGCTTTTACAAAATCGTGAAGATCGCCAACGGAGACTAACTCGCTTTCAAGGTCCATAGAAGGCGCATCCTGCCGGGCCGAAACTACGTATGTATATCCATTTTCTCTGAGCCAGACAAGGTTGTCTTCAGTTGCGATTCCTGCGTCTAGAAGGATAGTGGGCTTGAATAGGCTTTGATGAACGCTGAGATTTTTAATCATCTCCTCAAGCGTTTTTGGTTCTGAGGCATTTCCAGGAAGAATTGATGTTCGATTTAGGAATCCATGCTCATTCATAACGAGTCCAAGAGTCACCAGTGGACAATCATATCTTTTTTCTTTAGAGAAGCCGTGGGTGGCTTTTGAGTTTGATTTGGCCTGTCCTTCCATGTATGTATTTGTGAGATCGTAAAGAGCTATTGTGCTTTTGTAGCCATGAAACGCGCTCTCAACAGCCTCTAGATAGACTTCTAAGGCTTCTTTGTGACTGAGCAACTTGTCACTGATTTTGTAGAGCTTGTCTAGGGAGCTCTTTTTAAAATCGAGGTCGAGCAATTCACCAAGTCCGCTGTCATTACAAAGCCAATTATATGTGGATCTTTCGCTGTCTGGGAATACGGCTCTCGCTATAATCGAGCCTAATGCAAGTGAAATATCTGTTTTTGACAATCCGAGTTCCTTCAACTCTTTTGAAAGATCAAGTTGATTAGCCATTTGTAGCAAGATATGTTCGGCGCCGACTGTCCTCGGCTCGGATTTCTCTATAGAATTAACATTAATACTGACAAATTCAGGTTCAAGTTCTTCATTTTTAGCACCATCAGCAACTGATAAACGACGGATAACTTGAGAAGCATAAAATTGGGCCAGCCGTTCGACGTCTTCAGGATAAGGTATAAATCCCCGCTGGTCGGAAATTATTTCTCCAATACACTGGGCAAGAAGCTTATGTTCTCCTTCTGGGAGATCAATTTCAGAGCCCATGTAAAGGAGAGTGCGCTGCCTTGGCCCTTTTTCTGTGCGTATGGATTCAACCAAATGATACGCGCAATAAGCCTTGCCGTTCTTAGAATCTGTTTTGAGGGTCTTTTTTATATACATGCCCAGAGAATAGCAGGGCATGGAATTTTATGAAATACTAAAAATTAATCAAGAGAACATTCAGCCACTACAACGCCACTAAAAACGCTAACGATTCATTATAAACGACTTACGATGTCCATATTTTTTTCGAAAATAGGAAATTGTGGATAACTTTAGAGTGAGGAAGGAGTTTGACCGCCGAAGGCGGTCACTGAACTTGGGGTAAGACAAATTTGTGATACAATCGCCGCTTCTTATTTCCATCACACGCATGAGGATCATATGTCAGTTTTTAACTATCCGGAAATTCATGGAGCATATACAGGGCCCGTTGACGTCCGCTTCTTAACTGACGAATCCTTTGGGCTGAGGGTGTATATCGACACTGAGCGACTCCACCTTGCGTCCTGTGGCCTCGACGATGTCAGCAGATACGCTAGGCTCTTCGGCGACAGAGAGGTGGCTTCTCGCTATGGTGGAGCTCCAAAGACCCTTCCCGAAATACGGTGTCTTATTGAAGGGGTCTGGGAGCGCTTATGGAGATGCTGCATCCCATACAGCGCTTTCCCAATCTTTGATGATCTCACCGACGAATTCATTGGACATATTGCTGTTGATCCCTTAGCTAACCCTGGAGAAGCAGAACTCTCCGTCTGCCTCCATAAAAAATTCTGGGGCAAGCGAGTCGGCACAGAAGCTATTTCTGCCGTTGTCCTCAGATACCTTCCTCTGACGATTTCTCGTGGATATTTAATACATGGAAAACCGCTTTCGCTACTGACAGCAGTCGTACGGGCTGACAACGTTGCCATAGGCAAAATCCTCAACACGTTGGGATTCGAAAAGTTTGTAGAATGCGAGAGAAAGGATGGCCCAGCAATTATTTATCAGAAGTCTTTTTCTGAAGCCCCTTAGAATGGACTTTGGAAACACAGCTTAATCAGTCACTCCATGCATCGTCTTCCGACACCTCTTCATCTGGAGGAGGCGACTCTGGTTTTCCTTTTCCCCTTGACCATGGCACTTTAGTAACTATGGGCCTCCCCTCTACTTCTTGGGCCCCGAGCCCCCCTGTTTTATGAGCGACTGGATAGTTTTTAGGCGGGGTCGGGGGTGGCACCTTTTTTTTGCCCGCAGCCACACCTTGCCCTTCATGCTCAGGACGCTTGGTGAGAGGACGCGACTTTCCGGTCTCAGTCACACCGGCCTTTTGTGTTTGACCAGCGCGGAAAGCACTTATGGGCGGAGGAGGAGGCCCTTTCTTTTTTCCCCTCTCTTCACCATGAATCTCAATCACCTGGGCTTCGCAGTCGGAAGACGCAAGTAGATCACCCATCCCTTCGGCCCCAGGTTTTTTTTCTTCAAAAACACTGAGTTCGCCTCTAGAAGAGGGATCCTCTTTTGTTTCTGTCGAGTCCGCCGCTAGAGCAGATGCTTGGGAGTCATTTTCAGCAACCCACATATCAAATGTCTTTTCTATTTGAGCTAAGCGGTTTCCTTCTCGCCTACCGGCACAAAACATTTTTACCGTATTCCACCCTTCTGTAATGGTAATACCCAGACGCCTTACCCAGCCAGGAACCTTGCTCGTCTCTGCCTGTAATTCATGAGCCGCAACCTCAACAACCACCCGTGTACCTGTGTTAGAGGCCGCATAACCTTCCCATTTTTTAAAGGCCCCCACAAGAGGTACTCGTTTGTCTTCCGGCAAGCATTGCAATTTCTGCGCCAATGCTTTGGCTACTGCATAGTCTGTCTTAGGCTTCAGCGCTTCTCCTGTCTGATCTCGTATTTTTTTTACGATCAAAGCAAGTTGCAGTTTCCCCTTCTTCTCAGCTACTGCCTCAATGGCCTGATTGAGGCCGTCGAAGGTTATCCCGCCTAACTCTGGTATCCCCATTCTTCCCCCCCAAAAATTCGATTTGTCGCTCTCTCAACACAGTATCACTTTTTTGCCTTATGTCAATTTTTAAACCTAAGTTACCACCTATTCGTTAGGGGCAACGATGTAGGGCGAGCCAGATTGAGCAATTCGAGACGACGTCAAGGGTGTAACCCTTGACGAGGAGCGAAGCGCTCTAGATGGCCGTCCAACGAACGAATAGGCAAGCAACTTGGGTTTTAAATCTAAGCTGCTTGCCTATTCATTAGGATCAACTTCGCGCTACAGCCATCTAGAGAATGCATTTTAATTCTGGGGTGGC
>CAINFV010000002.1 GCA_903848235.1 Chlamydiia bacterium | reverse complement strand
CTATCTTCCGCTGCTTCTATCCGTGTCAGTTCTGCGAGGATTGTGTTGTAGCGATCTGCCTTCCATTCTGCTGCTCCATGTGTTCTATGGAGCGTTAGATAGTGATCGCGTAATTCTGAATTCTGCTCCAAATTTTGGATCAGATAGCTGACAATGGCGTGTGGATTGTATTGTTCTATAAACGCCGCTTCAATGCGCTCGTCATGGCGATGGACTCGCGTATACGGATCATCAAATGTAGCCGCCTGTTTGAAGCCTGGAATCCCGAATTTTTCTCCGAGGTTACGGCGAGCGTCAAGAAAGTCATGAGCATCATTGTCTGGGATCCTTGCAACGATGGCTTCAAACAATTCAAATCGGAGTTCTGCAAGGGTTTTCAGAAGTGCTTCTTCTGGTTTTTCATCTCTCTTGCCGAAGCACACCTTCAGGTATTCTTTGAGTACCGTTTCTTCGTAGCGCCCTCCGCAGAGAAGGGATGCTGAAATAAATGCAAAGAGGGTCTTTTCCGTCTCAGCAGGGTCTTTTTTCTGTTCCAGGGCGACGATGATGTGCTTGATCATTCGGGGAAGTAGATCGAAGAAAATAGTAAATTCTGGCTTGCCCGCTACTGGCACTCCGTAGAAATGCCGTCGTTCGGTGAATCGCTGAATAAATGTCTCAAGATCATGGCGGAGCAACACTTGAGCTTCTCGCGCAGAGCCTACTTCTGGGTCTTTTTCGCGTGCGTTTTTGAGAAACATCACGGGGTCGATGTAGTGGTCTGCATCAGGCATTGTAAAGTTGAGAGTATCAAAAAGAGTTAGCAGGCGACCTAAGGGAGGGTTAGCTTCTGGGTCTTTTGTTGGCGGTTCAAAGTGCTCGCCGCCTGTTTTGTAATGGCTGCCGGCGAGTTGCCAGTGAGAGAATGCAAATCGATCGACGCATTCTTTTGGGTATCTGGTGAGCATATGTTGGCATGAGTGTGAGAAGTCTTCCTGTGAAACCTCAGAAAACAGAGCAGTAGAAAGTGCTGTATCGTTGAGCAGAAAGACAATTTCTATTAAATCCCCTGGCAGTGGGAAGAGGTGATTCTTAGAAAGTCTTGAAAGATGTTTTTGTAGCTCGTCGCTTCCTACCAAAACGCCTTGAAATGTCTCTGGGGGCCTCTCTAGTATATCTTGCAGAAATGCTGGATACCGCTCTTCACTGAGCTGAAACAGGTCGCCATTATCCGCCCTGGCATTGAACAGGGCCTGCAGTGGTGTGTGGCCTTTGGCATTCTTCATTTGAGGGTCGATGTGCTTTTGAAGAAGGCGCACCATCTCAAGACTTCCAAGGAAAAAGGCTCGATGGAGAGCGGAGTTTCCCTTTTCATCTTTTGATTGTACATTGACATTGCGATCGAGCATAGCCCTGACGCCTGCGAGGAGGTTTGAAGAGACGGCGGTGAGAAAGAGTGGCGAGTGGCCGTCTGCTGCATGAAGGGGACATCCATCGATGACAAGGCGTTGAAGAGCCTTGTCCATCAGCCCTTCGACAGCGCGTTGTGTAAGGCGGGCTTTTACTTCGAGGGGAAGCTCTTTCATGCTCGCTCCTGCTTCTGCGAGGAGCAGAAGAGTCGCATCATCATGTTCTGCATATGCGATAGGCACGAGCGGCTGAAAAAGATCTGCTGTTACAGATTCTGTGAATGGAAATTTTCCATCTTTAAGAAGAGCATATGCTTCCTTGGGGAACCCAAACATCAAATACATCTCTCCTGCCGAGCGATGTCCATTTTGCACAAGACAATCAACAATTTTTTTTGTGACCTGTGCGATGGTTTGTTGCATTTTTCGATCGTTATCACTGCCTTTTGAGAAATAGGTTGTGCCCTGCAGTTGCGTGACAGCCTGCATACTGATGCGTAACAGTCGTGCCTGTTGCCGTGTTGGGGCGGCTTGGTATTCACGAACGAGCTGTATAACGCGGTCTTCGAACATTTTGGCTCCAGTGATTGGAGAAATAGTACCCTCTTTCATCTGCTGGAAAATTCGTTGATAGAACTGATGTTCTGTTGCCTTTTCTTGGATTGGGTGGTGCTGTACACCGATAGGCTGCAGGCCGGGGCGAAAGATGGGAGCTGGGTGGCGTGAATCAACTAAAGCTGTCATGGCGATTACCAAGTAATTGAAAATAAATTATTGAAGCACAATATGCATAGATTCATTATTTTCTCTGCTTGTAAAGGGCCGATAAAGTGTTTGTTAGATCTCAAAAGGCTCTTCCCTAGAGCCTTTTGAGATAGTAACAAGACTTTTTGTCAGAACAGGGGGATAGTTATTTCATGCTGGATTGGATGACTCCCATGCAAGAGAGCAGATGGACTGCTGCCTGCGGGCGGAACTTCCCCATGTCATCGAAGACAAAGTGCGCTAGATAATCACTGAAGCGGTCTTGTTCGATGGCTTCGCGTGGCGGCTGATCCTTACTTATTTTTACAATCTCGCTCTTTTCGAGAAGAGCGTCGATGGTTGCTGTATTTTTCCCCTTTTCTAGCACAGCGAGTTGCTCAAGGATTGGTGCGTAACGCTGATGATTCCATTGTGGGTTCATAAAGTGCCTATGAAGGTCAATATATGGATCTCGTATGTTATCTGTGTTCGTGCGCAGCGCCTGCGTCAGCCATTCGATGATCGAACTGGAGGTATAACGTGCGAAGAAATCCTTTTTGATTGCTTCAGGTTGAATATCCCCTTGAAACCCAGGATCTACGTAGGCGGCAGCCTCTTCATGTCCTATTAATCCCAACTCTGGGCCTAAGACGACAAGGGCATGATGTCCGTGGTGGATTTCACCGTCTAGGACCATGTTCACCGCATCATCGAAGCATTGTCGTCGATGGTTGGCAAGAGGGCGCAGAAAGGCAAGGTGCGGTTGTGATGGATCGATATTGAAACAGAGGCGTTCGTAGAGGTTGATCGCCGTTGTGGTGAGTGCTGTTGCACAATGTTGAAAACACCCTCTAAGTTCTTTGAGCGTGTTCAACGTTGTTGCTGGATTCTTTTTTTCTTCGAGGCAAAGAATGACGTTTTTGAGAAGCAGTTCCATTCGTGCGAACCACTTTTCTGGTTGAAAGGAAGGAACAGCTGCATAGCGTTCTTTGCGGATGATCCTTCCAAGCCCATTTTCAAGGTCCTGGCGTATATGGGCAATGGCTTCGTGGCAAGGCAATACCTCTCTACCAGACGTACACTCTTTCCACCATGCGGTAGCGTCAACATAGTGTGGCGCTGTGGGATTGGCAAAGTTGAGATTATCGAACAGCTTCAAAAACGTTTCGAGACGTGGGTTTTTGGCTCCTAATGGACGTACTGGAGCTGATGCCCCTCCCATCTGAAAATGATAGGGGTTGATAGCATAAGGAGACACCATGAAGAGATTGACACTCTCTTGCGGGTAGAGATTTTCTAATCGGGCGCATGCTGCAAGAAACGTGTTGGTGTCCATCTCATGGAATAACGCGGCGTTTAGATCTGGGTTATTGGCAAGAAATGCCATTTCGACGATATCGAAGGGGATGGGAGGTATCTTTCCTCCACAGATCTTGAAGACTGTTTCTCGTGCCGGTGTCTTAAAGACAGCGCCTCCTGGCAGCTCTTCAGGTTTCCTTGTAAAAAGAGATTCGAAGAAGGAAGGCAGACGGGATTCGGGAAGCTGAAGGTAGTCGATATTTTCAGGGCGTACATCGAGAATCGCCTGAAGAGGGGTCTGTCTAAAACGATTCATTGCTTGTGGGTCTACTAGTTTCGTCAAGAGGCGGACCATCTCAGGATTGCCAAGAAGAAAAGCTCTGTGAAGCGCTGTATTTCCCTGAGCGTCAGTAGTATGAAGATTTGCATGGCGTTCGATAAGGGCGCGTACGCTCAACACCAGGCTCGAAGAGACGGCGTCTAAGAGGATTGGAGACTGGCCTTCAGGATTGTAGATCTGGCATCCTCCTCTGATGAGTGCTGCTAACGCGGCATCGTTTAATGTTGTAGCTGCATAGGCTGCTAATCGATCTTTATCTCCAGAAGAGAAGAGCTTCATCGAAGCTCCAGCCTCAATGCATGAGAGTAGCGCGTCATCATCATGGCGTTGGAGAGCTGCTGCTACCAGCTGCTCACTGGAGGGTTCATGTGCTGCTGGCATTTCCTTGGGGGGAGGGACGGCCATTTTCTTTTCGGGAGGTGGAGGAAGAGATTTGTCTGCCTCAGGAGTATGCGGAGGAGGGGAGGATGGGCGTGCTCGTTTCTTTTTCGGGATGCTTGTGATACATTCAAGCGCTGTTTGAGTGACGCTTCCGATTTGTTCTTCATGTTTTTGGATCAGAGCTTTTTGCGCGACATCACCATCGGCAAAAGCGTCATGAATCGTGCTCAAACATTGAGCGGCTACCTTGAGGGTCTTCGCAAGATCCCCATCTTTGCTTTTCGAGCACGTGTCTATCAGGCCATTCATTTGTTGGAAGAAGATACCGATGATCTCATCGCATCGTTCAGGATGAGTCAGCGCTTCATTCATGAGATCTCGAAGGATTACGTGTTCTGGGGTATCTTCTCTCAGTTTTGAGGGGAGAGAAGCGACTGCTTGTTGGTGAGCGGGAGTTGGGCCAGTCAATCGTTCTGTAATACTCATGGGAAACCTCGGTTGTTCTTATCTCGACTTTGTGTAAAGTCGATCTTACTATTAATAGATTTGCGGCCAGAATTATATGTTTCCTAGTAAATTTCGAAAGGTAAATTTATCGATGAAATAATCTGTTGAAGAACGATCTATTTATTTGTTTATGCATTGCTTAACAGTTGATAGGTATCAATTTGGGTATAATCAAGAGGTTTTTACTGGAGAGGCTTTTGCAAAACTGGCGACCGCGCTCTGCTCGTGGCGGCTCGTGCATAGCGTCGATCTCTCCTCACCTATAGTTACCACTATGGGTTTCGTCGAGATCAAAGCTATGCCCTTCGCCGGCACTTCGCATATCGCAATCGCGAGTTTTGCAAAAGCCTCTGGACTTTAGCATTTGTGGGCGTCGATGCATGGTTGTCCCATCCAGTAGGCATACTTCTTCAAATCCAAGTTGCCGCCTATTCATGAGGCCCAACTTCGTTGAACGGCCATCTGATTCTTGAACAAGAAGAGGTATATTTTCGACGTGGTACAAACTCATTCTTGCGGCCAAATCAGTGAGTGGGATAGGCTCTCTTCAAGAACAGAGAAGTTTCGTATCTTTTTAGGAAAGATGGCTGAGTGGCCGAAAGCGCGTCCCTGCTAAGGACGTGTACCCGCAAGGGTACCGAGGGTTCGAATCCCTCTCTTTCCGTCCTTTATTATACCTTTTTCAATTTCAACACCGTTTGCTTCGTTCCCATCCCTATAATGTACAATGCAATTGAGACCAGGGCAATAGATGCCCCTGCTGGCCAGTCGAGAAAATAGGCAATGGCAAGGCCGGCAGTGGTGCAGGCCATAGAAATGATCACTGACCACAAGATCATCAGTGACAGCCTCTGGCAGAAAAGGCCAGCGAGCAGCTGTGGCAGGGTGAGCATGGTCATGACAAGCACGATACCCACCACTTGTGTTAGGGCAACAACCGTGATGGCGATGAGGACGAGCAATTCGCTGTAGAGTCTGTTGACAGGGATGCCTTGGAGCTTTGCCTCTTCGACATCAAAAACGAGAAGCTTCAGCTGCTGAAATTTCACAGCGATAAACAGCATGCTTGCCCCCGCCAGAGATGTTAGCAGGATGACATCCTGCCGTGACACCCATAAAATATTGCCGATCAACACGTTACTGAGTTCAGCGGTATAGCCAGGTGTCTTTGCGATGAGCACGATACCTAAGGCCATGCCCGCTGCCCAGACGGTAGCGATGACAGAGTCTTCGCGCTGTTTGAATGTTCGTTCGGCATGAGCGATGAATAATGCTGAGGCGACAGCAGCAAGCAGCGCTCCCCAGAGAGGAGAGACTGCTGGGAAGCCATAGCACCTCTCGAGCCATAAGAAAAGGCCGATGCCGGCGAGCACGGAGTGGGAGATGCTTCCGCTGATAAACGAGATACGGCGCACAACAACAAACGTCCCTACGGAGCCGCCGACAATAGCTGCGCTCAGGCCTGCCATAAGGGCTGAGAGCATAAGGGGATTATCTAAGAATGCAGTCATGATGGATTTTTCTTGTGGTGTGTGAGGTGATCTTTGGGGGTTTCCAACAGGGGGATATGGTAGAGGCCGAGGGCAAAGTGCTCGCAGACATCTTTGGGATGGAGCATGACAGCGCCGCCTTGTACGCATAATATCCCTTCTACATGAGAGAGAATGGCGCTGAGGTTATGGGTGACCATGAGGATCGTCATTCCTTCTTGCAAGCTATGGATTGTCTCGAGGATAGCAGCTTCTGCCGATGGGTCGGTGCTGGAAGTCGGCTCGTCGAGTAGGAGCACGGTAGGCTCAGATCCTAGTGCCCGAGCGATGAGGATGCGCTGCGCCTGTCCCCCTGACAGAGAGCCGAAGGGGTGGGATTCTAGGTGAGACAATCCCACTCGGGCGAGTGCTGTCTGTGCTGCTTCCCTGTCTTCCTTGCTATAGCGCCCTGCCCATGAGAGGTTTCTCGCCCTTCCTCCTAAAACAACTTCTAGAGCTGTTATGGGGAAGTATTTGTCAAACTGAAATGCCTGAGGGACATAGCCGACACGTGGTGTTGGCGGAGGGGTATTATTTATCAAAATAGACCCTTTCCACGGCTCTAAGAGGCCTAGCAGCAGTTTGAGAAGGGTGGATTTCCCGCCTCCATTTGGCCCGATGATGCCGAGAAACTGCCCTGCAGCGACGCTGAAGGAGACGTCATTGAGAATGCATTCTTTGGGATGGTATCCAAAGGAGAGGTTTTCGACTTTGATAGAAGAGCTCATGAGTTACTGAATCTCCTCGTTCAAGGCGGTATTTAAGGCATCTACTGTAGAGAGCATGCTTGCAAAGTAGTTTGGTTGATATGCGTCGAGCTCTACAATCTTCGCCTGTAGTTCTTCAGCAATCCTCTCTATTCCCTTTTTGGGATACTGCTTAAGAGAAAACACTGTTTTCACTCTTTTGCTCTTTGCCTCTTGGATTATCCCAAGAAGTGTTCTGGCTGTTGCCTCTTTCCCTCCTGACTCTATAGCTCGTTGTTCGATGCCATAGTCATGGCATAGGTGGTCGTAGGCGCCATGAGCGATGACGATGATCTTCCCCTTTTCAGGGCCGAGTTTTTCGTCTGTCATTTTGATCAATTCGTCGATTCGCTGCTGCAGGGTAGTATACCGCTCTTCGATCCCCACTTTTTTGGCCGGGAAAGCTGATATGAGAGCGTTTTGAATAGTTGTAATCTGGGTTTTCATCATGCGGGGGCTGGTCCAGATATGGGTGTCATTTGCTTCTTGGCAGCTCATGCATCTGCTGTCATGAAGGAGGGGTAGCCCTGTCCGCAGATCGACGACTACTGGCGGGGAGCCTGTGCTTTCCATGGCGGCGAGAATCTTTTTTTCAAAAGAGGCTCCTATAGTGAGCCAGAGTTTTGCTGTAGACAGTGAGATCACATGTCCTGGTGTTGGTTCATACGAATGAAAATTCATGCCGGTGGGCACGACCGTTCGAACGTCGACATCGGTTCCTGCCATTTCTTGGACGATATCTTGATAGGCGGCGACGCTGACGAGGACAAGAGGCTGCTTTTCTGTGGCGAGGGAGGTCCCGAGAGAAATGCACAGAGCAAGCGACAACAATCGTAGAAACGACACGATCAATCTCCTTTTTGAACCGAGGGTGTATGCTATCAAACAACGTGTTTTCAGGAGGAGCTATAGAAAGAGAGCTCGATGAAAAAGAGTAGATCCGTATACTTGTTTTCTCTGACGGATGTTCATTCGTCGATGTGTGTTGTCAGTGGAGGGGTGTCCGAGTGGCTTAAGGAGCACGCTTGGAAAGCGTGTGTACGTTAAACGCGTACCGTGGGTTCGAATCCCACCCCCTCCGTAGTAGGCACCAATTCGTACCCTTGTCCCCTCCCTCCAGGAGAGCAAGGGTATTGATGTTGGTATGCGCGAGGTAATACGAGCGCACTTCTATTATCTTCCCGTTTTCCACCTCACAGCTCCCCAGTACCGGCTCTAATTCTATCGTCCCCAAAAGACTCTTCAATGACAAAGCTGAGCAAGTTTTGGAGCTCTGCTTGTACTTTTTCATGCT
>CAINFV010000001.1 GCA_903848235.1 Chlamydiia bacterium | reverse complement strand
TTTCCCAGGTAGATGGATATACGCAGGCGACGCCTCTGTCGAAATACAATGTCAGTCATGATGTCTTCCGCATCCATGTAGATGCCATCGGTGCCCACTGGAAAGAGGTAGGGCCTTCTGTTGGCTCTTGGGCTGTCATCGAGCCGTTATGGAGGTCATGGAGTGCCGCTCATAAAGTAACGCAGCCCTATGAAGATATTTCTGATGAGGTGCTGGAGAGTTTTGTGACGGGGTTACGTCGTGAAGGAGGGCTTGGCCTTGCCATAGAAAGCTTCGACGAGGCGATGACCTTTGCACGGCTGAAATTTGAACAAGGAATACTGACGCCATGGAACTTTTTCCTCGGTAACAAGCCAGGAAGCATGGGGGAGACGTCAACAGTGGCCTGCCTGTTAGGGGCGCTGCTCTTAATAGGAACAGGCATTGGCTCATGGAAGACGATGGCGGGTGTTGTCATTGGTGCACTGGCTGTCGCTGCTGGCTTGGAAAGCGGATCCAGTTTTTTAGGTGCTGATAATGGTGCATGGACAGCGGCGATCTATGGTTTCCCAGCGTATAAGCACCTCCTGATTGGAGGGCTAGCTTTCGGCGCTGTCTTCATGGCGACGGACCCTGTGTCATCACCGGTCTTGGGACTGTCGCGATGGATATATGGACTGTTTATCGGAGCGATGACCGTGGTGATTCGTACGTTGAACCCTGCATATCCCGAAGGGATGATGCTGGCGATTATCCTAGGGAATACCGTCGCTCCCATGATTGATCATTGTATTGCCAAATGGTATAGGAGGGGAACCTGTGTATCTGTATAAACGTTCTTTTACTACCTCCTGGACGATATTTTTCATCATGGCATTGAGCATAGTCTCTGCCGCTGTCTTATCCTTGCTTGCCAGCTTGCTCAAAGAGAAAAAAGAGGAGGCTCGTGAGCTTGACAGAAGCCAGCAGCTTCTTCTGTCTGCCAAGGTGTTTGATCCTGAAGGATATTTTCTCATTGCAAAAGATGGCTCTTTTATCCCAGCGAAAAATAAAGGTGGAGGGGTGCTTGTTCCGTCGGAACACAAAGAAAAAGCAACAGCTAGGGATGTCGCTGAGGTATATCGCCTTCGTGTGCGGCCCATGGTTGTCGATAGTGCTGGAGGGTTGATGACCTATGCACAGGCAGGGTTGAATATGGCACGCTACCTTGCTGAGTGGAAAACAGCAAAACCCGGGACGCTGAAGTACCTGCCGATCTATGAGATATTGCCTGTCGATGGACAAGGAGTTCCAGAAGGGTATGTGATACCGATTACTGGCTTTGGACTGTGGGATCGCATTGTAGGATATATCTCCATTCTCCCTAATGGAGAGACGGTGCGTGGGATTGCCTGGTATGACCAAAAGGAGACGCCTGGCCTCGGAGGCACTATTGCAGAGGCTAGCTGGCAGAAGCAGTTCTTAGGGAAAAAGATATTTCAGCCCAATCAGCAGGGGCAGATTGACATGTCACGCTCTCCAATAGGTATTTCAGTGGTGAAGGGAACCGTCAAGGACACGTTAGGAAACAGTCCAAAAGGTGTCAATAGCGTCGATGGCATGGCTGGGGCAACACTTACAGGAAATGGAGTGACACGGGCATATAAGGATAACCTTGAGCTCTATCGCCCCTTCTTCGAACAGCTTGGAAAAAACAGCATTGGGTGAGGGGAAAAAGAAGATGTCAGGAGGAGTATTTCGGTACTGTACGGATCAGGTGTACAACAACAACCAGATTTTGGTTGCCGTCCTTGGGATCTGCTCAGCGCTTGGCGTTACCAATCGCTTCTTGTACGCCGTTGTCATGGGAATTGCCGTGACCTTTGTCACATCATTTAGCTGTCTGCTCACCTCAATTTTTCGAAAATACACCCCCGATACTGTTCGCATGATCGTGCAGCTGGCATTTATTTCTCTCTTTACCATTATCGTCGATCAGTTTCTCCAAGCCTATATGTACAACGTCTCGAAAGTGTTAAGCGTCTTCGTTGGCTTGATCATCACCAACTGCATCCTCATGGGGCGTACGGAAGGGATGGCAAAGAACGTATCCCCTCTTCCTGCCTTTTTAGATGGGCTTGGCGCAGGCATCGGCTATTCTATTATCCTTGGGTTTATCGGTGCGATACGAGAGATTTTGGGCTTTGGCCAGCTCTTAGGATATCAGGTGATTCCACTGTCGTGGTATGCCACTGCTGAAAACCCAGATGGATATCGTAATCTTGGGTTAATGAATGTCCCCCCATCGGCGTTTTTCCTCATTGCTATGATGATATGGGGCCTGAATCGTTATAAATTACACTATCAGAGGGCGTAAGGTATGGCCGATACGTTTTGGATGGGTCCTTATGAGCCTATGAACCTTGTGGGGCTCTTTATTCAGGCGATTTTTATCGAGAATTTTATCTTCGCAAACTTCCTCGGTATGTGTTCCTTTCTCTCCTGTTCTTCGAAGATAAAGACGGCTAATGGCCTAGGGATGGCGGTGATCTTTGTCATCACGGTGTCGGGGATTTTAAACTGGTTTTTACATCGCTATGTGACAGCGCCAGGCGCCTTATCATGGATGAGCACCTTTGGTATTGATGCTTCTGGCATTGACCTGTCGTTCTTAGAGTTTCTGGTCTTTATCTCTATTATTGCTGCTTTCACCCAGATGACAGAGATTGTGGTAGAAAGCACATCGCCGATTTTATATCGCGCTCTTGGCATCTTCCTTCCCTTGATCGCCGTAAACTGTGCCGTGCTTGGCGTGACGCTGTTCATGGTGATCCGCGAGTATCCCCTGATCCCGTCGATAGTCTATGTCTTTGGCGCGAGTTTAGGCTGGTGGCTGGCCATTGTTCTGATGGCGGCAATTCGCGAGAAGCTCACCTATTCGAAGATGCCCAA